>JALHQM010000010.1:0-14357 GCA_022841965.1 Hyphomicrobium sp. | reverse complement strand
GCTCGTGAAGGCCGAGGTGAAGCTCGTGGCGAGGGCCGTGGTGAGCCTCGTGAAGGCCGGGGCGAAGGCCGCGAGGCACGAGAGGGTGGTGAGGAGGGCGGTCGCGGCCGGCGCCGACGCCGCCGGCGTGGCCGCCGTGGCGGTGAGCGCGGGGATGATCGCGGCGACGTCCGCGCACCATTCAACGGCTCCGTTAGCGACCCATCTGAGCGCGGCAAGGGTGACGAGGGCGATGATTTTGGCCCAGAGACCGCCAGCGGCGAACTTGAGTTGATCGAAACGACCGGCGACGACATTGGCGAGACCGATCGTGACCCGTCGCCAACGGGCGATGGTGACCGGGGTGGACGCCGCCGCCGCCGCGGACGCCGTGGCGGTCGCCGTGGACGTGGCCGGGAGCGTGACCAGAATGGTTCGCCGATTGCCGGAGTTGAAGATGGCAACGGCTATGCAGCACGCCCGCATGTCACAGAAGACTTCGTCGACGATTTTGCGGGCCCAGCCGGTGTCGAGACCACTCCCGACCCGGAGCCTGCTGCCGCCGAACCCGTTGGTGAGCATCGTGCCGCTCGCGAGGAGCCGCGCCGGAACCAGAGAGAGCGATCGCCGAGCGCTGCAAAGCACGACCCGGCCGAACATCACATCGCGCCTGTGCTGGAACCCGAGACCGAACCGCGGCGGCGGACGGGGGAACCGGTCGCTAGTGAACCTAAGATCGAGCGTGTTGTCGTCGCTCCAGATCAGGCGTCCGCGCCAGCGGATACGGCAGCCGATCAGCCCGCTCGTAAGGGTTGGTGGCAAAGGCGATTGGGCGTTTGAGCTAACCTGTCGCACTCGCGCGGGTTGCACACAATTCGGAAAGCCGGGCCAAGTGCCCGGCTTTTTTTGTTGGGAATCAAGACGACTCAATCATCTGCGCCGCAAATTCCGGCATTCGGTGCACGTGGTCGCACCTTGCCGCCAGCGGGTTCTAGCCGTCAAATTTTCACCATAAGGTCCCGGCTGTTGGTGAGGTCTGTCCAGTGTTCGCACTCTCGGTGCAGCGCAACAGACCAATGCCGAACGAGGGAGAACACAGTCGAGCACGAGATGAACCCGCACTCACGCGCCTCTACTGGGACGCTGGGCCATGGAACATCTCGATCTAGACTTTGAAGAACAGCAGAAGCTGACGCAGTGATCTCTCGAATGCCGGAAGACCGGCGCCAAGTCTGACGATAAAAAAATTGGAGTACCCATGAGCACTCGTTTTCTGTCGATCGCCGCCGCTCTTTTCGGCTTCGTCGCCCTCTCCGCAACGACCACGGTCGCCGCGCCTCACCCCGATAACGCGTCGGCCTCCGCGAACCGCGCTTCGGTTGCCAAGAACTACACGGTGAAGTCGAACAAGCGGTACGCGTACAAGGCCAAGAGCAAGCGCTCGGCGAAGTACGGCAAGTCGCGCCGTTACGGCTCCAAGAAGGGGCTAAAGTCGCGCTCGTTCACCAACTATGCATCGGGTGGTTCGTCGCGCTCGTGCTTGCAGCCGCAGGCCCGCGCCCTGCTGAACCGGATCGAAGGCCAATTCGGCGCCGTTTCGATCGTCTCGACCTGCCGCCCCGGCGCGGTCATCGCGACCAGCGGCAAGCCCTCGAAGCACCGCTACGGCCTGGCCATCGATTTTGATGCCGGCGGCCGCAAGGGCGCGATTGTCAACTGGCTGATCAAGAACCACCACTCGGGTGGGACAATGACCTATCGCGGCATGAACCACATCCATGTCGATATCGGGCATCGCTTTGTCTCGCTCAGCGCCAACAGTGGCCGCCGCGGTTAATCAGCGCTCGCTGTCAATGCACGGGGGGAGATGGCGCGCAGCCGTCGCCCCCCTTTTTCTTTGGCGTCGATTGCATCACTGAGGGGCACCCTCGCCTTCAGGCAGGCTCTTGACTATCTCCGTGGGGCGGGGACGAAATGGTCGCCGTTCGGCTGGGGCATCAGGCCCGCCGATATTTCGGCTCATTTTTGGGCGATCGGTTGGGCATGAGCGAAGGTTATCCTCCACTTGACCGTGGGCTGAGCGGGGCGCGCACTGGCGCGTGGCCGGCAAAGGTTTGGTGCGCGCTGGCTGCGGTAGCTGTTGCCGCTCTGACGCCGGTTGCAGCTGCCGCGCAAGGGTTGCCCCTGATCCGGGATACCGAGATCGAGAACTTGCTCAACGACTATGCCCGGCCGATTTTTAAGGCGGCCAACCTGGGCAGCGGCCGCGTTGCGGTCCGGATCGTCAACAACGAGAATTTCAACGCATTCGTCGTCGACGGACGCAATGTATTCATCCACACCGGGGCGCTGATGCAGGCGCAGACACCGAATGAAGTCATCGGGGTGTTGGCTCATGAGGCCGGACACATCGCCGGCGGGCACATGGCGGCGCTCAGGGCGCGAATTGCAAAAGACCAAACTCGCGCCCTCATTGCGCAGATCCTCGGCATCGGCCTGATGGTGGCGGGTGGTGTTTCGGGAGGCGATAGCGGCCGGGATCTTGGCGGCGCGGGGCAGAGCGTGCTGTCCGGCGGCAGCGAACTCATTATGCGCGGTTTAACGGCGGAGCGGCGGTCGCAGGAATCGGCGGCGGACCAGGCAGGTCTGAGCTATTTGAACACGACAGGTCAATCGGGCCGCGGCATGCTTGCCACCTTCGAGCGGTTTGCTGGGCAGGAACTGTTTTCCGACCAAAACCGCGATCCGTTTGCGCGGACGCATCCGGTCGCCACCGATCGTCTGGCGCGCCTCCGGCAACTTGTCGAGAGCAGTCCCTATTTTGGCGTCGCGGATACGCCGGAGCTGCAGTTCCGCCACGACATGATGCGGGCCAAGCTCTCGGGGTACATCGAGAATCCCCAGACGGTTTTTAATCGCTATTCGGCGGCGGACCAAAGCGCGCCTGCGCGCTATGCACGGACTGTCGCGCGATTCCGGATGGGTGGCGGTGGCGGTCTTGAAGCCGCGCTGGCTGATGCTGACCAGCTGATCAAGTCCGACCCGCAGAACCCTTACTTCCACGAAGTGAAGGCCGATTTCCTGCAAAAGAGCGGGCGGTTTTCCGAGTCAATCCCGCCGCTGCGCAAAGCTCTGCAACTGGCGGGGGGAGATGCGCCGCTCATTGCCGTGCAACTCGCCCAGAGCATGGTGCAATCAAAGCAGCCGCAGTTGCTGGATGAGGCCATCGCGCTGTTGCGAAAAGCGATTACGCGCGAGGGTGAAAACGCCATGGCGTTCAATATGCTGGGCCAAGCGTACTATGATAAAGGGCTGATACCGCAGGCGGAATTGGCGCGTGCTCAGGGACTGTTCTACTTTGGGGCGGTCAAGCAGGCGCAAGAGTTTGCAAAACGCGCCCAAAGCGCGCTGAAGCCGGGCAGTCCAGAGTGGGTGAAAGCCGACGATATTCTCAACTACAAGCCGCAGACCTGATATGAGACGGCGAGCGGCAGCAAACCATGTCGTTGCCCCAAATTGAATCTCCAAACATGAGTTGACCTCAATGACCGACCCCACCTCCGATCGCCGCTCCAGCACGAGCCCAAAACGTCCGTCGAGATGGACGATTGCCGTAATGAGCGGGGCGTTAGCGCTTTCGGGCACATTTCTTCTCATGAGCCCCTTTCACTCAAACAGCGTCGCGGCCGATACGTCGATGTTCAACGACGCGCAAAAGCGCGGCATCGAGCAGATCGTGAAGGACTATCTGCTCCAAAATCCAAAAATCATGGTCGAGGTGCAGACCGCGCTTGAGCAGAAGATGGCCATGGAAGAGGCGGAGCGTACGAAGACGCTTGTTGCGGAAAACGCCAAGGAAATTTACCGGCATCCAGACGCCCCGGTTGCGGGCAATCCCGATGGCGACATCACGGTTGTTGAGTTTTTCGATTACAATTGCGGTTACTGCAAACGGGGTTTCCACAACATCCGCGAACTGATCGAGAAGGATAAGAATGTTCGCGTGGTGTTCAAGGAATTGCCCATCCTGAGCAAGGATTCGGAGGACGCGGCGAAGATTGCGTTGGCCGCGCGCGCTCAAGGTAAATACTGGGAACTGCATCAAGCAATGATCGAGAGCAAGGGCCGCGTGACGGAGGCCACCGCACTGGAGATGGCCGGCACGCTCGGTCTCGACGTCGCGAAGCTCAAGGCCGACAAGGATAGCGATGTGGTGAAGGGTGAGTTAGCGCGTGTCGAAGCGCTGGCGAAGAAGATGAACATCTCCGGCACACCGCACTTTCTCGTCGGGAGTGATGCGATCGGCGGAGCACCGGAGGATCTTCTCGATCAGCTGACCGCGAAGATCGCCACCCTGCGGCAGGCGGGTTGCGGCTACTGCTAAGCGGCCCGTGATAGCGGCGATAAAGCCATATTGCGCAATGTTCTGGCGCATCAGACTATTTTCCCACTGCTGCGTTGGCGAACGCGGCGGTGGAACTCTTTCGTCGCTCTGGGAAAGCTGCTAGACCCCCGTGTTGTACGGGAGAAGCGGGCTGGGCAGCGGCGGATGGCCGGGGCCAAAGTGCTACTCATCCGTGCCCCCAAGCCGACACACATCCGGTGACATGACAAAGCCCGTCTACATCCTCAACGGACCTAACTTGAACCTGCTTGGTGCGCGGGAACCCGCCATCTACGGGCGCGATACGCTTGCTGACATCGAAGCTTTGGCTAAAGCGCGGGCCAAGGCGCTCGGCCTTGCGATCGACTTTCGACAGACGAACGTCGAGGGCGAGTTGATTGGCTGGGTGCAAGAGGCGCGCACGGCTGCGTCGGCGATCATCGTCAATGCGGCGGGCCTGACACATACGTCGGTGGCGCTGCTCGATGCATTGCAGGCATCCGAGTTGCCGGTGGTGGAGGTTCACTTGTCGAATATTTTCCGGCGGGACAGCTTCCGGCAGCATTCGTATGTGTCGCTGGCTGCGACAGGCGTGATCTGCGGGCTCGGGGCCAAGGGCTACGAACTGGCGCTCGAAGCGGTGCGCGGGATTCTCGACAAAACGACGGCGGCGTGACAGCGACACGCAAAATGGAAAAGACCAAGATAACAGCTGCGGACAGAAAAACCGCAGCCGAAGAAGGTGAGACGCAAAATGACGGATAAGGACAAGGGTGAGGCGCGGAGCCCCGAACAGAAGATCATCCGTGATCTCGCGGACCTTCTTAATGAGACGGGCTTATCCGAAATCGAAATCGAGAAGGACGGCCTTAAAGTCCGCGTTGCCCGGTCGATTACAATCACTGCCTCGCACGCGGTTGCCGCGGCACCCGCCGTTGCGGTTCCAAGTGGCGGGGTTGCGGCTGCAGGAGGCGATCCCGGCAAGCATCCCGGCGCCCTTAAGTCGCCGATGGTCGGTACGGCCTATCGGTCGCCTGAACCCACGTCGCCACCATTCATGGAAGTTGGCACGCGCGTGCAGCAGGGCGATACGCTGCTCATCATCGAAGCCATGAAGACCATGAATCAGATCCCGGCGCCGCGCTCCGGCACGGTCACGGCGATCTTCTTCGAAAATGGGCAGCCGGTGGAATTCGGCGAGGTCCTTGCGGTCATCGAATAAGGGAGGGCAACGCCCTGGGCTTCGCAGACAGGGGGCGATCGCCGCCTGCCACTGCCGATACGCCAGGGCTGGTGCCGGATAAAAAATGTTCGACAAAGTCCTGATCGCCAACCGAGGTGAAATTGCACTGCGCATCCAGCGAGCGTGCAAGGAACTCGGTATCGCAACGGTCGCGGTGCATTCGACGGCGGATGCGGACGCGATGCATGTCCGCCTTGCGGATGAGAGCGTGTGCATCGGCCCACCGACATCGTCTGACAGCTATCTCAATATTCCGCGCCTCTTGGCGGCGTGCGAGATCACGGGCGCAGACGCCGTGCATCCCGGCTACGGTTTCCTTTCGGAAAACGCACGGTTTGCGGAAATCTTGGAAGAGCACAACATCACCTTCATCGGCCCGACGTCGGAACACATCCGCACGATGGGTGACAAGATCGAGGCGAAGGAAACGGCCAAGAAGCTCGGTATTCCGGTGGTCCCTGGGTCGGCCGGGGCCGTGAAGACGGAAGCGGAGGCCATGAAAGTCGCCAAGGGCATGGGCTTCCCCGTGCTGATCAAGGCGACGGCTGGCGGCGGTGGACGCGGCATGAAGGTCGCCACGAGTGCGGATGATCTCGCGATGGCGTTTTCGACCGCGCGCTCGGAGGCAAAGGCCGCATTCGGCAACGACAGCGTTTACATCGAAAAATATCTGACCAAGCCGCGACACATCGAAATTCAAGTGTTCGGCGACGGACAAGGCAACGCAGTGCATCTGGGCGAACGTGACTGCTCGCTGCAGCGGCGGCACCAAAAGGTATTCGAGGAAGCGCCCTCACCGGCCATCAATGCCGAAGCGCGCGCGCGGATCGGCGAGACGGTGGCCAAGGCGATGCAGACCATCAAGTATCGGGGGGCGGGGACAGTCGAGTTCCTCTACGAAGATGGCGAGTTCTATTTTATCGAGATGAATACGCGCATCCAGGTGGAGCATCCGGTCACGGAAGCGATCACTGGCATCGATCTCGTGCTGGAGCAAATCCGCGTGGCGTCCGGGGCTGGGCTGTCGTTTAAACAGGAGGACATCCAGTTCTCCGGCCACGCCATCGAGTGCCGCATCAACGCGGAAAACCCACGCACGTTCCGGCCGTCGCCGGGGCAGATCACGTACTGGCATCCGCCGGGCGGGCTCGGTATTCGCGTCGACAGTGGGGCGTACCAGGGCTACCGCATTCCGCCGTATTACGACAGTTTGATCGGCAAACTCATCGTACACGGCAAGACGCGCAACGAGTGCATGATGCGGCTGAAGCGGGCGCTGTCGGAATTTGTCATCGACGGTGTCGAGACGACGATCCCGCTGTTCCACGAGCTTGTCCGGCACCCGGATGTGGTCAACGGCATGTACGACATTCATTGGCTGGAAAAGTATCTCGGCAAATCTTGAACGACGGGCGGACGAGGCAATTTGCGTGACTGAGAGCGCCGCTCCTCCTTTCGGGACCTATCAGCCGACTGCGTTGCAGGCGCGGCTGATCGCACTGGGACGGCGGCTGCCGCCGACCAAGGCTGGAAAGCGCACCGCGTCGTTTATCCGCTCCGCGATGCGGCGGTTGCGCTCCGAGCCGCTGGACCTGGACGTCATTGGGCAGAAGATGCGGCTCTATGCCGGCAATAATGCCTGCGAGAAGCGGCTGATCGTAACGCCGCAGTTTTTCGATCCGCTCGAACTCGGCTTCCTCAAATCGCGGTTGCATCCCGCGTTCACGTTTCTGGATATCGGCAGCAATGTCGGTGCCTACAGCATTTTCGTCGCAAAGAACGCTGGTCCCTCCGCGCGCGTCGTGGCGGTGGACCCGAACGCGATCGTTCTGAAGCGGCTGGCCTTCAATGCAATGGCAAACGGGCTCACCAATATCCGGTCCGTGCGGGCTGCGATTGCGGATGCGGACGGGGAGATGGAGTTCGCGCTGGAAGAGAGCAACATGGGCGGCTCCTCGCTGCAACTCGATCGCGAGGCGCGTGGGGGCAAGACGATTTTCAAAGTTCCGGTGCGAACACTTGCGGGGGTTGTGGCGGAGGCTGGCCTCGACCGGGTTGATGCGATTAAAATCGATGTCGAGGGGTTCGAAGACAAGGTGTTGATTCCTTACCTCAACACCGTTGCACGCGGCCTTTACCCGAAGGCCATCGTTCTGGAAGCCAACATCGATAGCTGGGACGGCGATCTGATCGGCGCGCTGGCCACGGCAGGCTATGAGACATCCGGCACATTGGCTCAAAACGGTATTTTCGCGCTCCCGGACTGACTGCTGGCCGCTGAACGGGGCCTGGCTCGCATTTTTCCGAAAAGGCCGCTAGACTTGACCGATTGAAGACGGAATTGGAGACATCCGCGCCGATGTCGCGTGACGACATCCTGATTGAGATTACGCCGCAGGTCCTGATGAAGGCCTATGCCTGCGGGATTTTTCCCATGGCGGAAAGTGCTGACGATCCAGCCTTGCATTGGATCGAGCCGCAGAACCGCGGCGTGCTCCCGCTTGATGCGGTCCATATCCCCAGCCGGCTGAAGCGTACGCTTCGCACCACGCACCTGTCAGTGCGGATCGACACCGACTACGATGGTGTGATCGACGGGTGTGCCGGCTCGCGGGAGGGGCGCGATTCGACGTGGATCAACGGGCGCATTCGCGCGCTTTACCGCGAACTCTTCAAGCTTGGGCATTGCCACACAGTCGAAGTTTGGAACGGCGACCGGCTCGTTGGCGGGCTGTACGGCGTGGCGCTCGATGGAGCGTTTTTCGGCGAGAGCATGTTTTCTTATGAGCGCGATGCCTCAAAGGTCGCGCTCGTGTATCTGGCCGCGCGGCTCATTCACGGGGGCTTCCGGTTGCTCGATACGCAGTTTGTGACCGAGCATTTGAAACAGTTCGGGACCATCGAAATCGACCGGACTGCTTTTCACAGGCGTTTGGAGCAGGCCCTCGGGTTTTCAGGTGATTTCCGCCGCCTGCCTCCGGACACGACGCCCGACGGCATCATCCAAATCGTCGAGGCCGCCTCCCATCGGGCGAAATGAGGATGTTCCGGCGGGAACAGCGCTGATTCATGGCCCATGTGATTGTCTGCCCATGAAGCGAGACATTCGGTCTGCTTCGCAGACATCGTTGACCACTGGAGTATGATCCATGCGCACATCCCGTTACGGCCTCGCGATGGCCGGTTTGGCAGCACTCACCGCATTTGGCGCGACCGCATTCGCTGGCACCGCTGAGGCTGGCGGCAAGCATAAGCGTCACGGCGTAACTGTGATAATCGGCGACGGCGGTTATGGATACTACGGCCGCAATCGCTTCTATGGCTATCGCACGGTCGGGTATGGCTGCGGTTATCTGCTGGACCGTTACGAAGCGACCGGCAATCCAAAGTGGTACCGCCGCTGGAAGAACTGCCGCAACGGCTGGTAGTTCGCTGCGGAACCCGGCCGCAAATGACCCCATTTGTTGGCGAACCGGCGGAGACGCCGGTTCGCGCGTTTTCGCCCACTTGGCGATCCAGGCAAAAGCGATTACCGCAGCGTGAGATATCCGTTTGAATGTGCTTTTGCAGGAGATCCGCCGTGTCTGAGACACTTGCCTACAGACAAGACCTCGCCGGATGCCTTGACCCTGCCATCGGATCGCATGGATTAACTGCTCTGGCGCTGTCGGGATGGATGCGAAAAGCAGACGCCGCGCTTGGCGGGCTCCGCGCTGACTACAATCGTGGAACTTTGCCACTGCTCCGGATCGTCGAGGATACTGCGGACATCGATGCTGCAGAAGCGGCCCTGGCGAAACTTTCCGACGGCGCGGATTGCGTCATCTTTCTTGGAACAGGTGGATCGAGCCTGGGCGGGCAAACGTTGGCGCAGATTGCCGGTTGGGGCATTCCGCATACGGCGCCCAAGGCGCCGCACCGGCGTCCGCGCATTCGCTTCTACGACAATCTCGATGGCGGCACTCTATCAGCCCTTCTGGAGTCGACTGATTTTGCCAAGACGCGATTTGTGGTGACATCAAAGTCGGGCGGGACGGCAGAGACCATGGCGCAGGCGATTGCCACGATCTCGGCGGTCAAGGCTGCGGGGCTTGGCGCAAAGATCGCATCACTGTTTCTCGGCATTGCCGAGCCAGAGGCACCGGGCAAGACGAATGGTTTGCGCGCGCTGTTCCGGTCGCTCAGCATTCCGATGCTTGAGCACCACACAGGAATCGGCGGCCGGTTTTCTTGTTTGACGAATGTCGGGCTGCTTCCCGCCATGGCGCGGGGGCTCGATGCACGCGCCATCCGGGCCGGTGCGCGAGCTATCCTGCAACCGATGCTCGACGCACGGCCGGCGGCCGAGATCCCATTCGCGGCGGGAGCGGCGACGATGGTTGGGCTATCGAAGGATCGCGGTATCCGCACGCTGGTGTTGATGCCGTACGCGGACCGGCTTGGAAAAATGGCGGATTGGTACGTTCAATTGTGGGCGGAGAGCCTTGGCAAGGGCGGCGAAGGGACAACGCCGGTTCCGGCCGTTGGACCCGTCGATCAGCACAGTCAGTTGCAGCTTTTTATGGATGGGCCGCGGGAGATTGCGACCACGATCATTCGCGTGGCGACGAAGGGGACAGGGCCGACGCTCGATGCCGATATGGCGAAGACGGCTGGTTTAGGCTTTTTGGGCGGCAAGACGATCGGCGATATTGTCGATGCTCAGGGGCATGCCGTGGCGGAGGCGTTGCAGAAGGCGGGGCGGCCCGTGCGGACGATCGACATCGACACGCTGGATGAAAAGGCTGCGGGCGCGCTGTTGATGCATTTTATGATGGAGACGATTGTGGCCGGGCGGTTGCTCAATCTCGACCCGTTCGACCAGCCGGCGGTGGAACTTGCCAAAATTCTCACCAAACAGAGACTTGGCGGCTGAAGCCTGTTTACAGCTGCCTCCACGAGGGTGCTGGCCTCGCCCCACTCTGCTAGGCAGGTGATCGAGGAGATTCGCCGTGGCCATCCGACAGCTTGCTCCGGAGACAGTAAATCGCATCGCAGCCGGTGAAGTCATCGAGCGGCCGGCGAGCGTCGTCAAAGAACTCGTCGAGAACGCGATCGACGCCGGCGCGCGCGAAATCGAGATCGTGACAGTGGGTGGCGGGTTGTCGCTCATTCGTGTGACGGACGACGGCGCTGGTATGCCGCCGGACGATCTCTGTTTGGCGGTCGAGCGCCACGCAACATCGAAACTCAACGAAGATGATCTTTTTGATATCCGCACGCTGGGTTTTCGCGGCGAGGCGCTGCCGTCGATCGGGTCGGTTGCGGTTCTGTCGATTGCCTCGCGGCCGCCCGCGACGCGCGATGGTTTCGAAGTCGTGGTTGCGCGTGGGGAGAAGAGCGGACTGAGGCCGGCGGGGATCAATGCGGGCACACGTGTTGAAGTGCGCGAACTTTTTTCGGCGACGCCGGCGCGGCTCAAATTTCTCAAATCCGAGCGGGCGGAGAACATGGCCGTATCTGAGACGGTCAAGCGGTTGGCGATGGCGCATCCCGATGTTGGGTTTTCGGTGACGACGGGGGAGCGGGCGGGGCTGCGGTTGCCGCGATGCGAGGCGACGGCGGACGGTCTGCTCCAACGGCTTGGGCGGATCATGGGTGCTGAGTTCATGGCGGATGCTCTTGCGATCTCGGGCGAGCGGGATGGCGTGCGCATTTTGGGTTATGCCGGTTTGCCGACGTTGCATCGTCCAGATGCGGGGCAGCAGTTCCTATTCGTCAACGGGCGGCCGGTGCGCGACAAGGTTCTCGTCGGTGCAGTGCGGGCGGCTTACGGCGATCTCATTCCGAAAGGCCGGCATCCGCTGCTCGCGCTCTTCGTCACGCTCGATCCGGGCGACGTGGATGTGAACGTGCATCCGACGAAGGCGGAGGTGCGCTTTCGCGATGGGGGCCGCGTTCGCGCCCTGATGATTGGGGCGATCCAGTATGCGCTGGAGGGAGCTGGGCATCGGGCGAGCGCGCGCGGCGGCGGGCTGACGCTGGAGACACTGGCGCGGTCGGGAAACGGGGTGCCGCAGGCGGGGTTGGGCGGTGGTCACGCAGAACGAAGCCCGACATACATTCCGCCGGGGCTGGCAGAGGCCATGCAGGCGCCATTTGCGGCGTTCGATGCGCCAAGTGCAGATGCGCGGGCGCACACCGCAACGGTTTCGCCCGATCTGCTCGACAGGCCTTTGGGGGCGGCGCGGGCGCAGTTGCACGAGACTTACATTGTTGCGCAGACGCGCACGTCGGTTGTGATTGTCGATCAGCATGCGGCGCACGAACGGCTCGTTTACGAGCGGATGAAGGCGATGCTGTCGAATGGCGGCGTGTCGCGGCAGGGCTTGCTCATTCCGGCGATCGTCGAGGTTGGGGACGATGCGGCGCAGGCGTTGGCCGAACGGGAGACGGAATTGGCGGAACTGGGGCTGGTTCTGGAGCCGTTCGGGTTTGGTGCGGTGGCGGTGCGCGAGGTGCCGGCGTTGCTCGGCGACACAGATGTCGAGGGCCTGGTGCGCGATCTTGCGACGGAGATCTTGGCCGAGGGGCAAGGTTTCGCGCTGCGTGACAAGCTCGAAGCCATCTGTTCGCGGATGGCGTGTCATGGCAGCGTGCGCGCGGGACGGCGACTGGCGCCGGAAGAGATGAATGCTTTGCTGCGCGAGATGGAAGCGACGCCCTATTCGGGCCAGTGCAATCACGGGCGGCCGACATATGTGGAATTGAAGCTCTCCGACATTGAGCGGTTGTTCGGACGGCGTTGAGCATAAGAAAAATGTTTCACTGCGCCAAATTTCGAACATGGATCTGGGTTTCCATGATGTCGGGCGGGCGCCCTTAGTATTGCGTTGGTTTCATGCTGAAAATCGCGACATCCAGCGTCATGCGCGGCAACTTCGTTGCGGCCGGACGGGTGGAACTCGACACTTGGTTCGAAGGCGACATTCTTTGCTCGCGCCTCGACATCGGCCGGGACGGATATGTTCTCGGCAATATCACAACGCGGGAACTTTACGTTCAGGGACAGGTGGTGGGCACGGTGCACGCTGGCGTCGTCCACCTGATGGACGGGTCGTTCGTTGAGGGCGACGTGCATCATCATGTGCTGTCGCTGCATTCGAACGCGTCGCTGATGGGCAAGGCGTTGCGCACGACGACGATGCCGTTTCCGCAGGAATTGCTGACACTCGAAGCGCGGGCCAGTGGGGCGCCGGTGTCGCGTTTTCCGGTGTCCGTTGCGCGCGATCTGCGGGTCGTTTGATCAGGCGGGTTGGAAGCGAGCGAAGGCCACCTGCGTCTCGCCCCAGGTGCGGCGATCAATTTCGGTGAAGCCGCCGGGCCAGGGCAATTCGCTTGAGGCGCGCTCTTCCCAGACGGCGAGGGCGCCGGGATTCAGCCACATGCCATCGCGCAGTGAGATCAGTGCGCGTTCGCCGAGGCCTTTGCCGTAGGGCGGGTCGAGGAGCGCGAGGCTGAAGGGCTGCATGGGTGCTACCGGGCCGAGGTCGGTGGCGTCACGGCGGAACAGTCGCGTGTTGCCCGTTAAGCCGAAGGCTTCGACGTTCTGGCGGATGAGGCCGCGGCTTTCGGCGCCATCTTCCACGAAAAGGCAATAAGAAGCGCCGCGCGAGACCGCCTCTAAGCCCAGCGCACCCGTGCCGGCGAACAGATCGATGACGCGGATGCCATCGATGTCGAAGTCTTCAATGCCGTGTAGGAGGATGTTGAACACGCTTTCGCGCACCCTGTCGGACGTTGGCCGCAGCCCTTCGTGCTCGGTGCTGGCGATGGCGCGGCCGCGAAATCTGCCGCCGACGATCCTCACGTGTCGTCCTCGTCAGAGGACCTCTTCTGCTTGCCGCGCGTGTGGCGTTCCTTGCGCTGCTCCTGCGTTTCGGAGAGGCCAAAGTCGCCTGCAACTTTGGGGCCCAGCTGTTCGACCAAGTGCTTGCGCCGAACTTGCTCGACGGCGCCGGGGACGAGATCGCCCAATTCGAAGGGACCGAAGGAGATGCGGATCAGGCGCGAGACTTCGAGACCCAGTTCGGACATGACCTTGCGCACTTCGCGATTTTTGCCTTCGCGGATGCCGACGGTGAGCCAGATGTTGGCGCCCTGCACCGTGTCGATCGTGGCATCTATGCCGCTGTAGCGGATGCCCTCGATTTCGATGCCATCTTTCAGCTTGTCGAGATCGGATTGCGTGACGCGGCCCCGGGCGCGGACACGATAGCGGCGCAGCCAGCCGGTGGCGGGCAATTCGAGATGACGGGCGAGCGCGCCGTCGTTGGTCAGCAGCAACAGGCCTTCGGTGTTGTAGTCGAGGCGGCCGATGGAGATGACGCGGGGCATCTCAGGCGGCAGCTTGTCAAAAACGGTGGGGCGGCCTTCCGGGTCGTTGTTCGTTGTCACGATGCCTTTGATCTTGTGGTAGCGCCAGAGTTGGACGGGTTCGGCGGCCGGCAGGGGGCGACCGTCAACGATGATTTTATCGCCGGGGCCGACTTCGCAGGCCGGCGTTGTCAGGATCTTGCCGTTGACGGCGACGCGGCCGTCTTCGATCCAGCGTTCGGCTTCGCGGCGCGAACACAGGCCGGCGCGGGCCATCGCCTTGGCGATCCGCATGGGTTCGCTGAGGGGGGCTACTTCCGGGGCTTTGGGGGCGCCACCGCCGGGGCGAGCGCCTGAGGGGAGAGAGCCGGCGGGGCGGTCTTTGCTGAAGCGGGG
>JALHQM010000009.1:47917-70905 GCA_022841965.1 Hyphomicrobium sp. | reverse complement strand
ATATTTCAGGAAGTTGGCGCGCCCGGCAGGACTTGAACCTGCGACCCCAAGATTAGAAATCTCGTGCTCTATCCAGCTGAGCTACGGGCGCGAACTGGATCGATACGGTTCGGTACACGGTTCGCAGAAAAACGGCAATTCGCCAAGCCATTGAACACACTAAATTTTATCCGGCCAGAACAACGACTTAGAAGGCAGGTGCTCTATCCGGTTGAGCTACGGGGCCTTAGCACGGTTAGCTACACGGTTCGCAAACCAACCGCAAAACACGAAAGGATTTAAATCTCCTGAAGTCTTCGCGAAGTGAGCCACTGCTGCGAAGGCGACTGCTAGCTCGAACTGAGCGACATGCGTTGAGCGGCATTGGGACGATCCGAAACAAGGTCCTCAAGTCAATCCTAAACCACTGACAGACCCAATCGCCAAAACCTCTCCCGGCGACGGCATCCGCGAAACACGTCAAGTTCTCACTCGAGCGGAGCCCTGTGAGCGAGCAAATTGGCGGACCAGACCGGCAATAACCGCCAGCGACCAGCACCGCAGCCGTTCGTCAGTGGGTCCAGTTGTCAGACCGGCCAAACTTGAAGTTATCGGCATACGCCTTGCGCAGCGGCTTTCTCGGTGTCGGCTCGATCACCGTGTAGGCCAAACCATTGCGCGTCGCATACGCGATCGCCTCCTCCTTGGTCTCAAAAGAAAGTTTCACCTGCTGGCGCGTATCCGAGGAGGATGTCCACCCCATCAGCGGATCGATCTGTCGCGGCGCGGTAGGCTCGTGCTCAAGGACCCATTCCCGCGTGCGACCTTCGCCCGACTGCATCGCAGTCTTGGCAGGCATGAAAATGCGGACGGCCATGGTTCAACCCGATCGTTGACGTCTGACAAAAAATTGGTCGGGGCGACAGGATTTGAACCCACGACCCTCTGCTCCCAAAGCAGATGCTCTACCAGGCTGAGCTACGCCCCGATGACACACTGTCTGCCGCTTCGCTCCGCCCGGGTCAAGCGCCGCAGCGCCCAACCACACGGATGGCGGCTTAACGTCCTGCCGCAGTGCCGAAATGACGGTGACGGACGAGGTCTCCAGGCTTCAAACCGAGCTGCCGCGCCGCGCCCCCGGCAATCTCCAAAACGGCCGTCACCGCCCCTTGTGACGCCACGACCTCCTCCGAATGCGGCTCGGTCATTTCCGCAATTCTGTGCACCGTCCCGTCCGCGCGGATGAACACCATGTCGAGCGGAATATACGTGTTGCGCATCCACATCGTGATTTCTCGCGGCGCAGGGTAGGGGAAGAGCATACCCGTGCGCGCCGGCAATTCCGTCCGGTACATCAGACCCAGCGCCTGCCGCGCCGGCGTATCGGCTATCTCGACATCAAAAGCGACGCCCCCACCGGCCGTCACGATCTCCAGCTTTTCTGTTTGCCGCGCGGCAGGCTCCGCATCACCGTCACCGGCGGTGCCAATGGCAGCCCCGGTGACGCTGGCCAAAAAAGTAAGGGCCGCCCCCAGGGCAGCCCTCACCGAATGTCGTCGCTGAGCCATGCCTCATCCCATCAATGCGGGGACGGCGGCACACCTTGTGTCGGACCGTCCGGCCGCAACTCGGCCGCCATAACGCCCTTCGAACCGTAACCCCAGCGCACCATCAGTGTCTGCCCGGGACGAAGTTCGGTAAAGCCGAACCGGCGTAGCGTCTCCATGTGGCAGAAAATGTCCGGCGTGCCGTCGCCGCGTGTCAGGAAGCCGAAGCCCCGCACGCGATTGAACCACTTAACGGCCGCGCGCTCCCAATCACTCTCAGCCACAACCTGAACGTGCGTCCTCTGTGGCAGAAGCGATGGATGGATCGCCGTGCTTTCGTCCATGGAAAGAATGTGGAACGCCTGCATGCCCTTGGGTCGCTTGAGGACCTGACAATGCACCCGCGCGCCTTCGTAGGCTGTCTGATACCCGCCTGCACGCAAGCAGGTCACATGGAGCAACACATCCTGAACGCCATTGTCCGGAACGATAAAGCCGTACCCCTTGGACACGTCGAACCACTTGATGGTCCCGGCAATCTCAACAACCTCGACTCCGTCTTCGGGCCCCGCGCCCTCACCGCTCGTCGTTCCGCCGACGTCTGTCGACGGAGGTCCCTTGTAGTCCCCCATGTGCGTTACCCCGCTTACTTGTGCTCAATTTACTGAAGCGCCCCTCTCGACGCCCCGGAACCCAAGTCGGCCACTGCCCTCTAAGCATGACCGTCTCGTTTCCAGCCGGTTAACTAATCCACCCCGGGCGCGTCCCGCTACCCCCATTTTTTTGCCCAGCGCCCAAATTGTCATTTTTTGATAACAAAACACCAGCAGCAAACAGTTGAAAATAAAGCGTTTTTATCGATCAACCAGCAAAGGCGACTTTCCTGGGCATAGTATTCTGAACGACGCATTTGGAGAAATTGGACATTGATCAAACGCGAAATCTGCCGCGAATCAATGGTCGGTGATTCGTGTGGTTGGCGCGTGATTTGGGCGTGCCAATTCGCGTCCGCAGCAAAGACTTTGCACCGATCCTGTCCAAAGGTTATGCACAGCGGCCACGCTCTGGTCTCCTCAACCTGAACTTGACTGGATGCAATCGAGCAACACTTGAGCCCCTCCCGGGCACTGGACCGTCCCATGCGCTTCCTCCACACGATGGTCCGCGTCACCGACGTGGCCGCAAGCCTCCGCTTTTATTGCGACCTACTCGGTCTGGAAGAGGTCCGCCGGATCGACAGCCCGACCGGCCGCTTCACCCTGATCTTTCTAGCAGCCCCCGGCGACCAGCCCCGCGCCGGCTCCGAAAAGGCCCCACTCATCGAATTGACCCACAACTGGGACCCCGAAAACTACGGGTCCGCCCGCAATTTCGGGCACCTCGCCTTCGAAGTCGACGACATCTACGCCGTCTGCCACAGGTTGCAGACCGGCGGCGTGACCATTGCCCGCCCACCGCGCGACGGCCGCATGGCGTTTGTCCGCTCTCCCGATCTCATCTCCGTCGAGTTGCTGCAAAAAGGCGCCGCGTTGGCACCCTCCGAGCCCTGGACGTCGATGCGCAACACAGGATCGTGGTAAGCCTTCCCGCCGCATCCGAATAAGAAGGCCACTCTCCCTTGAAACACGTCGCCATCATCGGCGCGGGGCCCGCAGGCCTCGCCGCAGCCGAAACCCTGAGCACGCATGGTCTGCGCGTCACCATCTTCGAACGCATGCCCTCGCCCGCACGCAAGTTCCTCATGGCCGGCCGCGGCGGCCTCAATCTGACACACTCCGAAGCCCTGGAAAATTTCCTGCCCCGCTATGGCGAGAGCGCAGCCCACCTCACCCGCCTCATCGAAGCCTATCCGCCCGCCGACGTCGTCGCTTGGGCGGAAGGCCTCGGCCAGGAAACGTTCGCCGGCTCCAGTGGCCGCATCTTTCCCAAAGCGATGAAGGCGTCCCCGCTGCTGCGCGCGTGGATGCGGCGCCTTGATGCGCACGGCGTAGAAATCAAACTGCGCCACACATGGACCGGCTGGAGCGAGGACGGCGCGCCTCTCGTCAGCAACGACGGCACCCCGCCTGCACCCATACCCTGCGACGCGACCGTCCTGGCCCTCGGCGGCGCCAGCTGGCCCCGTCTCGGCTCCGATGGCGCATGGCGCGAAACACTCGCAAAATCTGGCATAACCATCACGCCGCTGGTCGCCTCAAACTGCGGCCTGCTCATCGCGTGGAGCGACCATTTCAAATCGCGCTATGCGGGCGAACCTCTGAAACGCCTCGCCGTTACCTTCGAAGGCGACACCCAGCGCGGCGAAGCGGTCATCACGCGGCACGGCATCGAAGGCGGCGCGGTCTACGCGCTCTCCTCCACCATCTCCGCGCGCACGCATGGCGGCGGCTGGGCCAACATCGTCCTCGATCTCAAACCCGACGAACCCCACGACGTCATCGCCAACAGGTTACGCCGTCCACGCGGCAAAGACTCGGTCGCCAACTGGCTGCGCAAATGCCTCAAGCTCTCGCCCGCAGCAATCGGCCTCCTACGCGAAGCCTCACGCGATCTGCCCGCTGATCCCGATGATCTCGCCCGCCTCATCAAAGCACTGCCGCTCATCGTCAAAGGCACCTCCGGCCTCGACCGCGCCATTTCGACTGCTGGCGGCGTCGCCTTCGAAAGTCTCGACGAGAACCTGATGCTGCGCGCCCGCCCCGGCACCTTCGTCGCCGGCGAAATGCTCGACTGGGACGCCCCCACCGGCGGCTACCTCCTCCAAGCCACCCTCTCCACCGGCACAGCCGCCGCCAACGGCGTCATCCGGTGGCTAAATGTATAGTTACTTCATTCGTAACCATTGCATTCCAATAACTGTGTATTGCCGGAAGAAGTCGATGACCGATAACCAAACGATTTTACGCCCACCCCAACAAAGGGTTCTCGCCTGGTGGGACGTGGACATGCACATTGGGGCCATCACACACCGCAAACTAACTGCTCGTCCCCTAAAAAAACTTGAGCGCGCTCTTGGCCACCGCGTCCATGTAGAAGGTCGGGATCGATACGACATTATGCCGAAGGGGGTCTGGAAATTCGAAGCATACAACTACCTCGAAACGTCCGATCCGGCCTGGGCCACTTACTGGATGATGCGAAAGTTGCAGCCACTTTCAGAATGGCTCCAAACGTCATGGCAGGGATACAATTGGAACGCCTCAGCAGCCGCTGAAGACCCGGATGGGTCCACGATCTGCGCCTTGTACTTCGCAGGACCGGAATACCACAAACAGCAATCACGCTTCCGGTCAGGCGGCGTATTGCTTCGCCTCGCTGATCCGCTTGAGAAACCATTCGACAAGAGTGAACACTTTCATCGAAATGCTCGTCCGGTTATCCACTTAAGGCAAGCGTCGCACGATCTCGCGAATTACAACGTGAATTTCACCGCCAATATTATATGCGGCAATAAGCAAGATCTGACCTCGTATCATCTGCCCCGCTTCTTCGAATCCATGTTTCCGCAAGGTGTATCGGCCGTCGAAATCGACGCGCGCACCCACGCAGGCAAACCTAACATCATCCACTTCCAGATCGAACTCGCTGGGTTCTACGAACATGAAGCGGTGGCCTACTGCCTCGGTTGCGCACCAAGTTTCGTTGTCAAACTGGACATCGAACCGTCGTTTCATTTCGTCGGCGAACGGATGAAAACCGCTGGCTACCGCGACGGTATCGTCGCCTTTGAAATGCGAAAGATCGGCAACTCTGTTCCCGTCACCAGCGATTAGTAAAGGCTTGGTCTGCATCCCCCCGTGCCTGGCCGCCGCTACCACACTGGCACGCCATTGCGCAGACGGATCAACGGGCAAAAATATTCTCCTAGTTGACCGCACGCACAAAGCAATCCGTTCTTTTTTCTAACGACCCCTTCATTTTAGGATTGGTTTCGCTTAACTTGCGCCCAATCCGGAGGCCCAATGACACGTCCCTCAGCCATCCCGCAGCCCGCCGCGGCCGCGAGCCAGCCCTTTTCGTTCGACGGCCCCGCCGTGGCGGCCGCTCTCGACGTTGCGCTGGCCGCTGAACCCTGCCTCGGCGCGCGCCTGCGCTCGATCGCCAACCACATCCCGGGCCGCGTCGCTTTCTCGACCTCGCTCGGCATCGAAGACCAGGCCGTCTTCGCCGCCATTGCGACCGCTGACCTACCCTTCGACGTCTTCACACTCGACACCGGCCGCCACTTTCCTGAGACACTGGAAACGTTGGAAGCAACCGAAGCGCGCTACGGCCGCCGCATCCGCATCACGTTTCCCGTTGCCGCCGAAGTCGAAGCCCTCGTCGCCCGAGACGGCATCATGGGCTTTCGCAACGCCATCGAAAACCGCAAGGCCTGCTGCGACATCCGCAAGGTCCGCCCGCTCAATACGGCGCTCGCCGGCGCAAATGGCTGGATCACGGGCCTGCGCCGCGATCAGTCCGCCGGCCGCGCGCATGTCCCCTTCGCCGAGTGGGATGCCGCGCAGGGCCTCATCAAACTGAACCCCATCGCCGACTGGTCTCTCGCAACACTCGAAGCCTACATCAAAGACAACGCCGTTCCGATCAATGCGCTGCACCGGCAGGGCTTCCCCTCCATCGGGTGCCAGCCGTGCACGCGCGCCATCCGCCCCGGTGAGGATATCCGCGCCGGCCGTTGGTGGTGGGAGAACGAAGACGGCAAGGAATGCGGACTGCACAATCGCCCGAAGCACAAGGACGCCGACGCATGACCCGGCAGATTTCGCACCTCGACCTCCTCGAATCCGAAAGCATCCATATCTTTCGCGAGGCAGCGGCCCAGTTCCGCAAACCCGTGCTGCTCTATTCGATCGGCAAGGATTCCACCGTTCTTCTGCATCTGGCACGCAAAGCGTTTTGGCCGGGCAAGCTACCGTTTCCTGTCCTGCACGTGAACACCACGTGGAAGTTCAAGGAAATGATCGCCTTCCGCGATCACTGGGTGAAGGAATTCGATCTCGACCTGATCGAGATGACCAACCACGATGCCATCGCCAAGGGTGTCAACCCATACGACTATGCGCCCTCAATCTACACCGACATCATGAAGACGGTTCCGCTGAAGGCCGGCCTCGACCAATACGGCTTCGACGGCGCATTCGGCGGCGCACGCCGTGATGAAGAAGCCAGCCGCGCGAAAGAGCGCGTCTTTTCCTTCCGCGCCGAAGGCCACCGCTGGGACCCGCGCCGCCAGCGCCCCGAGATGTGGCGCCTCCTCAACGGCCGCCTTGGTGCCGGCGAAACCGCGCGCATCTTCCCTCTGTCGAATTGGACCGAGCGCGATATCTGGCTCTACATTTTGCGCGAGCAACTCGACGTGGTGCCACTCTATATGGCCAAGGAACGCCCCACCATCGAGCGCAATGGCCAGATCCTGATGTATGACGACAACCGCTTGCCCCTCAAGCCCGGTGAGACGCCGGTCATGCGATCGGTCCGCTTCCGTACCTTAGGATGTTGGCCCCTGACGGCCGGCGTCGAATCCACCGCTACAACGCTCGAAGAGGTCGTCGCCGAAACGCTCGGTGCCCGCACCTCAGAACGCTCCGGCCGCTTGATCGACCACGATCAGGTCGGCGCCATGGAGAAAAAGAAGCAGGAAGGTTATTTCTGATGACCGCCCATTCGGCCCTCAATGACGCCAACGTCACACCGCTGGTCCAGCCGGTCGCGCACACCAGTGCCGCCGCAGCTCCCGAACTCTCAGGCATGCTGCGCGTTCTCACCTGCGGCTCCGTCGACGACGGCAAATCGACACTCATCGGCCGCCTGCTCTGGGACGCGACCGACCTTTACGATGACCAGCGCGCCACCCTCGAACGCGGCCGCCGCGTTGACGGCGGCAATCCCGACTTCTCGCTGCTCATGGACGGCCTCGTCGCCGAACGCGAGCAGGGCATCACCATCGACATCGCCTGGCGCTATTTCGATACCGCCACCCGCCGACTTGTGGTCATCGACAGCCCCGGCCATGAGCAATACACGCGCAACATGGCGTCGGGTGCTTCGCACGCCGATGTAGCCATCATGCTCATTGATGCCCGCCACGGCATCAAGACGCAGACCCGCCGCCATGCCGCCATCCTCGATCTCGTCGGTCTGAAGCGCGTCGTGCTCGCCGTCAACAAAATGGACCTCGTCGATTGGTCCGAGAGCCGGTTCCGCCAGATCGAGCAAGATTTCCGCACCCTCATGTGGCGCTTCGGATTCCGCGAAGCCGTTGCTATTCCCGTCGCCGCCGTCTCGGGCGACAACGTAGCAGTGAAATCCAAAAACATGCCCTGGTACACGGGCCCCTCCCTGCTTGAGCACTTCGAAGAAATCCCGAGCCGCGGCACCGAGCCGACGGGCGCCTTCCGCATGCCCGTACAAACCGTGCTGCGCGACACGCGCGCCGACTTCCGTGGCCTCGCAGGCACCATTTCCTCCGGCACCGTCCGCGTCGGCGACACGGTGCTTGATCCCGTCAGCCGCCGCACGGCTAAGGTGCAGCGCATCGCCACGATGGACCGCGACTATCAGGAAGCCATCCAGGGACAGGCCGTCGCCATCCAGCTCGATATCGACCTCGACGTCTCGCGCGGCTCCGTCCTCGCCGCGCCCGAAGCCGCTCCCGTCGTCGCCCGAACACTGGAGGCCCGCTTCGTCTGGCTGTCCGAGACGCCCTTCGACAAACGCGGCAGCTATCTCGTTCGCACCGCAACCGACCTCGTCCCGGTGACGAACATCGACATCAAATCGCTCCTTGATTTGGAATCGTTGGCCGTCCATCCGGCCACGTCCTGCAAAGTGAATGACATCGCCATCGCGAACGTCGCCCTTGGCCGCGCCACGGCCATCGACCGCTTCGCCGAAGCGCAAGAAACCGGCTCCTTTATGCTCGTGGACGCCATCTCCGGCGCGACGATCGCCGGCGGCACCGTCACCACCGCCAGCCCTGACATTCAGCAGCAGGACAACGTATTCCTCCTGACACGCGACATGCTCACACGTGGGCTATGTTCCGATGTACCCAACACCCCCGAAGGCGAAGCCGAGTACCGTCGCCGCTCTAACGAAGTGGCCCTGCTCCTGCGATCCGCCGGTGTCGCCGTCGAGGTTGAAAGCCTGCCGGACTATGTGATCTAACAATCCCGGATACATCCGCTGAGATCGCGGAGCGCTAAGGGCCGCGATACAATCTCATGACAGAAGACATCCTGTTTTACATCCTCGTTGGCTTCATTGCCCAGATGGTCGACGGAGCCATTGGCATGGCCTACGGCGTCATGTCGACATCCGTGTTGCTGAGCTTCGGCGTCCCGCCAGCGACCGCCAGCGCGTGTGTCCATGCAGCTGAAACCTTCACCACCGGCGCCTCCGGCATAGCGCATTGGAAGCTCGGCAACGTCGACAAGCGGCTAATCTGGCGTCTCGCCGTTCCCGGCGCAATCGGCGGCGCGATCGGCGCTTACGTGCTGACCAACATTCCCGGCGAGGTCGTCAAGCCCTACATCAGCGCTTACCTGCTGCTCATCGGCATCTTCATCATCTACAAAGCCGTCCACCGGAAACACTCGTTCGTGGACGAGCCTCCCAATAATGTAACTCCACTTGGGTTGGTGGGTGGCTTCGTCGACGCGATCGGCGGCGGCGGCTGGGGCCCGATCGTCACCTCCACACTTCTCGGCCAAGGCAACCACCCCCGCTACACGATCGGTTCGGTCAACATGGCCGAGTTCTTTGTCACGCTCACAATCTCCGCCACCTTCATTGCCACCATCGGCCTCGAACTCTGGCCGACGATCCTCGGCCTCGTCATCGGCGGCATTATCGCTGCCCCCTTCGCCGCCCTCGCCGCCAAACACTTCCCGCCAAAGATCCTGATGATCATTGTCGGCATCGTCATCATGTTGCTGAGCCTGCGCACGATCGTTTCGTCACTCGGCTGAGCACAGTGCGACAATGGATGGTCTAATCGCAAATTCGCTCGGCCTGATCCTCGGTGGCGGTTTCGTCATCGGTTTCTTGATCGGCATCACCGGTGTCGGTGCCGGCTCCTTGACGACACCGCTTCTCATCTCCGGCGTCGGTGTCCCCCCCGCCATCGCCGTCGGCACCGACCTCCTCTTCGCCGCCATCACCAAAATGAGTGCCGCATGGCGCCATCAGCGCCTTGGCAATGTCGACTGGCCGATCTTGGCGTCACTCGCCGCTGGCAGTCTACCCGGCGCCGCCGCCGTTCTGCTCTGGCTCTACCTTGCCGAACCCAACACCGAACTCGTCGCTTGGTACGTCAAGAAGGGCCTCGCCCTGACGTTGATCGTCAGTGCCGCTGCAATCATCGTCTTCCCGGTTCTCAAACGCTGGCAACCCCAGGGCTTCGACGATCCGGTGACAGAAACAGCCGCCCGGCCATTTCCGACGATCGTCTTTGGCCTCATCCTCGGTGCAGCCGTCGCCCTCACCTCCGTAGGCGCCGGTGCCATCGGCGTCGCAGCCCTGACCGGCCTCTACCCCTACATGATGGCCCGCCGCGTGGTCGGCACCGACATCGTCCACGCCGTCCCGCTCACCTTCGTTGCCGGTCTCGGCCACGCCGGCATGGGCCACATCGACGTCGCACTCCTGGGCACCCTTCTGTGCGGCTCGATCCCCGGCATCCTGATCGGCTCGCGCCTCACCGGAAAACTGCCAGACTGGACGCTCCGCATCGGTCTCGCCGCCGTGCTGTGTTTCGCAGCCTTCATCTTGCTCAGGGGCTAAACCGCGCTCGCCTTGCGACGAGCCCCCTGCGGGCCTACACTCTCTCCCACAACGGAGACGGGTCGCCATGCTGGAATATTCAAATCTCGTCGAAGTCGGCGCCACATCGCACACGTTCAATGCGGGCGAAAAAGTCTTCAAGCAGGACGACGCCGCCACCCACCTCTACATCGTCCGCAGCGGCCGAATCCAGATCGTCACCTACGGCACTGTTCTGGAAAACGTCGGTGCCGGCGGCGTCTTCGGCGAAATGGCACTCATCGATCAGGCCCCCCGCAGCGCCGCCGCCATCGCCATGGAACCCACCGAGGTCCTCGAACTAAGCCGCGCGCAATTCTTGGCCCTCGTACAGGAAACGCCCGAGTTCGCCCTCCACATCATGGCCATCCTCGCCAACCGCATCCGAAAAATGAACGCGAGCTTGTGATGCAAAAGGGGTCAGACCCCTACTTAGGGGTCTGACCCCGCGCACGACTGACCACGCACTGAAGTCAAACCTTCGCCAGCACAACATTCTCGTGGAAGTTATTCCCCGCCGTCGTCGCCGCCACGATCCCCGCCCGCACAACGAAGTTGCCGAAGTGCTCGCCGCTGGTCCGCTCTTTCGCGTACCGCTTGATGATCGGCTCCAAGAGCGTGAGGATCTGCTCGCGGTTCACGTCCTGCGCGTAAATCTTCGACAGGCGCGTGCCATCGAATGCGGCACCAAGGTACAAATTGTACAGCCCCGGCGCCCGCCCCACGAATCCGATCTCCGCCAGATACGGCCGCGCGCACCCATTCGGGCACCCGGTCATGCGGATCACGATGTCGTCCTCGCGCAAGCCCGCCTTGTCGAGAATATCCTCCAGATCCGTCACAAGGCCCGGCAGGAACCGCTCGCTTTCCGACAGCGCCAGCGCGCACGTCGGCAGCGCCACGCACGCCATCGCATTGCGCCGCAACCCCGAACTGGTCGCGGTCACCACGCCATGCTTCTCAAGCAGCGCCTCGATCTTCGGCTTCGCCTTCGCCGTCACATTGGCGATGACGAGGTTCTGGTTCGACGTCACAACGAAATCCACCCCGCCCGCCTGTGCTATCTCACGCAGCGCCGTGCGCAGCTTCATCGTGGCCGTATCTTTCACACGACCATTCTCGACATAGAGCGTCAGATGCCACTTCCGATCCGCCGCCTTCCCGTCAAGTGATTGCCGCCACCCGATCGGATCACCCGTCGACGTGAATGAATACGAACGCGGCGCGCCAAGTTTGAACCCGCACCGCTTCTCGACTTCCGCCCGAAACGCATCGATTCCAACCCGCTCAACCGTATACTTCAGCCGCGCATTCTTGCGCACCGCCCGGTTGCCCCAGTCGCGCTGCACCGTGACAACCTTTTCACCCACATCGATTGCCTGCTCCGGCGTGCAGAAACCCATCATGTCAGCTGTGCGCGGAAACGTATCCGTCTCCCCGTGCGTCATGCCCATGCCGCCGCCGACGGTGACATTCCAGCCGACAACCTCGCCCTTCTCGACGATGGCGATATAGCCCAGACAATGTGCAAAAATATCAACATCGTTATCCGGCGGAACGGCAATCACAGTCTTGAATTTACGCGGCAGATAGAGCGGCCCGTAAATCGGTTCGCTCTCCGGCGTCGCCGGCGCCGTATCGATCACCTTCTGATCATCCAGCCAGATCTCGTGGTAGGCGCCCGTGCGCGGCAGCAGGTGATCGCTGAACGCAATCGCCAGCTCTTCGGCTTGCTTGTGCGCCTTCGACAAAAACGGATGCGACGCCGACATCACGTTGCGGTTCACGTCCCCACACGCCGCAATCGTATCGATGCATGCCGCATTGATCGCCTGCATCGTGCGCTTCAAATTCGACTTGATCACGCCGTGATATTGAAACGTCGCCCGCGTCGTCAGCCGCAACGTCCCGTTGGCATACGTACCGGCAATGTCATCGAGCTTCAGCCACTGCTCCGGCGAGACCACGCCGCCAGGCAACCGCAGCCGGATCATGAACGAGAACGCCTTTTCCAGCTTCTTCTTCGTCCGCTCCGCGCGCACGTCCCGGTCGTCCTGCATGTAGGACCCGTGGAACTTCAAAAGCATCGTATCGTCTTCGTCGATCGCCCCGGTCACGACATGCGTCAGACCTTCGGCAATCCCACCGCGCAACAAGCGGCTCTTCTCTTTGACGATCTCGTTCTTCGCGCGCTCTGACATTGCTCTCTCCGGAACCTCATCCCCCTCTCCCCGCGTGCGGGGGGAGGGTTGGGGTGAGGGGCAGCCGCTTGTTCAGCGCGTCGCCCCACCCACCCTTCAAATATCAATACACATCCCGCTGATAGCGCCCGGCCTTGGTCAGCTCTTTCAGCTTCGCCCGGCCCGCGTCTTCGTCGCCCTTCAGCGGCTCGGCAAGGATCCGCACGAGTGTGCTGTCCACATCCTTCGCCATGCCCTTTTCATCGCCGCACACGTAGAGATGCGCGCCCTCGTCGAGCCACGCCAAGATGCCCGTCCGCTGCTCCCACAGCCGGTGCTGCACGTAAATCTTTTCCGGTTGATCGCGCGAGAACGCCACGTCGATCTTCGACAGCGCGCCCGACGCCAGATGCTCCTGCCATTCGAGCTGGTAGAGAAAGTCATTCGTGTAGTTGCGCTCGCCGAAGAACAACCAGCTCTTGCCAGTGGCCCCGGCCTCCACGCGCTCCTCGATGAAGCCGCGATAGGGCGCAACACCCGTGCCCGCCCCGATCATGATGATTGGCCGGTTGCCATCGGCGGGCAGCGCGTAATGCCGGTTCGGCTTCACATAGATGCGGACCTTGTCGCCCACCTTGCGCCGGTCGGCGAAGTACGTCGACGCCACGCCACCGCGCGTCTTCCCATGGCTTGCCCAGCGCACAGCGCCGATGAGCAAATGCGCTTCACCCGGATGCGCCGTGATGCTGGACGCCACCGAATAAAGCCGTCCCGGGAGCGGACGCAGCAGACCGAGCAACTGCTCCGCCGTCAACTTTTCGGGATAGGTCGCGAGAAGATCGACGAGTTGCCGGTCGGCGGAAAACTTCGCCAGCGCCTCCGCGTCCATCAGCTTCGCCACATCGGTCCGGCCCGTCAGCTTCGCATACGCATCCACAGTCGCCCGCGACAAAGTCGTGATGTCGTAGCCTTTGGCCATCTTCAAGACGAGCGACGCATCGCCATCGAGGCCCACCGCACGCGCCACATCCGCCGCCAAAGCCGGATCGTTCTCCGGCAGCACGCCGATGGCGGCACCCGGCTCATACGTGAAGCCCTCCGCTTCGACGGCCAATTCGACGTGATAAGTCTCCCGCGTCGAACCCGATCCGTTGAGATTGACAATCGCGGACACCTCCGCCTCTGCCGGGTCTTCCGCCGTATAGAGCGGCTCGGCCGGCTCGTCGTCGGCAGCAACGCCCTTGAAATCGACATGCACGACGGTGGCGGATGGCGCGGCAACTGCGGGAGAGAACTTCTCCAACAAGGCATCCGTCCAGGCCGCAGCCTGCTTGGCAAAATCAAGATCGAGATCGATGCGGTCGTGAATGCGCGTCGCGCCAAGCTCCGACAGCCGCGCGTCGATCTTCTTGCCCGTCTCGCAGAAGTTCACATACGCCGTATCGCCAAGTGACAACACCGCATACCTCACGCCATCCAAACGGGGCGCAGCATCGCTCATCAAATCCTTATAGAAGTCGACCGCACGCTGCGGAGGATCGCCCTCACCCCACGTGGAAACATAAACGGCGAGATTCTTGAACTTGGCCAAAGCGGCGACATCGATGTCGCCCATGTCAACAACCTTGGCATCGCAGTTGAGTTTTGTAGCGATCTTCTTCGCCTTGTACGCCAGCGCTTCGGCGTTCCCGCTTTCGCTGCCGTAGAGCAGTGTCAACGGCACCCGCGGACGCTGCGCAACAGCCTGCACGGCGGCAGCACCACCGCCCTGCGCCGCATCGAGACCGGCTAAAAATCCAGATAGCCAACTGCGCTGCAACGGCGTCGAGCGCTGCACGAGTTGATTGAGAAACGCCACATCTTCAGCGCTAAAAGGCGCATTCTTGGGCAAGGGAGGCAGGGCCACGAGGTCTCTCTCCTTAGAAGGCGTCTGGGGCGGACGGCGCGTGCGCGCTCTCATCCACACGGCCGGCAGGTGCGCGGAACACATGCACCTTGTCGGGAATCGTCAAATTCGCATCGTCCCACGCTAGCCCACCGAAGATGATGGCGGGACCTGTGATACCGTAGGCTGCAATCGCATCGATGAGATCGCCAAGCGTCGTCGCCACGGCAACTTCGTTCGTCCGCGTCCCGTTCTCGACCACGACGATCGGCAATGACGGCAGAGCACCCGATGCAATCAGCTTCTGCCGCAACGTTCGCGCCGTCCGCACGCCCATATAAATTGCAAACGCCTGCCCAGGAGCTGCCAGCGAGGCCCAGTCAAGATCGATGTCGCCATCGGCCGTAGCACCTGTAACGAGCGAAAACTGGCGCACACTCTCCCGCAACGTCAACGGCAGCGCGATGCTCGCAGCGCACGCATGGGCCGCCGTGATCCCCGGCACGATCTCGATCTCGACACCAGCAGCCCGCACAGCCGCAATCTCTTCCGCCGCCCGCCCAAACACGAAAGCATCGCCGCCTTTCAGCCGCGCAACCACATGTCCCTTGAGCGCCTCGCGCACCAGAATGCGATTGATCTCGTCCTGCGACGTGGAGGGGCCCCCGGCTTCCTTGCCGACGGAGATAACAATCGCGTCCGCCCGCGCATGCGCCAGCACAGCCCCGCCGACCAACCGGTCGACCACGAGCACATCGGCGGCGGCGATCCGCTGCACGGCACGCACCGTCAGAAGGTCGGGATCGCCCGGACCGCAACCGATCAATTGAACGCGGCCCGGCGCTGGAGCGCCTGCCGCATGCGAACCTGTCATGCGAACCTCTCAGAGGCAGAAATTACGGCAGGCGCCCCCGCTTGGACGCCCCGCCGAACGAGGGTGTCCTGCGACGGCCACTGCCAGAAATCCAGCCTGAAATCCCACCCGCGGCCGCGCCAACTCGCACGACGCAGCATTTCCACCGGCAGAAGGAAGGATAACACAGCAAAATCATGCTTCAAGCGAAAACATTTTGCCCCAGTAAAGGGTATAGAGTTCTCCAGAAAGGCAATATCGACGCCCATATTTTTCAATTTCCAGCCAAAGTGGCCATCTCATCCGCACCCGGCTTGGGCGCCCCGCCGGTCACGTTTTTTGACCTCAAGCAAAGCTTGCCTTATCGGCAGCTAAAGTTCTGTTAGGCCACACGCTTTCGTGACCCCAATTGACTTGATGGCAAGGGGTCAAACGTGGTCTTAGAACCAATCGAGATTGGTGCGAAGCCAATTTCCCGAATGATCCGGGCGGGAGACCTGGACCACAAGGGAAGGCCCTCGGGAGGGGTTTTCGAGGAAACACGAAAAAACGGTAATCGAGAACGCTGTCTTTGGAGGACATCATCATGAAGACCTGGACCAAACCCGCCGTGCGCGAGCAGGAAGTCGGCCTTGAAGTCACGTCGTACCTGCCGGCCGAAATCGACGTCATCTAATTGCAGGATGTGCGGCTAGCGCCTCGTATGAGCGCGCCGGCCTCGATCTGACACGGCGGCCCCAAACCTTGGCCGCCGTCGTCGTTTCCGCGCCCGTCCCGTTTTCGGGATCAACACGGGCGGCCACCTCAAAAGCGTCGGTCAATCATGCTGATCAAAGTGCTCGGGGCGTCCGCCGGCGGCGGATTCCCGCAATGGAATTGCAATGGCCCTATGAGTGCGAGCGCCCGTGCCCGCAAGCCCGGTTTTGCCGCCCGCACGCAATCCTCCCTCGCCGTCTCGGCCGATGGCCACCGGTGGGTGCTGCTCAATTGCTCGCCCGATCTGCGCGAGCAAATCGCCCACAACCCGGAACTCTGGCCCGACGCCAAAGGCCCCCTGCGCAATTCGCCCATCAAGGCTGTGATCGTCACCAACGCCGACGTCGACCACATCATCGGGCTTATCAACTTACGCGAAGGCACGCCCTTCACCATCTATGGATCGGAGCGCGTCCTGGCGACCATCAACGCCAATTCGGTCTTCAACGTCTGCAATCCCGCCATTGTACCGCGGCTGGAATTGCCCCTCGATCGGGCGGTCGCGATCGAAGACCACGGCGAGACCTTAGGTTTGACGATCGAAGCCTTCGCCGTACCCGGCAAAATCGCTCTGTTCTTGGAAGATAGCTCCGACCGGAAATCTTTCGGCAGCCGCGACGGCGACACCATCGGCCTCAAAGTCACCGAGACGGCGACCGGGCGCTTCTTCTACTATGTTCCGGGCTGCGCCGAGGTGGACGTGCCCCTGGCCGATCGAATAAAGGGCGCGCCCCTGATCTTCTTCGACGGCACGCTGTACACCGACGACGAAATGATCCGGCAGGGCCTCCTCAACAAAACCGGCGCCCGCATGGGCCACATTTCGATTTCCGGGTCCAACGGCTCGATGGCCGCGTTCAAGGACCTAGACGTCAAACGCAAGATCTACGTCCACATCAACAACTCAAATCCCGTACTCGACGACAACTCCCCTGAGCGTAAGGTAGCCGAAAAGGCCGGTTGGGAAGTCGGCTACGACGGAATGGAGATCAGGATATGACGGACATTCACCTGAAGGGCACTGCCCGCACCGATAACAAGCTCTGGTCCAACGACGAATTCGAGGCCGCCATCCAGGCCGTCGGTGCCGAGCGCTACCACGACAAGCACCCCTTCCATAAGCTGCTGCACGGGGGCAAACTCAAGAAGTCCCAGGTCGCCGCCTGGGCACTGAACCGCTACTGCTACCAATCCGCCGTTCCCCGCAAAGATGCAGCCCTCGTCAGCCGCACCTTCGATCGCGAACTTCGCCGCGAGTGGATGCACCGCGTCCTCGAACACGACGGCTATGAAAACGATGACGGCGGCATCGAACGCTGGCTCATCCTCACCGACGCCCTCGGTCTCGATCGCGACTACGTGCAGTCGATGCGCGGCGCACTTCCCGCCACACGCTTTGCCGTCGAAGCCTATGTCACGTTTGTCCGCGAGCAGCCCCTCACCATCGCGGTCGCCTCCTCGCTCACCGAACTCTTTGCGCCCAAGATCCACAAAGAGCGCATTTCCGGTATGCTCGAAGGCTACGACTTCATCGACGATCGCGTGATGGCCTACTTCAAGCAACGCCTCGTCCAGGCTCCGCGCGACGCCGACTTTGCGCTCAAGTATATCAAGGAACACGCCGCCACCCGCGCCGAGCAGGAAGCCTGCGTCGACGCCGTGCGCTTCAAGTGCAACGTGCTCTGGGTGCAGCTCGACGCACTCCATCACGCCTACGTCAACGGCAACGTACCACCCGGTGCGTGGCGCCCAGAGGATCTAGGGCCATGACCATCGGCCAATACGCCAAACGCGAACGCACGATGATCACCGGCGATTGCCGGCCGAGCATCCCGCGCTTCGTCAAGATGCGTCACGACGCCGGCCGCGGACGCTGGATACTTCTAGCACCCGAACGCGTCTTCAATCCTGACGAGATCGCCGTCGCCGTCCTGCAGAAATGCGACGGCGAGCGCTCCGTCGCCGACATCGCAGCGATCCTTGCCGATGACTACAAGGCCCCCGCCGACCTCATCCTCAAGGACATTATCGATATGCTGCAGGACCTTTCCGACAAAGGCGTCTTGAACGCCGGTGAACCAACGAAATCTTGAACGGAGCGAAGCCATGAACGAGGTCACCCCCGTTGAACAAAGCGACGTCGCAGCCGTCGATCCCTCGTGCGCTCGCGCACCTGTCGGCATGCTCTGCGAACTGACGCATCGTTGCCCGTTGCAATGCCCGTACTGTTCCAACCCCACGGATTTGGATCGCGTCGCCTCGGAATTGACCACCGCCGAGTGGCAGAGCGTGATGCGCCAGGCTGGCGAATTGGGCATCCTGCAGGTCCATCTCTCCGGCGGTGAACCCACCGTCCGCAAGGACTTGGAGGAAATTCTCGAAGCCGCCGTCAAAGCGGGCCTCTACACCAACCTCATCTCCGCTGGCGTCACCATCACCCGCGAGCGCCTGATGAAGTTTGCCGAGATCGGCCTTGACCACGTCCAGTTGTCGATCCAAGACGTCGACAGCGATAATGCCGACCGCATCTCCGCCTATAAGGGTGGTCTCGCCAAAAAAATCGAAGTCTCACAGTGGACCAAAGAAGCGGGTATGGCGCTGACCATCAACGCGCCGATCCACCGCCAGAACATCCACAACGTCCCACGCATGATCGAGTTCGCCATCGAATGCGGCGCCGGCCGAATCGAGATCGCGCATGTCCAGTATTACGCCTGGGCGCTCCTCAATCGCGGTTCGCTCATGCCGACCCGTGAGAGCTTCATGACGGCCGCCAAGCAGGTCGAGCATGCGCGCGAAAAGTACAAAGGCATCATCGTCATCGACATGGTCGTGCCCGACTACTACGCCAAATTCCCCAAGCCCTGCATGGGCGGCTGGGCCAAGCAGATCCTGAACGTCACCCCCCAGGGCCGCGTTCTCCCCTGCCATGCCGCAGAATCGATCACCCACCTGACCTTCGATAACGTTAAGGACCGCCCCCTCGCCGACATCTGGCTGAACGGCGAAGCCTTCAACAAGTACCGGGGTACGGAGTGGATGAACGAGACCTGCCGCACCTGCCCCCGCAAGGAAATCGACTTTGGCGGCTGCCGGTGCCAGGCCTTCGCCCTCACTGGCGATGCCACGAATACAGACCCTGCCTGCTCCCTCTCCCCCATGCACGAGGAATGGGCGAAGGTTGCCGAGGTCGAAAGCCACTCCACCCCACCCGAATTCGTCTACCGCCGCGTCGGCGGCGCCAAGGTGACCGTCGGAGGCACTTGAACAGGCAAAATATAACCCACTGGCAGACGCCGGTTACTCGGTGTAAAAGACCCGCCGGCTGAAATCTTCTTCGTTCGCGAGGGCGTAGATGTTTCACCGGGCGCCGGGGGGCCATTCACCCGGGGTTCAGGTGGACTTTGGCAAAAGAAAAGCTAGAGTCGCAAAAGTGGCTCCACGGACCGAGAAACGGTCACCGTGCCACCTTCGGGAGGAAGTGCAGATGATGAAGTGGGTTATCGCCGCCGGTCTTATTCTGGCAGCACCGTTCGCCGCCTCGGCTCAGGATGCCGAAGCCGGTAAGGCAGTATTCAAGAAGTGCGCCGCATGCCACCAAGTCGTCGGTGCTGACGCTAAGAATGCGCTCGGCCCGGCACTGAACTGTGTGCACGGCAAGCCAGCCGGTACGCATGCAGGTTACGCTGGCTACTCGGACGCTCTGAAGAAGTCGGGCATCGTCTGGGACGACGAGAAGATGCTGGCGTGGTTCGAAAAGGACGACGCCGTTGTTCCTGGTAACAAGATGATCTTCCCGGCCGGCGTCAAGGATGCCACCGACCGCGCCAACTTGCTCGCCTACATCAAGAGCGAGTGCAAGGGTTAAGCGGCCAGCCGTCGACTGAGTTTAAAGCCGCCGCCGGAGCAATCCGGCGGCGGTTTTTTTTGCGCAGGTCGCACGTCAGTCCAACGGAACACAATCACGGGTATCAATCGCCGCCGCGTGCTCCCGCACCGTTCGGCCGCGCACCATCTCGTCCGCCGCGATATCCAAGAGCGGCACCAGCACGAACGAGCGTTGCTCAATGAGCGGATGCGGGACTTTGAGATCGGCCGTATCGATCGTCTCACCGCGAAAAGTCAGCACATCCACATCAACGAGCCGCGGCCCCCATTTCACCGTGCGCACGCGCCCCATCTCGTCTTCGACCGCCAGACACCGGCGCAAAAGCTCATGCGGAGTCACATCTGTCGCCACCGCCACAGCGCCATTCACAAACCAATCCTGCTCTAATATCCCCCACGGCGCCGACCGGAACAGCCGCGATTGCGAAACCAGCAGCACGGCCCCGTCCGCGCACAACAGATCAGTGGCGCGGCCGATATTCGCCGCTTTGTCCCCGACGTTGGAGCCAATGCCGATCAACGCGTCGTAGATGGCGCCTGCCACGGCTTCAGTCATACTTGATGTAGGCAAAGCGCGGATCTTTCGGCGTGCCTTCGAGTGTGTTGTCCGTCTCAGAACCCGGCTGCCATTGCACAACCTCTTCGATCTTCTTCGCCAAAAAAAGATCCTTGTCCGTGATACCCTTCGCCGAATGCGTCATCAGCCGCACCTCCACCCACGCATACGACGCGGTAATGTCCGGGTGGTGCCACGCAGCCTCCGCCAGATGGCCGACCGTATTGACGACCATCAGAGTTCCCTTCCAGCTATTCGTCTTATAAGTCCGCCGGATCCAACCGTCCTCCAACCGCCATTCGGGTATGTTGGCGGCAAGCCAAGCCACCACATCCGCCTCGGCCATTGCTTTTTCTCGGGGTTCCGTCATTTCGCAATGCTCCACAGTCTTCCAGGGCCCAATCTTCTGGGGATTGACTTTTCTGTGCTCACCGTAGATCGACTGAGGTCCGCCTTCAATCGCCTCGCCCGCCCTGGTGCAGAGGCGCTTGCCTATGAACCCTGAACGAACGGGGTCCCCCATGCGGGCCATCACAGTCAGCGCACCTGCCCGCCTGCACCTGGGCTTCGTCGATCTCAATGGCTCGCTCGGCCGGAAGTATGGCTCGCTGGGTCTTGCTGTTGATCGACCCGCCACCGTCCTGACGGTTCGCGAGGCAAAAGAATTTCGCGCCTCCGGGGCGGAAGCCCATCGCGCAGAAAAGGCGCTGCGCCACTTCTCCAGCCTTTACGCCGGTGACCGTTGCTTCACGGTCGATGTCGCCGAGGCGATCCCCGCTCACGCCGGCCTTGGCTCCGGCACCCAGCTAGCCCTCGCCGTTGGTACCGCCGTCCTGAGGCTCTCCGGCAACGAAGCCTCGGCTCAGTCGCTCGGCGAAGTCGTCGAACGCGGCGCTCGCTCAGCAATCGGGATGACAGCCTTCGAGCGCGGCGGCTTTATCGTCGATGGCGGCCGCGGCCCATCGGGGCACGCTCCCCCAACCGTCGTGCGCCTCGATTTTCCTGCCGAGTGGCGCGCCATCCTCGTCCTCGACCCGCGCGACGTCGGCGTCCACGGCGAGAAAGAAACCGCCGCCTTCAAGGCGTTACCCGACTTCCCCGAAAGCCTCGCCGGTCACCTCTGCCGCCTCACGCTCATGCGTCTCCTGCCCGGAATCGTCGAAAAGGACATCGCTGCCTTCGGTTCAGCACTGAGCGAAATCCAATTGATCGTCGGTAACCATTTCTCCGCCGCCCAAGGCGGAACGCCATGGTCGAACCCCGCAGTCGGCCGCATCGTCCGCCGCCTGGGCGAAGCAGGCGCTACGGGCCTGGGTCAGAGTTCCTGGGGCCCCACGGGCTTTGCCTTCGTCGACAGCGAGACTGCGGCGCACCGTCTCTATTCATCTTTAGTCGAAGAGGCTAAAGCGGAGCGTCTTGATCTAAAAATTGTGCAGGGTCGCAACGAAGGTGCCGTCATCGGTCCCGCCTGACCCCCGCTTTTTTTCCAAATCCACTGGGGAGAACAAAACCATGGCCCAAGACGCGACACCCATCCTGCACATGCTCGACCCGAGGAAGCACGTCAGCCCCTTCGACGTGAACATGGCCGCCGACGCCGGCTTCAAGGTCATCGTCCCCTACACCAACGTCGAAGTGTCGGACGTCACGCCCCTCATCCAAGACGCCATCTTCTCCCGTCCCCCGAACTACGGCGTGCGCACGGGCTTCTTCATGGGCGGCAAAGACGCCATCATCGCCCTCGACATGCTCGAAGCCGCCAAGAAGGCGCTCGTCCCGCCGTTCGAGTGCTCCACTTTCGCAGACCCGGCCGGCTCGTTCACGACCGCCGCCGCCATGGTCGCCTGCGTCGAACGCGTCTTGAAACTCAAGTTCGGCTGCGGCTGGAAGGGAACCCGCGTCGCTGTGTTCGGCGCCACCGGCGTCGTCGGCTTCGCCTCCTCAATCATCTCCGCCCTGGAAGGCGCCCAAGTCCAACTCGTCGCCCATCGCGGCGTCGATCGCGTCATCAAGAGCGCAGCTGTGTCCAAGGAACGCTTCGGTGTCGATCTCGAGCCCATCAACGGTGAGACCGCCGAACAGCGCGCTGAAGTCGTCCGCAACGCCGAAGTCATCTTCGCTGCCGCCGCCGCCGGCGTCCAGGTCGTGTCCAAGGAGATGATGAAGAACGCTCCGAACCTCCTCGCCATCGCCGACGTGAATGCGGTTCCCCCCGCCGGCGTCGAAGGCATGGACCTCTTCATGGACGGCGCGCCCCTTGGCGACACCGGCATTCTCGGCGTTGGCCCGCTCGCCATCGGCGACATCAAGTACAAAACCGAAGCCGGCCTCTTCAAGCAGATGCTGGAGTCCGACAAGGCTCTGTCGCTCGACTTCCGCCACGCCTACGCCAAGGCCAAAGAACTCACCGGCCTCGTTTGATATCTGGTCCCCTCTCCCCGCAAGGGGGGAGAGGGTTAGGGTGAGGGGCAGCCGCTTGTCCAGAGCGAGTAGCGGGGGGGGCCCCCCCCCCCCCCCCCCCCCCAAAAAACCAAAAAGG
>JALHQM010000009.1:38044-47907 GCA_022841965.1 Hyphomicrobium sp. | reverse complement strand
CCCGCCCCCCGCGCGGGGGGGGGGGGGGGGGGGGGGGCGCCCCCCCCCGCCGCTTGTCCAGAGCGAGTAGCTGCCCCTCACCCCAACCCTCTCCCCATTGCAAGAGCAATGGGGAGAGGGAGTCATATGCCATCCCCCGACGCAGCCTCGACGCCAAGCGTCCTCATCGCCGCCTTCTCCGGCCGCGCGCTCGCCCAGTCGGCACGCCGCGCCGGATATCTGCCGCTGGTCGTCGATTGTTTCGGTGATTCCGACACGCGCGCTGCGGCCCATGATCTTGTCTGCCTACCCGCCCGCGTCCAAATCGGCTTCATCAAGCGCCCGCTCATCGCAGCGCTCGAACGTCTCGCCGCCAACGCGCCTTCCCCGCCCATTGGCCTCGTCCTCGGCGGCGGTTTCGAATGTAACCCAAAACTGGTCGCCGCCCTCGCCGACTGTTTCCCCCTCATCGGCAACAGCGCCGAAACGATCCGCCGCGTCAAAGACCCAACGGAGTTTTTCGGAACGCTCGCGCGCCTCGGCATCCGCCACCCCGAAACGCGCCTCACCCCGCCAGATACACCGGCAGGCTGGCTGATGAAGCGCATCGGCGGCAGCGGCGGCCTCCACATCCACCCCTGCCCGGCCACCGTCGAACCCGATCCCCGCCGCTACTTCCAGCGCGAACATCCAGGCGACGCCATCTCCGTCCTCGCCATCGCCAGTCCGCGCGGCACCGCCGTCGCGCTGTCCCGCCAATGGGCCTCGCGCCGCAAACGCCGCCCCTACCGCTACGGCGGCGCGGTCTCCGGCGTCCAAATCGACGACGACCTCGAAGCCCGCGTCATCGACACATCGCTGATGGTCCTGTCCAAGTTCGATCTTAAAGGCCTCGTCTCCTTCGACTTCGTCGTCCACCACGGCGAACCGCTCCTCCTCGAAGTGAACCCCCGCCCCGGCGCCACCCTCGACATCTTCGACGATGCAACGGGCAGCCTCTTCACCGCCCATATGGCTGCGTGCGCCAACGAAAATCCAGCGCACCTCCTCAAAGACCGCTGGCAGCCCCCACGCGCAGCGGCCGCCGCGTACCTGTACGCCGACCAGGGCACCCTCTTAGTACCCGCCCTCGACTGGCCCGAATGGGCCGCCGACCGTCCACAGCCGGGCACGCAAATCGCCCGCGGCCAACCGCTGGCCACCGTCATAGCCACCGCATTAACTGCTGAGGACGCGGAAAACCTTTGCCGCGAGCGCTTATCGGCTTTGGCTGAACTCGTGTATGAAAGCTCAAAATCGGAAGGAACCGTCAGGATATGACCATGCATTTCAATCAAGCGCCCAGCGTCAACCAGCGCGCCTCCGCCATCGTCGAAAAAATTGCCGCCAATGCCGATGCACTTCGCTGCTCGGTCACGATGGGCGCCAACAATGAACGCCTGATCGACCTCGGCGCCAACCTACCCGGCGGCCTCGAAGCCGGCCGGCTGTTGGGCGAAGTCTGCATGGGCGGCTTCGGCAGCGTGCAGATCACATCGTCCTCGGGCCTGCCCAACTGGCCGCTCGGCGTCGTCGTCCACTCCTCGAACCCGGTCATCGCCTGCTTGGGGAGCCAGTACGCCGGCTGGACGATCACGGAAGAAACAAGCGGCTTCTTCGCGTTGGGCTCCGGCCCAGCACGCGCGCTATCGCGCGTCGAAGACCTGTATAAAGAATTGGGCTACGTTGATCGCCATACCGAAGGCGCGCTCGTGATCGAAGGCGACAAAGCCCCGCCGTCCACCGTTGCTGCCAGCATCGCCGCTGCCTGCGGTATTTCGCCGTCGAACCTGACGATACTCTACGCGCCAACCGGCAGCCTCGCCGGCACCGTCCAAATCGCCGCCCGCGTCCTCGAAGTCTCGCTCCACAAGGCGCACGCCCTCCATTTCCCGCTCGAAAACATCGTCGACGGCTACGGCGTCGCCCCCCTCGCCCCACCGATCCCCGATTTCATCAAGGCCATGGGCCGCACCAACGACGCGATCATTTACGGCGGCCGCATCCAACTCTTCGTCAAAGGCACCGACGCCGACGCCAAGAAACTCGCCGACGCGCTCCCCTCCAGTACCTCCTCGTCCTACGGCAAACCGTTCGCGGAAACCTTCGCGGAAGTGAACGGCGACTTCTACAAGATCGACGCCATGCTGTTCTCGCCCGCCATCGTCACCGTCTCCAATCTCGACACAGGTTCGTCCTTCCAGGCCGGCAAACTCGCCCCCGAAATCGTCGAAGCCAGCTTCAAATAATATCCCCTCTCGCCGTCCTTACGGGGAGAGGGTTAGGGTGAGGGGCAGCTCCATGCTCAAAAGGATTGTGAGGGGCAGCATCCGCACGGGCGCTCGCCGCTGCCGAAAGATATGGCCATGACCGCGCCGCCTGTCTCCATCACTGCTCGCGGTCCCGGCTCGCTAGGACCCCGCATCGTCCTCTTCGTTGAGGACGGCGGCGGCGACTGGCACGCCCGGCGTTTGCGCGAAGCCCTGCAAGATCGCGGCGCGCACGTCGTCACGACATGCCTCAAGTTCTGCGCCTTCGACACACGCCTCCCCTCCGGCATCGCCATCCCGGGCTTCGACGGCGATCTCCCCGACGGCGCCTTCGTCCGCTCCGTCTCCACCGGCAGTCTCGAACAGATCACCCTCCGCCTCGGCATCCTGCATGCCCTGAGGGAGAGCGGCGTCCGCGTCTGGAACGACGCCCGCGTCATCGAACGCTGCGTCGACAAATCGACCGCCACGTTCTTGTTCCAAAAAGCCGGCCTCCCCGTGCCCATCACGCGCGCCGCCGAGGGCATCGACAGCGCACGCGCCTTCGCCGCCGATCAATCCGGTCGCCCCATCGTCGTCAAACCGCTCTTCGGCAGCCAGGGCAACGGCGTCCGCCGCGTCGAAAGCGCCGACCAATTGCCCGACCCGTCAGACGTCGGCGACGTCTATTATGTCCAGCGCTACCTGCGCCGCGACGCCGACACGCGCTTCGAAGATTGGCGCCTCTTCGTCTCACGCGGCCGCGTTCTGGCCGCCATGGCCCGCGTCGGCCGCACCTGGATCACCAACGTCCACCAGGGCGCAGAGCCACAGGGCATCTCCGTTGAACCGGAAATGTCTCATCTCGCACTCGAAGCTGCCCGCGTCATCGGTGCCGACTACGCCGGCGTCGATCTGATCCGCGACGAAAACGGCCGCCTCCTCGTCCTGGAAATCAACTCCAACCCAGCGTGGAAAGGCCTGCAGAGCGTCAGCGACGTCAACATCGCCCGGACACTCGCCGACGATTTCCTCGCAGCACTCGCCGAGCGGCAGTCCGCATGAGCCGCACCCTCCCGCGCGATGCAATCACCGCCGCCTACCGCGCCGCTTGCGGCCTGGAAGTCCGCACACTCAAACCGGGCAACGTTCATATCTTTGCCGAAGGCCACCGCATGACGGCCGCCGACTTCGATACCAGCGCCGACGTCTCCGCGCCGCACATCTGCGATCCCACACGCCCAATCGGCACGCGCATCCGCCACGCCGTCGAAGCCACCTTTGCCGCCGTCGGCCAAAACACAAACCTCGGCATTCTGCTTTTGTGCGCACCGCTCGCCGCCGCAGCCGAACGCGCCGGGCCAGTCGCACTCGAAGATAAACTCAAAGCCGTGCTAGCCGGCCTCGACAACGACGACGCCCGCGAGGTCTATCGCGCCATTGCCGCTGCCAACCCCGCTGGTCTCGGCGACGATGATGCAGGCGATGTCCGCGCCGAGCCGCCCGCCACCTGGACGCTCCTCGACGCCATGCGCGCCGCCGCCCCGCGCGATATGATCGCCCACGAATACGCAACCTGCTTTGCCGGCATCTTCGCCAACGCGCGCGCCTATGCCGCCGATCTCAAATCAGGCGCGCGCCCCGAAGACGCGCTGGCCCATCTCTTCCTGTGCCAGCTCGCCGAACGCCCCGACACACACATCATCCGCAAGCACGGCCCTGAGCTTGCCCAGCGTGTGCAAAGCCGCGCCGCTGACGTCCTCGCCACGCTCAAAGGCGCGATCCCCAAAGAGCTGTCCTCCCCCGCCAATCGGTTCTTGCTCATGACGTTCGATGCTGAACTGAAGTCATGGGGCGCCAACCCCGGCTCGCTTGCGGATCTGATGTGCGCCAGCGTTTTTGCCAGCACCCTCGACGCAGCAGCGGCGAGGCCAGTCGACAGCTGAGCCGAACAGCCTGGAAACGTTGCCATTTTGGCCGCATTCGCGGCTGCAAAATAGTCCGCGAAGTTGTAACAACGTATTGTGCTGTCTATGTTAAATGCCGCAGGGTAGACTAAAGACGGATCGCCTCTTGTCGAACAGGGGGCTCTGTGGCTAATAGGGCCCGGTGCTCTAGGCGCGCCGCTATCTGGTGATCCGGTCCGGTGTCGCTTTTTTCACCGATCCCTGTCTCCACCAATAGCTAGGGACGATCGAGACCGGCTAACACCGGGGGGTACCCCCTCGCGCGCCGGCTCTTATTTGTATGTTCGAAACTGGGAGGAACCCCACTAATGGCCAAGATCAATCGCGTACTGGTCGGCGAATCGCTCGTCGGCGACGGCAATGAAGTCGCTCACATCGACCTCGTCATGGGACCGCGCGGCTCTGCTGCCGAGAGCGCGTTCGTCAACGCCCTCGCAAACAACAAGGACGGCTTCACGACGCTTCTCGCCGTGATCGCGCCGAACCTGGCCTGCAAGCCGAACACCATCCTGTTCAACAAGGTGACCATCAAGGACGCCCGTCAGGCCGTTCAGATGTTTGGACCGGCACAGTATGGTGTTGCCAAGGCCGTTCAGGACTCGGTTGCTGAAGGCATCATCCCCGCGAACGAAGCTGACGACATCTACGTACTCGTCGGCGTGTTCATCCACTGGGAAGCATCCGACGACGCCAAGATCCAGGACTACAACTACCGCGCCACCAAGGAATCGATCGCTCGTGCCGTTGCCGGCAAGCCGACCGCAGCCGAAGCGACCGCACAGCGCAACTCGGCAGCCCATCCGTTCGCTGCCAAGTCTTGAAGCGGAAACCGTCCACAGCAGGAAAACGCTCAAGATGTTCCGCCCATGAAGGCGGGTCTGCTGCAGCGATTGGGTAGAATACTCTCGGGCCGTTGGAACGGCTGACACGTCGAGTGGGCTCCCCAAACCACTCGCAATGTGTGGACTAAAAACTCTAACCGGCGATCTGATCCAGATCGCCGGTTTTTATTTTGCCCTCGTGCAACGCCGTGGCCACCAAAACGCCCGACGCACCCGCGTCCCGCAGCGCCCGGATGTCATCCATATCGCGCACACCACCGGCCGCGAACACGCGCCGCTTCGGTCCAGCCATCTCCGCCACCGTCGCCACACGCTTCACATCAGGACCTTCGCGGCGCCCAACTTTGGTGAGCGTCATGACAATAACGGCACCCGGCCACATCGACGGATAAGCCAGCAACTCCGGCGGCCCCATGAAGGCCAAACCCCGAAAATCAAGCGATAGAATCCCGTGCCGATCGATGGCCTTGCCGCCGAGCGCAGACTGGCACGCACCCGCAGCCAGAAGGGTCTCTGAACCGATCACCGGTCTGACCCGCTGATGCGAGCCATTCGCCTCGATGCTCCCGTCGTCGAGCCAAACGTCGCCTCCGCTCCATGCATCAGCCACCCGGGCATGAATGTCGCGATTGGACCCGCGCCCTTCAATTCCATCGAGGTCTGCTAAGTACAAGGTTGGAAACGGGAAGACAGATTGGTATCCGCGTGCCACAGCAACCGGATCCGCACTGTCGGCGAGCGGCGACGTGATGGGTCTGTAGTGGGTCCTGTCGCCCGCGACCGCGCGCACAGCAACGCCACCCCGAATATCGATGACCGGGATTATCAGCATTCTTAAATCTCCTCCCCGGCGAAATTGGTGACTCAGAGCAGAACATTTTTCAAGGGAGCGCATCAGGGCATGACCATACGAGCAGGCCTCGACATCGGCGGCGCACACCTCAAGGTCGCCCTTGTGGGTGACGGCCGCGTCGTTGCAGTGCAGCAGCATCGATGCCGTCTCTGGCTGGGCCTGGAGAAATTAGATTTTGCGTTGCAAAAGGCAGCTCCCCTGCTTTCGGCTGCCGATACAATCGCCGTAACCATGACCGGCGAATTGTCGGATGTCTTTCCCGACCGCCTGACAGGCGTCGAAACCATCATCGCGCGAATGGACCGCGCGTTCGGATCGAAAGCACGTTACTGGATCGGACCGCGCGGACTGGGCTCTAGCACTGAGGCACGCGCGCATCCCCGCGATGTCGGATCAACGAATTTCCTGGCGACCGCCGCGCTGACCACCCGCACGCAATCCGACGCTCTCGTCATCGACTTCGGCTCAACCACCGCCGACATCATTCCCGTCCGCGGCGGCAAAGCCGTTCCGGTTGGCCTGACCGATGCCATCCGCCAATCGACCGGCGAACTCGTCTACACCGGCTTCACGCGCACCGCTGTCATGGGCGTCACCACGCGCGCACCGTTGCAAGGTGAGTGGGTCACGTTCGCCCGCGAGTACCTGGCCACCATGGCCGACGTGCGCCGCATCCTTGGTGTCGACCTTGCCGCGTTCGACCAGCATGCGACCGCCGATGGTCAAGACAAGTCCATCGCCAGCAGCACCGTGCGCCTCGCCCGCATGCTCGGCCGCGACGCCAACGAAGCAACCCTCTCCGACTGGCAGACGGTCGCGGCTTATATTCGAGAAGAGCAGCTCCGCTCCATCCACGATGGCGCGCTGCACGTTCTCTCGCGCGCCGCTCTCCCCGCGAATGCACCTGTCATCGCCGCCGGCATCGGCGCTGCCGATGTCGCCATCATCGCCGCCCGCCTTGACCGCCCCGTCATCCCGTTTGCCGATCTAGCCGGCGCGCCGCCCGAATTGGCAGCCTGGGCCACCGCCTGCGCTCCCGCCGTTTCCCTGGCTCTCCTCAACCATTAACGCTGCAAAACCAACGATTGTTGCTCTCCCGCCGCACCCAACTCATTGCGGTCGCCACCCGCCCGGGCCTACAACGAGCAATGAGGGAACAGTGGAGACCGGCGATGCGAACGCCAGCCATCATTTTGGCCGCCATCACAGGCGCGGCCCTGCCACTCGCAGCGTGCGCTCCGATGATGCCCGACGGCAATGCCGCTCTCATTGCCGGGTCGATCGAAAAGACACCGCAGATGCTTCCCGGCGTGCCCAATGGATTTGAATGCCCGCTCGTCCCGAACGGCTTCGACCCTGCGGGCTCCATTTACCGCCTCGACAAAAACGGTACATTTTATCGCGTAACGGCCTACGGTGAGGAACCCGCCGTTCTCGCCATGAAGGGCTACCGCCGCGACATTAAAGTCGCCGACTACAATTTCTCTGATGCGCAGAAGTCGAGCGTCGGCGTCTCCTTCGCCGTTCTGCAAAACGCGCTGCCCGGCCTCACGGCCGCCGCCAACGCCGATTTAAAGAAGAGCCTCAAGGTCGACGTTGTCGTCTCCGACATGATGGCCGATTCAATCGACGATCAAGTCGCCGACCACATTCTCGAACGCTTCAAGACCGATGTGAAGCCCAAACCCGGCAGCAAATATTTCCTCGTCCGCGAATCGATCCGCGCCGGCGCCATCAGCTATGCCTTGAAGCGCGAAGACCTCGCCCGGCTTGGCAGCGAAGCCCAAGTGCAGCAGATCGCCAACGGCAAAGCCGACGTGACGTTCAAGGACAACAACGGCCTCATCTCCATCTCGCAGAAATTCCTGCCCGACCGCGTACCGGTCTGCATCAAGGCCGCCGAGATCGTCATTGAACCTGTGCGTGGCCAAGCCCCCGCTGTCACCCTCAAAGATGCGCGCGACACGGATCTTCCCGCAATCAACAAGATCGGCGCCGACGAGGCCAAAAAAACCGCAGCCGCCCCCGCCCCTGCACCGCGGACTTGACCGGGCGCAATGACGGCCATGGGATACCCGTGCGCTCTTAGAGAGCCCGGATAGCCGCGAGGCCGCCATGTCGAAGCGATCCGCAATGCGCGACGCCCGCCACCAGATGGTGTCGGCCCAATTGGAACGCCGCGGCATCCGCGACGGGAACGTCCTCGACGCGATGCGCGCGATCCCGCGCGAAGAGTTCATTGCGACGGAACACCGCCCTCACGCCTACGAAGATCGCCCGCTCGCCATCGGTGCCGGCCAGACGATCTCGCAGCCCTATATTGTTGCCTACATGATCGAAGCGCTGCAATTGCAGGGCGGCGAAAAGGTCCTCGAGATCGGCGGCGGCTCGGGCTATGCCGCAGCCGTTCTGGCAGCAATCGCATCACACGTCTTCACAATCGAGCGCATTCCCGAACTGGCAAGGATTGCGTGTCGCAACCTTTCCGCCGCTGGCATCCGCAACGTCACCGTCCGCTGCGCCGACGGCACCCAAGGCTGGCCTGAGAAAGCCCCTTTTGACGCGATCCTCGTCTCAGCCGGTGCTCCGGAGATCCCCCGCCGGCTACTGGATCAGATGCACATCGGTGCGCGCATGGTCATCCCCGTCGGTGACGCTCCCACATCGCAGGATCTCATCCGCGTGATCCGAACCCACGCCAACACGTTCGAACGAGAATGGCTGACGGGCGTTCGCTTCGTTCCTCTGATCGGCGAGGAAGGCTGGGAGCCACGCAGCGACTAAGGCGCAATCGAAACACCCATCGGCCGCGCCGATACGTCCTCGCCACTCACAAAAGCACTTGCGTCGCGATTGTAGAGATCGTTGCGAAACTGCACCGCGCCATTGTCCACCCAAGCCGTCAGATAAATGAAATGCACCGGTACGGCCTGCTTCAGTCGCACCGTCGATTGCTGACCCGATGCCACCCGTCCCTGCAACGCCGCGACCGACAGACCGTCCTGCCCTGATAGAAGCCAATCCGCCACGCCCCAAAAGTTCTGAAGCCGAACGCATCCCGCGCTCACCGCACGCTCGAAATACGAAAACAGGTTCTTCATCGGCGTATCATGCATGTAGACGATGTGCTTGTTGGGCATGTCGAACCGCAGAACACCCAGTGCATTGTGTTCGCCCGGGTCCTGCCGGAACACGTATCGCTCCGCTTCAGGCCCCCACCAGTTGACGCTTCCCGGATCGACCTCATCGCCACCAAAGCTCGAAAACACGCGGATCTTTTCCTTGTAGAGATAACCCGGATCTTTACGGATCATCGGGATCAGCGCGGCCTTCGCGATCGTCCCCGGCACATGCCAATATGGCAAGGTATTCAGTGCTTGCACCTGCGCGGACACCACCGGCGTCGGAGTCGCGCGCTTGCCAGCGATCGTCCTGCTCGTAACCGCCACGGCCCCGCCGGCAACACCTTGCAATTCGAAACTGGCCGAGTTCATGAGAATGAACCGCGGCTGTGTGGCAATCTTCGCCAGAATGTCCCGCATCCGCTGCAGATTGAGTTCCAGCTGGCGCACGCGCACGTCCAGCGGCACATTCAAGAGCCGCTGCGTGATCCCAAACACGATCCCCGTCGGCTCCACGCCATTGCGCAGCTGATACCGTTTGACCGCCGCCTCAACGTCGGCATCGAACGCAAAAGCATCGCCGCCCGCCCTCAAGTCACCGGTCATAACCAGTCGCGCGCGCAAATCCGCAACCGGCTGCCCGCTATCGCCAAAGCGCAAGGTCGTCTTGTTCGGCAGCAATCCCGGCTGTGGCCGCCCAGCCAGCGCGCGGTACGTCTCAAGCGCCCGCGCCATCTGCTGGACGGCCGTCTCGCTGACCCACACCGTCCGGCTCGGCTCCGGCGGCGCAATCCTCTCCCGCGACCAAGCCG
>JALHQM010000009.1:36299-37944 GCA_022841965.1 Hyphomicrobium sp. | reverse complement strand
TCCATCATGGCCTCACGCGTCGCAAACGCTTGCAGCGTCGCATCGCTGTTATGGGTCTTAAAGTAGTACGCCGCGTTCGCTTCGGATGTTGTTCCAGCCTCGACACAGACGCGCAGCCCCGCGAGCTGTTGTGCCGAAACAAGCCCACGATCGTCGCTCGTCATAAAACCCTGTCCATCGATGTAGAGGATCCCCGCGAACTCAAGCCCCATGACATCGCGGTCCATCGTCCATGTTGTATTGCGTGCCAGGAGGTCGATTTTTCCACTCTTCAACGCCTCGAAACGTACCGCAGTCTCAACGGGCACGAACTCCACGTTGCCGGCATCCCCGAACAAGGCCGCGCCAACGGCTCGGCAGAAGTCGACATCAAGTCCGATCCAGCTCCCGCTCTCGGTTTGTTTAGAAAAGCCCAAGAGATCTGAGTTGATCCCGCACAGAAGCTTGCCCCGAGCGCGAACGTCGACGACCCGGCGCGAGATCGGCAGCCCGCCGGTCTCCAAAAGACCCCCTGCGGGTATGGTCGGGGCTGCCATCCCTGCTGCTGGAGGTGGCGCCGCTGCCGCCGCAGTCACCGGAGAAGCCGTCTCTGAACCCGCCTTTTTGGCTGTGGCAGCAGGCCGGCACCGGCTGCGCGCCACGGCAACGAACTCGCCGGGCACACCGCCTTTCACCTCGCACGAGCAGGGCCCTTTGGCCCCGTCACGCATCGCGCACAACCGATAACCGTCAGCGGCTACGGCGGACGCACCGGCTACCAACCCGGCAACAGCGACTAAACCTGCCAACAATCGTCCCAGCATCGACCGCATCGAACCCTCACGCATACGCCCACAGCTGGCCACGGGCTTCTCTCACTTCTATGGAACGATCATCCCACACCGGTGCGCAATCAAAAAGTCCGGATTGGCGGCCCTGAACCGGCACACCCGTCCCTTGGCGAACGCACGGCGGAACGATAGACCTGTGCCATCAGACAACCGATGGGACATCGCATGAACGTCGCCGCCGTTATCTATGGCATGGGTGAAGCCGCACACGTCGATCAGATGCTAGCCGCGCTCTCTCAGCAATTGCGCCGCGACGGATACTCACTCGCCGGCGCCGTCCAGCACAACACGGACGAAGCTGGCCGTCCGTGCTCGGACATGCGCATTGAGGATCTGGCCACAGGCCGCCTGATGGACATCTCCAATCCTCAGCGCACCGGCACGGGCTGCCGTCTCGACGCCACCGCGCTGGAAGACGTCGCCGGAATTGTTGCCAGCGGCCTGGAGCGCGCCGTTGACCTCGTCATCTTGAACCGTTTCGGCAAACAGGAAATCAGCGGCAACGGTTTCCGCGCCATGATGGAACACGCCGTCGCCCGCGAAATCCCCCTGCTCACGGTACTCAACGGCGTCCATCGCCCCGCCTGGGACGACTTCGCAGCCGGCATGTCTACAACCCTCCCCCCCGACCCCACCGCCATCGAACACTGGTGCCGCTCCGTCCTCCCCTCAGGCAAGTAGGCTCGAACCAATTCCGGCCGAAAGCCCGGCAAGCAACGCGACCCAGCGCAAGCGCCGCACATGCGGAGCGCCCCTCGATCACGCAAGCTATCTCAAACATTCCACTTCGGGCCGAAGGCCCGGGGAGCAAAGCG
>JALHQM010000009.1:0-36199 GCA_022841965.1 Hyphomicrobium sp. | reverse complement strand
GGGCGCGTGAGCTACAAAAATGGTGGAAGGGGCTGGATTCGAACCAGCGTAGGCGAAGCCAACGGATTTACAGTCCGTCCCCTTTAGCCACTCGGGCACCCTTCCATCCGGTTTGAAGCGGCCGACCAGAAACGGTTGCGCCAGCACCCAAACAAAATCGCCCTGCGCGGCTTCAAGCGACAGGGCAAGCGCGTCGTTATCCCGGCCAGGGCCGCCGATGTCAATTGGAAAAGCGCCCCATTTCCGCTAGGGGAACACGGGAGCCGCCGGGGCCAGTTTCGCGCCGCCTGACGCGGCCGGAGCCGCGTTTGACACCATGCAGGATGACCACAAGGGCAAGCCCCGCTTCAATCCCAAATCGGGCTTCAAGGGCGGCGGCGAAAGGGGCGGCTATCGCGGAGGCTCAAAGGGCGGCAGCGGCCGTCCGTACCGGCCCCAGCGCGCACCCGAACCGGCGCAAGACGACGACGGCATCGTCCGCCTGTTTGGCGTCCATCCGGTCGAGGCCGCCCTGCGCAATCCCGACCGCGTTCTGCTTCGCTTAAAAGCGACCGAGAACGCCGCCCATCGCCTTGCCGACGCCATCGCCGCCCGCGGTATGACGCCCGAGCCCGTCACGCCACGCGACCTTGACCGCCTGCTGGGGCCTGACACCGTTCACCAGGGTCTGCTGCTCGAAACCGAACCGCTGCCCGAACCCGATCTCGACGATCTTGCGGAAGCAGCTGCGACCGGCGGTCCGTTGATCCTGCTCGATCAGGTCACCGACCCGCACAACGCCGGCGCGATCCTGCGCTCGGCGGCTGCCTTCGGCGCGTCGGGCGTCATCACCACGCGCCGCCATAGCCCACCGCTCAACGGCACGCTGGCCAAATCCGCCTCAGGCGCTCTGGAGCTGGTGAAGATTGCCCAGGTCGCAAACCTCGCCCGTGCGATGAGCGACCTGCGCGATGCCGGCGTCACCATTCTCGGCCTTGACGGCACGGCCGCATCCGCAATTGAAGACGAACCCTTCACGGGTCCAGTGGCCATTGTGCTGGGTGCGGAGGGCAAAGGTCTACGACAGTTGACCGCCGAAAACTGCGATCGTCTCGTCAGAATCGCAACCGCCGACGATCTACGCAGCCTGAACGTGTCCAACGCCGCAGCCGTAGCCCTCCACACCGCTTTGATCAAACGGCGGCGCTGACGTCAGGCCCTATCAATTGGCTTAGTTGAAATGCCAGGAGACGCCAGCGCGCACGACACCAACATCGAAATCGCCGCCGCCATTCTCCGGCTCCAGCCAATACTGCAAGCCTTCGACGCGCGCACTCCAGTTCTGCGCAAACTTGTAGTCGAGACCCGCGCCGAGCACGAGACCGTCAACGTCCACTGACCCGCCCAGTGTCGACGCATCCGCCCACGCATAGCCAATCGTTCCGTACAGCAGCGCATTGCCAAAGGCATAGCCGGCGCGTGCGCGGATGCTGGCGAGATAATCGACATCCAACACGCCGTCTTCCATCCACGAGCCGGTGTAATCGCCTTCCACGCCAAGCACCGTGCTGCCGATCTGGTAATTGTAACCCAGATGCATGCCGAGTAATCCGCCACCGACATCGAACCCGGCCGGCTCGTCGAACACTTCGCCATAACCGGTATGCGCACCGGCATAGAGACCGGTCCAGATGCCCGGATACTCCTGCGCCGCGACGGGGCTAGCGGCCGCCAGCGACCCCAGCACAACAATGGCAGAACGTGAGACAAGCTTCATGCAACGCTACTCCCAACCAACACCGCTCGAAAGCTAGCAGCGAGGGTCTTTCTCAATGGTGTAAATCGACACCGACGTAACAACGAAAAACGGGCGGGGTGATGGCTCACCTCGCCCGTTCTTTTGTCTAAAACGTGACTTATTCGCAGATCGTATCGCGCCAGCAAGTCCAGCGGCCACCGCGGCAGACTTCTTCGCCATAGCGATTTTCAAAGCACCGGCGGCCGGTCCAGCCGCACTCGCGGGGACCCTTGTAGCAAACCTCTTCATCGTCGCGGTAACGGCTGTAGTGACGCTGATCACGCGCATTTGCGACGGCACCCAGAACGCCCAGACCGATGATACCAGCAGCGATACCAGCCGCAACGCGCCCACCACGTCCTGCTTCTGCGGGTGCCGAAGCGGAGGTCATCACGGCGCCGAACGCCAGCGTGATGGCCAAAAACGGAGCCAAAAGTTTCTTGATCATGTGAATTCCCCTTTTCGTCGACTGCAAAACGCCAAGCGTCTGGCAGACTTTTATGGTCAATCTCGCGAACGGCACCGCCGTCCTTGTTGGCGATATAATCAAAGTCCACATGAATAGGGCATGAACGTGCCGTCATCGTTTTCATTGTGTGGCCAGACTTCGGCTCCCAACGCGCACAACATGGCCCCTGAACGCGCCGCCACAACGCAACACGGCCGGAAACGTTTCCGGCCGTGTCGCTATTCCAGTCGAGGGCAGAGAATTACCAGTGCCCGATATGAATCCGTCCGTGATGGCGGGCATGCCACGCGCGGTGCCGGTAATGCCGGTCGGGATAGCCCCACGCCTGATAGTAGGGCGGGCGCGCATAATGACGGCGGCGCTTTTGCGTGCGCATCACATGCGCCGGCTTCCATTGGCCGGAGTTGTAATAGGGATAGTAGCCGCGCGGTTCGTAGCGATAAGCATACGGGTCGAGCGTTCCAGCGTATGACCGGACGAAGACATGATGATAGCGCGGCGTGTAGCCGTAGTGCACGACTGTGCGATCGTGATGCCAGCCGCGGCGATGGCCAGCTTCGGCAGGTCCAGCCAGAATTCCGCCAAGTGCGGTCAACGCAGCCAGAACAGTAAGCAGTGTGATCTTACGCATAACGGGCTCCCAAGGTCGAGGAGTTCGATCCAACTTGCAGCAATCTTTATCGAAAACCGATAACATGCATTTAAGCAACCGGCCCTATTTGGCAAAGAAATCCTGCCAAGATCGTTTCGTTCCGAGACAAACACCCGCTGTCTAGCTACGCAAGCGAGCCCGGCTCGTGTTCGATCGCAGCCCGGCCATACGTTTTAAACTTTTCCAGAACCACGGACATTTCCGCCTCCGGCAAGAGGTGCGGCGGCCCCAATACCAGGACCTTAAAATACTGTTCCGCCAAAACCTCGACCTCGTGTGCAAGCTCCAGCGCCGCCGCAAGCGTCGTCCCCATGGCAACCTGACCATGGTGCGCCATCAAACAGGCCTTGCGCTCCCGCAATCCCTCCGCCACGTGCGCTGCCAACTCAGCTGTCCCGAACGTGGCATAAGGCACCAACGGAATATCGCTGCCCCCCGCCACCGCCACCATGTAGTGGAACGGCGGAATACTCCGCCCCGCGCACGCCAGCACCGTGGCGTGCAGTGAATGTGTATGCACCAGCGCATGCATATCCAGCCGTGCCCGATAGGCCGCGAGATGAAAATGCCATTCCGTCGACGGCGCCCGCTGCCCCTCCGCCACCGACCCGTCGTCGCCAACGCGCACGACATCACCCGGCTCCATCGCGTCATACGCCAGCCCCGAGGGCGTAATGAGCATCCCGCTCTCGAACCGCGCCGACACGTTTCCCGATCGCCCCGGCGACAACCCCGACGCGCTCATCGCCCGAGCGGTTGCAACAATTTCCTGACGCAAAGCTGCCTCGCTCATGCCGCCGCGCCCCGTTCCGGATAAAGCCCCACCAAGCCCTCGCGCGTCGCCGCGCAGATCCCGCGCTCAGTAATCAGCCCCGTGACCAACCGCGCCGGCGTAACATCGAAGGCCGGATTCGCCGCCCGGCACCCCTCCGGTGCGATATCGAACAGATGCACCGCGCCATCCGCCGTCCGCCCAGACAGCTTCAAAACTTCATCCTGCGACCGCTCCTCGATCGGTATGGAAAAACCATCCTCCAGCGTCCAATCGATCGTCGACTGCGGCAGCGTTACGTAAAAGGGCACTCCCGTATCCTTCGCCGCCAGCGCCTTCAAATATGTTCCGATCTTGTTGGCCACATCGCCCGTAGCCGTCACACGATCGGTCCCAACGATCACGAGATCCACCTCGCCCCGCTGCATCAGATGCCCACCCGCGTTATCCACGATCAACGTATGCGGCACGCCATGCGATCCCAATTCGAACGCCGTCAATGCCGCCCCTTGATTGCGCGGCCGCGTCTCATCCACCCAAACATGCAGCGCGATCCCCGCATCATGCGCGTGATAGATCGGCGACGTCGCCGTCCCCCAATCGACGCACGCCAGCCAGCCAGCATTGCAATGCGTCAGAACATTCACCGGCTCACCCGGCGCCTTTCTGCCAGCAATCTCGCGGATGATCTCAAGCCCATGCACACCAATCGCCTTGCACATGGCAACATCGTCATCCGCCAACCGCGCCGCATGGTCAAACGCTGCCGCCGCCCGATCTTTCGGCGCAATCGGATGCAAATGCCGCCGCATCTCCTCCAGTGCCCAGCGCAGGTTGACAGCCGTCGGCCGCTGCTTTGCCAGAAACGCAACCGCCGCCCCCAGCGCATCGTCCGACGCATCCACCCGCATCGCCAGCGCCACGCCATAAGCAGCCGTCACGCCGATCAGCGGCGCGCCCCGTACCTGCATGGTCAGAATGGCCCGCGCCGCCTCTTCCATGCTCGCCAGATGCACGATTTCGAACCGGTGCGGCAGCTTCGTCTGATCGATGATCGCGACGCGGCCGCCATCCGGTTCAAGCCAGATCGTCCGATAGGCCGTCCCGCCGATTTTCATCGCCTCACCCTTCTGCGCCCGGCACCACCGCACCCATCGGCACAGCCAGCATCTGATCGAGCCCACACGTCGCGCACACCAACCGGTACCACTCCGCATGCGGCCGCGCCGAATGATCGCTGACCACCAACCCCTGAGCCCCGCACAGCGGACACGAGGGCGCCGCATCCGGATTGACGCGCCACGCCAGGATCGCAGCCATCGCCCCGCCCAGGGTCTCGGACGTGATCGCGGCGCCAGCCATCCTCAATGCCCCTCGAACGCCATCAGGCAGTGGCTCTCGATCCCGGCATCCCGCAACACCGTCACACCGCCGAGTTCCGGCAAATCGATCACGAACGCCGCGCCGACGATCGTTCCCTTGAGCTGCCGGATCAATTTCGACGCCGCGGTCGCCGTCCCGCCCGTCGCAATCAGATCGTCGACAATGAGCACACGCTCGCCTTCCTTGATCGCATCTTCGTGCATCTCGATCCGGTCCGTGCCGTACTCAAGCGCATACTCCTGCCCGATGGTTTTCCACGGCAGCTTGCCCTTCTTGCGAATTGGAACAAATCCGCATCCCAGCCGGTCCGCCACCGCACCGCCGAGAATGAACCCACGCGCTTCGATCCCGGCCACCGCATCCACCGGAACTGTGCGATATGGCTCGCACAACTGCGCGATCGCGGCTTTGAACCCCTGCGCATCACCGAGCAGTGTCGTCACATCGCGGAACATGATCCCCGGCTTGGGGTAATCCGGTATTGTCCTGATCAGGCTCTTCAAGTCGCTCAACAGACACCTCCCCGCCAAATTCACGGCGCAAACTACCAATATCGAACGTCAATCGATAGCCGGGCCGCTAAACTTGGGCGAAATTGATTCGCCGGCTGTGCCCGGCCCCCAAGAGCCCTAATGAGGATTGATGCGATGTCTGTACCGCTGACCGCCGACGGCGATATGGAAGACCTGCCGCGCACGTTCCGCCGCGAAAAGGAAGCCCGCGCCCGGGAAGCCCGTGAGCGCGAAGCCCGCGACCGGGACGCCCAGCCCTCCGGCCTGTCCGCCCACCAGCCCGAACCGGCCCCCTATGCGGCAGCGGCGTCCTACCCGGGCTACCCCGCCGACGAGGCCTATCCGGCCGCCATCCGATCCATCGACGTGCCGTTCTTCCGCCTGATGTGGTTTTTCATCAAGGCGGTCTTCGCGGCCATTCCAGCCCTCATCATCCTGGGCGTCCTGCTCTGGCTAGGCGGTCAGGCGCTTGAAGCCGCCTTCCCCGAACTGCTGAAGGCGAAGATCCTCATCACCTTCCCCAACAGCTAACGCATGCCGGTCTCCTTCGATCCCCGCCGCCGGGCCCTGCTTATGGCATCCGCCGCTGGCGCCGCAGCCGGGATCCTTCCCAAAGGCAGCCTTGGCGCGGGGCGCACCACAGCCAGCCTGGAGGACGAATTCGCGCAACGCTACCTCACGGGCACATTCGCGCATTTGGATACGGCCACCGACCGCGTCACGCTCGTCAATGAGCCACGCGCCCAACAGCGCTTCATCCCGGCCTCAACCTTCAAGATCACAAACAGCCTCATTGCGCTGGAGACGGGCGCCGTGACAGGCCCCGGCGAGGTCTTCAAATGGGACGGCCAGCCGGCACCGATGCAGGAGTGGCAACGCGACATGACGCTCGCACAAGCGATCCGCGTATCAAACGTTCCCGTCTATCAACAAATCGCACGGCGCATCGGACTGAAAACCTACGAAACTTGGCTCGATCATCTGGGTTATGGCAACGCCAATCCAGGAACCGTGGTCGACCGCTTCTGGCTCGATGGCCCCCTCACAATCAGCGCCGTCGAACAGACAAGTTTCCTAGCTGCTCTCGCTCTGCAAGAGTTGCCGATGACGAAGGCAGCACAATCAGCAGTGAGGGAAATGCTGCTTCAGGACACCCGCTACGGCCGACGTCTATATGCGAAAACCGGCTGGATGACCGCCGCAAGTCCGCAGATCGGTTGGTGGGTCGGCTGGGTCGAAGGCAGCGGCCGCATCGATACGTTTGCACTCAATATGGACGTACGGAACGAAGCTGATCTTCCCAAGCGAAAGGAAGTTGGATTGGCACTACTCGCCCGGCTGGGGCTTTACCCGGCCTGATCTGTCAACCCTTCAACACACGCCCCGCCACCGCATCGAGCCGCGCCAGCAACGCCGCGTCGCGCGCCTCCGGTGAGGTGATCAGCGCCACGTCGAGCGCCCGGTCCGACCCAATCGGACACGCCGGATGCTCACGCGGAAAATCGCGCGCCAACCGCGCCACAAGCCGCTGCGCCTTCTCCGTGTTCGCATGCATCACCGCGATGATCGACGCGACATCGACGGCGGCATGATCGTCATGCCAGCAGTCATAGTCCGTCACCATCGCCACCGTCGCGTAGCAAATCTCCGCCTCCCGCGCGAGCTTGGCCTCCGGCATATTCGTCATGCCGATCACATCACACCCCCAACTCCGATAGAGGTGTGATTCAGCCCGCGTCGAAAATTGCGGACCCTCCATCACCAGATAGGTCCCGCCCCGTGTGTGCGCGATCCCCTCAGCCGTGGCCGCCGCGTGCACGGCATCGACCAACAACGGGCTGACCGGATCGGCCACCGACACGTGCGCCACGAGTCCCGGACCAAAGAACGACTTCTCCCGCGCAAATGTCCGGTCGATAAACTGATCGACAAGCACGAAATGCCCCGGCGCGTACTCTTCCTTCAGCGACCCACACGCCGACACAGAGACAAGATCCGTCACGCCGGCCCGCTTGAGCGCATCGATATTCGCGCGATAGTTGATCGCCGACGGCGGCACCTTGTGTCCCCGGCCATGCCGCGGCAGGAAGCGCACCGGCAACCCGTCCATCTCAGCGAACAAAATCTCGTCCGACGGCTTCCCAAACGGGCTCTCAACGCGCTCCCAGCGCGCATGTGACAGGCCCGGCAGATTGTAAAACCCGCTACCACCAACGATCCCCAATACCGAAGCTGCCACCCGCCCCTCCCCACAAACGATGCCGCAATAAAAAACGGGCGCAGAGACAAGCCCTGCGCCCGCTGTCTGTCGACGATCGCTATAGCATCAGTGCTCGATGCGCGACCAGATCCGCTTCTTGCCCAGGAACAGCAGGACCGTCGTCACGAGCAGGAACAACAGGGCTTGCCAAGCCGTAGCCTTGCGCTGATTGAGGTGCGGATCGGCCGCCCATGCCAGGAAAGTGGCCACATCGCGCGCATGCTGATCGAGCGTTGCCGGCACCAGCGCCACGCCGTTCTCGTCCTTTGGATACTCAACCGCTCCGTCGCCGAGCACGGCCGGCATGGCAATCTGATGCCCTGGGAATGCAGCGTTGTAATTCATGCCCTCGGCGAGCGCATTGCAAACGTCCGGCTTGCCGTCTTCACCCGGCGTCACCGACGCGCATTGCTCGACCGCCTTACCGCCCGCACCGTCCGCACCCACGAGCTTGAGATGGCCATTCTCCTCGCGAACATACGAGGGAACGTCCGTGTAGCCCAACAACAGGGCGTGCAGATAATCCTCCCCGCCGGCCTGATAGCCGGTGAGAATGTCGCGCAGCATATGTGGGCCATGCCCGAGTGCCGAACCCTTGTATTCAGGGTTCCGGGCGCGCGCGATCAAAGACAGATCGGGCGGATAGGCCCCGTTTTGCGCCGCGCGAGCGGCCTTCTCGTTCTTGTAGGGCCCGAGTATGCGATCCGACAAAAGCGCATCGCGCTCGAACATCTCGCCCGCATCATTGGGACCGTCGGTGATCTTGTTCGGCCATTCTTTCGCGAGTGCCTTAACGGCCTCCTCTGGGAATTCCGGACCACCCGGCTGCACCAGGTTGCGCCAGGACAACCGCTCCAGCCCGTGACAGGCCGAGCAGACATTCTGGTAGACCTGGAACCCGCGCTGCAATTGAGCCCGGTCGAATTGCCCCGTCAGTCCGTCGAACGACCAGCCGATCCGGGGAATTTCCGGACCGCCGCCCGCCGCGTGAGCAGGCACCGGCGCGGCAAGAACGGCCACGGCAAAACCTGCCGCGGCGAGACGTCTCGAAAGGTGGGCCGAAGCCGTGGTCTTAATCTTCATGGCTCGGTCCCCTTTAGCGCTTCTCAGGTGCGGCAGCCGCACCCACAGGCAACGGTGTCCCGCCACCTCCAACTTTGCCCAGTACCGACTCGGTGATGGACCGCGGCAGCTGTTTCGGGGTTTCGATGAGACCCAAGACCGGCAATGCCACGAGGAAGAACGCGAAGTAGGCGATCGTGAAGAACTGCGACCAGAAAACGTAGGGCTGTTCGGCAGGTTTAGAACCCAGCCACCCCAGCGCCACGCAGGTGAACACGAAGAACCAGAACGCAATCTTGTAGTACGGCCTGTACTTCGCCGAACGCACACGGCTCGTGTCGAGCCATGGCACGAACACAAGAATGAGCACCGAGGCAAACATCGCGATCACGCCGCCAAGCTTCGAAGGGACCGCACGCAAGATCGCGTAGAACGGAAGGAAGTACCATTCCGGAACGATATGTGGCGGCGTCACCAGCGGATTTGCCGGCGTAAAGTTGTCGGCATGTCCAAGATAATCCGGCATCACCAGCACGAACCAGGCGAACACGATCAGGAACGCGAACAGACCGACCGCGTCTTTGGCAACGGCGAACGGATACATCGGCACCGAGTCCGACTTCGACTTGATGTCGAGCCCCGTCGGATTGTTCTGCCCTGCAACGTGCAGCGCCCAGATGTGCAGCACTACCAGACCGAAGATGACGAAGGGCAGCAGGTAGTGCAGCGAGAAGAAGCGATTGAGCGTCACGCCCGTCACCGCATACCCGCCCCACAGCCACTCCGTGATTCCGGTACCAAGGCCCGCCCAGACGCTATCCAGCGCGGAGAAGAGGTTGGTAATCACCGTCACGCCCCAGAAGCTCATCTGGCCCCAAGGCAGTGCGTAGCCCATGAACGCCGTCGCCATCATTGCAAGCAGGATGAAGACGCCGAGGATCCAGAGCACTTCGCGCGGAGCCTTGTAGGATCCATAGTAGAGACCGCGGAAGATATGGATATAGACCGCGATGAAGAACATCGAAGCGCCCACCGCGTGCATCGGCTGGATCAGCCACCCGAAGTTCACGTCGCGGCGAATGTGATCGACAGAGGCAAAGGCGCCTTCCGCGCTCGGCTGATAGTGCATGGCGAGCACGATGCCCGTCACGATCTGAGCCACAAGGCAGAAGGTCAGAATGCCACCGAACGTCCACGCGTAGTTCAGGTTGCGCGGGGTGGGAAAGTCGACGAACTGCCCGTGCATCAACCGCGCGACAGGCAACCGCTCGTCAAACCATTTCCCGACGCGCGAAGTAGGTGTGTAATTCGACTCGTGAGCCGACATGCTGGTGCTCCCTTAGCCGATCTTGATTTTGGCATCGCCGACGAAATCGTACGGCGGAACTTCTAAGTTACGCGGCGCAGGGCCCTTCCGGATGCGTCCCGCCGTGTCGTAATGTGAACCGTGGCAGGGGCAGAACCAGCCGCCGAAATCACCCTTGCTGTCACCGATGGCCTGTCCCTTCGGGATACAGCCCAAGTGTGTGCAGATACCGATCGTGATGAGAAAGTTCTCATGCCCCGCCTTGGTGCGGTTGGCATCCGATGCCGGATCACCTTCAGGCAGCGCCATGTTGCGCGCCGAGTTATCTGGCAGTGCCGCCAGATCGACAGCCTTGGCCGCTTCAATCTCCGCTTGTGTGCGGTTGCGGATAAAAATCGGCTTGCCGCGCCACATCGCGGTGATGGCCTGACCTTCCTTAACCGGCGCCAGATCGAGTTCGACCGACGCCAGCGCCTGCGCGCTCGAGTCGGGGTTCATCTGCGCGATAAACGGCCAGAGCGTGATGGCACCACCCACGGCCGCAAACGCGGAACCCGCGATGACAATGAAGTCTCGGCGGTTGGGCTCTTCTTCTGCTGACGAAGCCACTTGGTCCTCCAGATATGTTCAGGTGGTCACAGTCTCAGTGACCCACCCCATGCTCGGCGCCGACTGTACTCAACCGAATGTTCGCCGCCAGCGAATCGGTGCTGTAAAGGTAGATAAACCGGTGCCCCTTATACTGCTATGTCAGGGCTCGCGGTTCGCGTCCTGAAGTCTTGCATCGTTTGGCCGCACCTGTCTGAGGACTGCCTCATGGACCATTCAGACCCCACTGGTCAACGATGCTGAATACCGGCGGCGATCTTCTTGCCGAGCCCGTCTGGCACCACGCTTCACCCGCGGTCATCCCCCATGCGCCTCGCCCTCTACCAGCCCGACATTCCTCAGAACACCGGCACCATCCTCCGCCTCGCCGCTTGCCTCGCCGTGCCCGTCGACGTCATCGGCCCCGCCGGCTTCGACATGTCCGACCGCAATCTCCGCCGCTCTGGCCTCGATTACATCGCCCATGTCGACCTGACGCGTCATCTGTCTTGGGAGCGTTTTATGGCCACCCGCAACCAAGAGCGCGCCGGCCGCCTCGTCCTGTTATCGTCCAAGGCGGCGGCAACCCTACCCGCCTTCACTTTTTCCGAGTCTGACACTCTGCTTTTAGGCCGCGAAAGCGCTGGCGTCCCTGATGCCGTCCGCGACGCCTGCGACGCCGCTGTCGCAATACCCCTGCGCCCTCCACTCCGATCCCTCAACGTGGCCGTAGCCGCCGCCATGGTTCTCGGCGAGGCGCTGCGTCAAACCGGCGGCTACCCGCACCTATAAGTCTTGCCGGTTGCCGCTTTCGGCCAGGATCCGGCGGGCCACAAAAATCGAGGCCGGGATCGCGACAATAAAGCCGGCCAGCGCCGCCCACGGCAGCAATTCAGCCGCCTCATTCGAGAGCGCCGGTGTCGCCAGCACGACCAGTCCGAACCCACCGGCAAAAACAATTCCAATGACGATCCACATGACGGTTGCGAGTTTGGCCATCGTGATCTCCGTTGCAGCGCTGCGCACGTCCGTGTGCGACCGGTGTTGCATCAAACGTTGCCTCGATGCCCTGCCATGTCATTGATCCACGACAAGTGCGACAGCCCACCCCACCGGCCCGCCCGCTACTCCGCCTCCGCCAGAAACCCGCCCGACTGCCGCTTCCACAGGCTCGCATACAGTCCGCCCTGTGCAATCAACTCCGCGTGGCTCCCCTCCTCCACGATCCGCCCCTGATCCATGATGACGAGCCGGTCCATCGCAGCAATCGTCGACAACCGGTGCGCGATCGCGATCACTGTCTTGCCCGCCATCAAATCGTTGAGGCTCTCCTGGATTGCCGCCTCGACCTCGCTGTCGAGCGCGCTCGTCGCTTCGTCCAACACCAGGATCGGCGCATTCTTCAAAAGCACGCGCGCAATCGCAATCCGCTGCCGCTGCCCGCCGGACAACTTCACGCCCCGCTCGCCCACCATCGCCGCCAACCCCGCCCGCCCGCGCCCGTCGTTGAGCCCCGCGATGAACTGATCCGCCGACGCCTGCCGCATCGCGCGCGCCACCTCCTCCGCGCTCGCATCCGGCCGTCCATAGAGAAGATTATCCCCCACCGACCGGTGCAGCAGCGCCGTATCCTGCGTCACCACCCCGATCGCCTGCCGCAGACTTTCCTGCGTCACGTCGCGAATATCTTGCCCATCGATCATCACGCGCCCGGCTTCTGGCTCGAAAAACCTGAGCAGCAGATTGACCAGCGTCGACTTTCCAGCCCCCGACCGCCCGACGATCCCGACCTTTTCTCCCGGCGCAATTCGCAGGCAGAGATCCTGAATGACCCCGCGCCCTTTGCCGTAATGAAACGTCACCCGGTCAAAGACGATTTCGCCATCCCGCACGGCGAGCGCCGGCGCGCCCGGCTGATCCACGATCCCGAGCGGCCTCGACAGCGTGTTTGCCCCGTCGCGCACAACGCCCATGCTCTCAAACAACCCCGCCACCTGCCACAGCACCCAATCCGACAGCGCATCGAGGCGCATGGCCAAGCTCGTCGCCACCGCGATCGCACCCACCGTCACGAGATCAGCCCGCCACAGAAATATCGACACGATCAGCGTCACGGCCATGAGCCCGTAGTTAAGCAGCCGCAAGCTCACATTCATCTGCGTCACCAAACGCATCTGCTCGTGAACCGTCGCCATGAACCCCGCCATACTCTCCTTCGCATAGGCATCCTCCGCCGCCGTATGCGCGAAAAGTTTCACCGACGTGATGTTGGTATAACTATCAATCACGCGCCCCGTCATCACCGAGCGCGCCTCCGCTTGGCGCTCCGACAACCGCGCCAAGCGCGGCATGAAATACGTCCCCGCTATGATGTACGCCGCGATCCACACCATCAGCGGAATGGCCAGCCGCCAGTCCGCCGCCACCAGCACCACCATGGCGCTCGCCGCATAAACGACCGCGTAGACAATCGTGTTAATCACCCGCTCCACGCTGTCGCGCACGGCGAGAGCCGTCTGCATGAGCGTATTGGCAATCCGCCCCGCGAAGTCATCCTGATAGAACGACAGCGACTGCCGGAGCAGATATCGGTGTCCCTGCCAGCGGATCATCATCGGGAAATTGCCGGCGAACGACTGGTGGAAGATGAACTCCCAGGCCACCGCCAGGATGGGCAGCACGACAAGCGCCAAGAGCGCCATGCGCCACACCTCGCCCCCATGCACCTCAAAGAACGTCGCCCGGTCCGACGTCGACATCAAATCGACGAACCGCCCGACATAGTCGAGCATGACGATCTCCAACGCCGCAATCGCGGCCGTCAAAAGCGAAATCCCCAGCACAATCGGCCACACCGGCTTTACGTAGTGCCAGAAAAACGCCGCGAGCCCCGGCGGCGGCGGCGCCAACGGCACCGCGCGGTATGGATCAATCAGCTTCTCAAAAAACGAAAACATGGATGAGCTCTTATCCCCTCTCCCCGCGCGCGGGGAGAGGGTTAGGGTGAGGGGCAGCAACAGACCCATGAGGGACAGCTGCTTGGTCTAACCTAGGCAGCAAACATTGTGGAGCCGAGACAGCCTACTCCGCCGCTTCCTGACCCAGAAATCCACCCGACTGCCGTTTCCACAAATCGGAATAAAGCCCACCACGCCGCAAAAGCTCCGCGTGCGTGCCGTCTTCGACAATCTGCCCCTGATCCATGATCACGAGCCGATCCATCGCAGCGATTGTCGACAACCGGTGCGCAATGGCGATCACCGTCTTATCCGTCATCAAATCGCGCAGGCTCTCCTGGATTGCCGCTTCCACCTCACTATCCAGCGCACTCGTCGCCTCATCGAGGATAAGGATCGGCGCATTCTTCAATAGAACCCGCGCAATCGCGATCCGCTGCCGCTGTCCGCCGGACAATTTCACGCCCCGCTCGCCCACATGCGCCAAAAGCCCACGACGCCCTGCAAGATCCTCCAAATCCGGAATGAAGGGGTCGGCATGCGCGCGCTTGGCCGCAAGCTTCGCCGCCTCCAGCCCCGCTTCAGGCCGCCCATAAAGAATATTGTCGAGCACGGAGCGATGCAGCAGCGACGTATCCTGCGTCACAAGCCCGATCTGTGACCTAAGGCTCTCCTGAGTTGCCTCGGCGATATCCTGCCCATCGATCAGAACACGCCCGCTCTCCAGATCATAAAACCGCATCAGCAAGCTGACGAGCGTCGACTTGCCCGCCCCCGATCGCCCGACGAGGCCCACCTTTTCCCCCGGCGCGATCCTCAGCGACAGCCCATCGATGACGCCGCCGCGCCGCACGTCCCCGAACGATTTCACCCGGCCATACCGGAACGTCACATCCTCAAACACAATCTCGCCCTTCGGCACCGACAGCACCGTTGCCTCTGGCTGATCGAGCACCGTCCATGGCCGCGAGATCGTCTCCATGCTCTCATACGCAATGCCGAGATTCTCGAAGATCCCGGCCACCGTCCACATCACCCAGCCGGACATGTTCACGATCCGGATCGTCAGCCCCATCACCAGCGCGATGGCGCCGATCGTCACCGCTTGTGTGCTCCACAGCGAAATCGCAAGCGCCGACATACCGACGAGCAAGAGCCCATTCAGCGCAAACAGCGAGGTCTCCATCAGCGTCGTCAGCCGCAACTGTACCTGCAGCTTGTCGAGCTGCTCCTGCATCGCCGACTTGGCATAGGCATCCTCGCGCTCGGTATGCGCAAAGAGCTTCACCGTCAGAATATTTGTATAGCTATCCACAATGCGGCCCGTCAGCATAGAGCGCGCCTCGCTGGTCTCGATCGCCCGCGCTTTCAACCGCGGAATGAAATAGCGCAGCACGAGCACATAGGCCGCAAACCAAATCACCAGTGGCCCGACCAACCACACATCGGCCTGCGCGAACAAGACCAGCGCCGTCAGCCAATAAACCGCCACGAACCAGACCGCGTCGATCGCCTGCACGACGCTCTCGCGCACGGCCGGCCCCGCCTGCATCACCTTATTGGCAACGCGGCCCGCAAAATCATTCTGAAAGAACCCCAGGCTCTGCCGCAACACGTAGGCATGTGATTGCCACCGGATCAGCGTCGTAAACGACCCACCGATCATCTGATGTTTGACAAGATCGTGGACAAACGAAACCGCCGGCCGCAGCACCGCCGCCACGAAGGCCATAAACAAAAGAAGCTGCCCGTTATCGGCGATAAACGTCTCAGGCGCCGTCGCCTCCCGCATCCGGTCCACCAGCGAACCAACGAAGGCGAAGAGCGAGGCCTCGAGCACGCCCGCGCAAAAACCCATAAAGAGCAGCAGCGCGAACACCGGCCATTTCTGACCAACGAAGTGCCAATAGAACGCAGCCAGTGTCCCCGGCGGGCGCTCCGTCCCGTTCCCGGCGAACGGATCAATATGTTTTTCAAAACGTTCAAAGAGCCGGGACACGAGGGGGTCGCTTTCCAATGCTGCGCAGTGTGGCGGGAGTGGATGTTAACGTCCGGGCGGCAAAACCGTTCACGGTGAGGGCGTTGAGGCCCTTCACGGCAGGCCCGGAATACACTATCGGCTGGGGCAAGGTCGTGCCAGAACCGTGGCGCGAACGAGCTCAAACGCCACACTGTTACGAAAGACCGGTCCCGATGGATGCCAAAACCGATCTCCTCCCCGAACGCAAGTCCAAGGCCCGCGCCTGGTTCGAAACCTTACGCGACGACATCTGCGCAGCCTTCGAAAAACTCGAGGATGATCTGCCCGCCGGCACCCCCACGTCAGACCAGACGCCCGGCCGCTTTGTGCGCACCCCCTGGAACCGCGCCGAACACACCGGCACGGATCCCTCAGCCGATCTCGGCGGCGGGGTCATGTCCATTATGCACGGCCGCGTCTTCGAAAAAGTCGGCGTCCACACCTCCACCGTTCACGGCGAGTTTGCGCCCGAGTTCCGCAAACAGATCCCCGGCGCCGAAGACGATCCGCGCTTCTGGGCGTCAGGCATCTCGCTCATCGCCCACATGCACAATCCGCATGTCCCTGCCGTTCACATGAACACCCGCATGGTGGTCACGTCCAAGTGGTGGTTCGGCGGCGGCGCCGATCTCACCCCCGTGCTCGATCGCCGCCGCACCCAGATGGACGCCGACACACTGGCCTTCCACGCCGCCATGTATCAGGCCTGCACAGCCCACAAGATCGCCGACTACAAGCGCTACAAGGAATGGTGCGACGAATATTTCTATCTGCCCCACCGCAAGGAAATGCGCGGCATCGGCGGCATCTTCTATGATTACCTCACGCCATCAGAGGAAGACGGCAGCTTCGACGCCGCGCTCGCGTTTACCCAAGACGTCGGCCGCGCCTTCCGCAGCGTCTATCCCATGCTCGTACGCGGCAACTGGACGACACCCTGGACCGAAGCCGACCGCGAGGAACAGCTGATCCGCCGTGGCCGCTACGTCGAATACAATCTCCTCTACGACCGCGGCACCATGTTCGGCCTCAAAACCGGCGGCAACGTCGAGAGCATTCTCTCCTCCATGCCCCCCGTCGTGAAGTGGCCGTAAAGGGCGGCATTCGGAGCAACGCAGCGCCCCGTCTTTCAGCACAGATTTGATCTGTCGCATAAGCACGATCCCCGAGGCGCTTCACATTCCCTGCCCCAGAGCTACACTTGGCCCCCAACGCGCAACGGAGGAAAAAATGATCCAATTCTTACGCACCGCACTGACCGTGCTGACGCTGTGCTTAATTCCGCACGCAGCATCCGCAGCCCCGATCACCCCCGCGCCCAAAGCGGCCCTCGCCGGGGACCTAGTCGTTCATGTCCACGGCTGTCACCGGGCCTGCGCGCGCGCTTACGTCCCCCGCTGGGGCGTGGTCGCACGCCACCGTCACGTCGGACCGAACTGCCGCCCCGTTGCATGTGGAAAACGATACAACGCGCTGCCTCCGGGCTACGGCAACCGTGGTTGCTTCAAGGTAGGTCCCGTCTGGTACTGCCCCTGACCCCCGCCTCGTCGTTAGAGTGCAATATTCTTTTGCAACAACTCTAACGGCGGACTGGCGTATCTTTTGCCAGCACTGCACAATTTCCCGCAGTGACGCCGGTGGCCTGGATCAGCCCACCGGCGTTTTTTATTGCCGCGCCATCTCGGCTGCGACCTCATCAAACACCTGCTCGAAAAGAACTGCACCCTCATTCTTGACGTTCGTATCCATCCGCTCATCGAGCGCCTTCAACAATTCCGCTCCCGTCTTACCGCGCACAATCGTGTTGCGCCCGTAAGCCCCGCGTTCAAAAAAATTCGGCGTCGTTGCCGCCCGCCCAGCTGGCGTCATCATCTCAAGGCCCGTCCCAGGCCCCGCCAAATTCATGAGCTCGATTTCTGCCCCTGTCAGCCGTGGCTTGCCCTTCTTGTCCGCCAATTCCTTGAGGCCGAGAAGCTTCAAAACCTGCAACCACGGCCCGATATCACCGTCGATGTTGATCGCATGGATGCCGTAGCCCTTCGCCGTCCGGCCCAGTGCCTGATGCCGGCTCCACTCATTCGGCACCGACTTCGAAACCGCCAGCATACGCGTCAAGATCTGCGCTTTGCGCTGATACTTTTTCTGCGCCTCCGCCGTCCGCGCACCCTCCGCCATCCGCTTCAACCGCGCAATAAACTCCGGCCCATGCTTGACGAGTTCGCTGGTCGAATTTGCTGACAGCAACTGCGCATACCCGATCGCCGTCGAAATCGGCGTGCCCTTTTTCGTGATGGGATGAATGCCAGCAACCATATCCGCCGTACCAAGCCCACTCGTCTCCAGCGCATAGACGCGCACGACTTGCTCCTTGGTCAGTCCCACCCGCAGCGCCTCGCGCGCATACCGCCGCTTGAACTCGCGCTCAGGGATCCGTTCGGGCACAAACCCAAATTGCTCCCGCGCATGCCCCAAAAAGTCCGCAACACCCGGACGCGGCTCCGGTGGCGGCTTTTTCTCCGCCTGCGCCGCCTGGAATTTCGTCCAACGCTTGGCAAGATCGGCCGCCAGCTGCGGCCCTGAATACTCAGGCGGAAAACCCTTTGCGTAATCCTTGGCGGTGATCGCCTGATCCGCTGCCCGCTTCCGGCGGCGTGACGCGCGCTTGTCGTTCACCTCGCCCCAAAACTCATCGAGCGTCAGGTTGTAGAAGCGCCGCGCGGAAATAAAGGTCTCGAAAGTCCGCCGCTCCGAACTGGAGAGCCCCGCTGCAAATTCACCCTCAGGCGAAGCCAAGGCCGGCGTAATCGCGAACACCGACAAAGCCAAAACCAATGCGGAAATGAGTTCCCGACCCCGTCGCCAAGTGCCCGCAATCATGTCGCCCTTCACTTAAAAAAACCGTCCGCCCACGACCCTATTGCTCACGATTCGTTTGATTTGGTCATGCGAAGTCGCGCGAAATGCGGCAGAGAGAGGAGGGTCACCGTCCACTGGCCGCCAAAAGGATTGTCACCTAAGCGCATGCACGGACGCCCCACCGACAACCCATTCGATCTCGACACGTTTCGCTTGCTGGCGGCAGCGCGGTTGCACGCCAACCCGCTCGTGCCGCCAGCAACCCCCGTGGCACCCGTCCCCCCGCCAAGCGACTTCGATCTCAACCCTTCGGCCTTCGCCGACTGGAACGGTCCCGCGCCGATCCGCCAGGCCGCCGTCCTCGTCCCCATTGTGGCGCGCGATGAATTGACGGTCCTTTTGACTGAGCGCACGCCCCACCTCGCGGCCCATGCCGGCCAAATCGCCTTTCCGGGCGGCAAGCCAGATCCGGGCGACAACGGCCCAATCGACACCGCGGTCCGCGAAGCCGAAGAAGAAATCGGCGTAGCCCGCACTTTTGTAGAACCGCTGGGCTTTCTCGATGTCTATCGCACCGGCACCGGCTTCGCGGTTACCCCCGTCGTGGCCCTTGTTCGGCCCGGCTTCGAACTCTCCCTGAACGCCAACGAAGTTGCAGCCGCCTTCGAAGTCCCGCTTGCCTTCCTGATGAACCCGGCCAATCATCGCATCGATGCCCGCACCCTCGGCGGCCGCGACCGTCGCTTCTATGCGATGCCCTACGGCGAACGCTATATCTGGGGCGCAACAGCGGGTATCCTCCGAAACATGCACGACAGGCTCTTTTCCGCGCTGTAAGTGGCGCCGATATTAAGGTCACATGATCCGCATCGTCATCGAGAATATTCTGCTCTTCCTCCTGCCGACGCTGGCCTACCTCGGCTGGGTCCTAATCGCGCGCCCCCACACGCTCGAGCGCACAACCGACGGCCGCATTCGTCCCACCCGCGTCCTCAACGACGCGCCCCTCATTTGGCTCGCCGCCTCCGGCACGGTCCTACTCATGGTCGTCCTCGTCGCCTTCGGCAAAACCTCTGACGGCGGCCGCCCCGATCAAACCTACAGCCCGCCCATCTTCAAGGACGGCAAGATTGAACCCGGCCGCATCGAATGAGCAACGGACGCTAACCCGTGACCACCGCTGACACCTACGCGCCCGATCCCAGGCTCGCGACGGCGCCGTGGCTAACCGCGCACGCAACGCAAACCGTCTTCAGCGCCATCACAACTGGCGGCGGCGACGCCCGCATTGTCGGTGGCGCCGTCCGCAATACGCTCCTCGGCCACCCCGTCACCGACGTTGACATCGCCACCACCGTTCGCCCCGAAGACGTCATCATCCGGGCAGAGCAGGCCGGTCTCCAGGCCATCCCCACCGGCCTTGCGCACGGCACCGTCACCGTCATCGCCGGCCACAAACCCTTCGAAGTCACGACGCTACGCCGCGACGTCGAAACCCACGGCCGCCACGCCACCGTCGCCTTCACGGAAGATTGGTCCACCGACGCCCACCGCCGCGACTTCACGATCAACGCCCTCTACTGCGACGCCGCCGGCCGCCTCTTTGATCCGACCGGCGGGCTATCCGATCTCGCCGCCAATCGTGTCCGCTTCATCGGCCGCGCAGAGGATCGCATTGCGGAGGACTACCTCCGCATCCTGCGCTTCTACCGCTTCACCGCGCACTATGGCGCTGGACGCATCGACCGCGAAGGCCACGAAGCCTGTGCCGCACTCCAAGAAGGCCTCGACGGTATCTCTGCGGAACGCATTCGCGCCGAACTGCTGAAGCTTCTTGCAGCGCCCCACGCCGCAATCGCCATATCGAACATGGATGAAACCGGGCTGCTCGCACGCAGTCTCGGCACACCGGCCGACGTCATAACATTCGCCCGCCTCACCGCCATTGAATCCGCAAACGGTGTGGCACCCGACCCCGTGCGGCGCCTCTACGCGCTGGCCATCGTCAAGCCAGATGACGCCGTCCGCCTTCGCGACCGCTTGCGGTTGTCTAAAATCGAATTCGAACGCTTAGCTGACCTCACCCTTCCCGACCCAACCTTTGATCCAGCCGCAAGCGAACATCGCGCCCGCTGCTTCATCTACCGCCATGGCGCAACAACCTACCGCGACGGTGTGCTGATCACATGGGCCCGCGATCTCTCAGCGCCAGCCACGAGTGCTGCCCACCGCCATCACGCCGCGCTTCCCGATCGCTGGACTCCGCCCCAACTGCCGGTGACGGGCAAAGATGTGTTGGCGCTTGGCATCCAGCCCGGTCCCGAAGTGGGACACATGCTCGATCTCCTCGAGCAATGGTGGATGACGGCAGGCTTCCCAGACAACGAGGCCATGGTGCGCGATCGGCTTGCAGCGCTCGTCAACCTTAAGAGCACCTAAATCGCCGCTTCCCCCCGCGTCACGTCACAGTTAGTATTCTGTTAAGCGGCTTCTCAGTTGCCGCCCATTTTCGTAATGCGTAGGTCCGATCATGCGTTTCGACGACGAGCGATCCAACGACGAGCGATCCAACGACGACGAAGTCCTCGCCCACGTGCGGCTTCGGTCACACAAGTTTGTGCAGATCGTCTTCTGCGGGTTCACGCTCCTCTTCACCGTTCTCGCCCTCACGGCCCACCACGCCCCTGAACTCCTGGCGTTGGCCGATGCCGAACCGCGTCGCATCGCCGATACGTTCCTCGTCCTAGCGGCCGCCTATGCGCTCTGCCTGTTTGTGTGGGAACGCATCTACGCGCCCCGCGACTGATATGAGAACGGCGGCAGTCCCCGCCCGCGCGACATCCACCCGAGCCTTCAGGACATCCGCTGCCGCCCGCCGGCTTCACCGCACCCCCTTCGAAAGAGAAAAAACGACCGCAACGAGGACCGTTGCGGTCGTTTTTCACAGGCGTTCCGTTACCGGAAGAAATTGGAACTAGATCGAGAAGTCGTCCATCTTCGCGCCCTTCTTCAGACGCGCCACGAGCCAGTTCGGCTTGCGGCCGCGGCCCGTCCAGGTTTCGCTCTTGTTCTCAGGATTGGCATACTTCGCCGCCGACTTCGAACGGCCACGCCCGCGCGCGGTAAATCCATAAAGCTCAGCGATCGTAAAACCGGACCCGTCGACGAGACGGTCGATCTTATCTTTCAAATCCGATTTGGCCTTGTCGCGAGCCGCCGACTTGGCCTTCGCAATCTTGACTTCAAGATCGTTGATTTCCTTCAACGTCATCCGGTCGACGTTCACAGCAGCCATGGTGCAGTCCTTTGAATTACAGCTCTATAAAAGAGCCTGCGTTGATTGGTTGTGTCCTAATAGCGCTCTATATCATTCGAGCCGCATCAGGTCGGAGTTTTATTGCCGCACCAAATGCCGATAATCCGTTAAAACCATTTTGGCAACCAATTTTATCGCAAAAAGCATATTGAAATTTCAAGCGATAATTAAAAAGGCAGAACACGGCTAAACCCGCCGTAACACTAATTTTTCGACCGCTACTCACTCCGCAGCGCATCAATAGGGTTGAGACCGGCCGCACGGCGTGCCGGAAAAAATCCAAAAACGATACCCGTTATTGCAGCAGCACCCATGGCGCTGCCAATCACGCCAAGGCTCACATCAACTGGCCAGCTGGCAAAATGCGCGATGAGCCAGGCGATACCTATTCCTAAAGCCACACCAATCAGCCCACCGAACAAGCACAGGGTCACGGCCTCAACCAAAAACTGCCGCATGATGTCGCGTTGGCGGCCACCGACCGCCATGCGCAATCCAATCTCCCGCGTCCGCTCGGTGACGGAAACCAGCATGATATTCATAATGCCGATCCCGCCGACAATCAGTGAAATCGCCGATGTTGCGCCCAGAAGATAGCTCATGGTTGAAAGCACTTCCGTGCGCGCGCGCATGAACTCGGCCAAATTGCGCACCGAAAACGTATCCTCGCTGTTGGGGCCACTTTTGCGCCGCTGCCGCAAAAGCGTTTCAATGTCGTCCTGCGCCGTCTTCATATCGGTCTGATCGTCGAGCTTCACATAGATCCGCCCCACCTGATCCACCTGAACGTCACTCTTTCCCACAACCCGATTGCGCGCCGTTGTGATCGGAATGAGCATGACGTCGTCTTGATCCCGCCCCATCGCGGATTGCCCTTTCACGGACAGCAATCCAACAATTTGAAAAGGCACGTTCTTGATGCGGATTTCAGCCCCCACCGGATTTTCGCCAGGAAAGAGCTGCCGCGCCACCGTCGGGCCAATGAGCGCCACGCGCGCCGCCGTCTGCACGTCCTGCGCCGTGATCTCGCGGCCCTCGCTGACCGGCCAATCGCGCACCGACGTATAGTCAGGATGCACGCCGCTGATCGCCGTGGTCCAGTTGAGATTACCGCGCACCACAGCGGCGGACTCGTCGAGCTGTCCTGAAACACCCACCACGCCGGGTATCTTGTCACGGACCGCCGTCAGATCGCTTTCAGACAACGGCAAAGCTGTTCCCGCGCCACTCGACCGGCCCATCACCCGCATCGCGTCAGGGAAGACGACCAGCATATTCGTACCCAGCGCCGAAATCTGCCGGTTGACTTCCCCCGCTGCCCCGTTGCCGACCGCCACAAGAATGATGACGGACGCGACACCAATGACAATGCCAAGCGTGGTGAGGATCGATCGCAAGAGGTTCGCACGCAGCGCCGTCAACGCAACCAGAACGCTATCCAGAACCGTCATTGTGCCGCCTCCCGGACGCGGGGGGCCTGCCGCTCGTCTGAAATCACTTTACCGTCGCGGAACGTGATCCTCCGGCGCGCCCACGCCGCGATATCCGCCTCATGCGTGACCAGAACAACCGTGATCCCCTGCCGGTTCAGATCCGCAAACAACAGCATGATCTCTTCCGATGTCCGGCTGTCGAGCGCGCCCGTCGGCTCGTCGGCAAGCAATATTTTTGGATTGTTCGCCAGCGCTCGCGCAATAGCCACCCGCTGCTGCTGCCCGCCGGACAACTGCCGCGGCAGATGCTCCATCCGATTGCCGAGCCCCACCTGTTCCAGCCGCCGCCGCGCCTCCGCCTCCATGTCGGCCGGACGGGGATGCGCATAAAGCAGCGGCAACATCACCTGCTGCAACGCAGGCGTCCGCGGCAACAGATTGAACTGTTGAAACACAAAGCCGATGGTCCGATTGCGCAATTCCGCCAAACCATCGGCATCGAGTTGGGAAATGTCACCCCCGTCGATGAAGAGGCGTCCCGTCGTCGGCGTATCAAGCCCACCGATCAGGTTCATCATGGTTGACTTGCCCGAACCCGACGCACCCATGATGGCGACAAAGTCACCGGCCTCGATCTCGAGCGAAACGCCGTCGAGCGCGCGCAACTCTTGCTCGCCAATTTTGTACAACTTGACCACGTCGCGGGCTTGAATGATCGTACCATTTGACACGTGGCGGCCCTCAGGCACGGGGTTCATTTCTTCGCCTCGCGAACCCGCACGATCACGCGATCGCCCTCCTTGAGGTCACCGCCAACGATCTCCGTGAATTGGTCGTCCGCAAGCCCAACGCGCGCCATGCGCCGTTCCATCTGCCCGGCCGCATCCAAGACCCAGAGTGCCGCCGACCGCGTGCTTTCCCGGCCCTTTTTCCATCTCTCATAGATCTTGCGCTGGTCCTCGCTCATTGTCGGCACGAGCGCCTGCTCGATACGCATATTGAGCTTCATGCGAAAAGCCGCGGGATCAGGGCGTGCAGCTCCAAAGCTGCCACCCTGCGACTGCTCGCGGGCGTCCTTCGCCAGTGCATCCACCTCAGCCTTCAGCGTCTCGGCCTGCGCATCCGTCAGCTCCAATTCACCCTTCAAACGCTCCACCGTCCGCGCCGAACGATCCCCACCACCACTGCCGCGACTGTCTGAGGCCCCCGGCTCCCCGCGCGGCCGGAACCGGAGCGCATCATTCGACAGACGCAACACACCGTCACGCCGCGCGCTCTCGATGCGCACATTCGCCGTCATGCCAGGAAACAGCCGCCGGTCCTCGTTCTGCGCCTCAATGATCACGGTATAGGTGACCACATTGTTGATTTCGGTGGCTGCCAACCGGATCTGCGTCACCCCGCCTTCGAATTCGCGATCGGGATAGGCATCAACCGAAAACGTGACGGGATTGCCTTCCGCAATCGAGCCGACATCGGCCTCGTTCACCTGCGCTTCGATCCGGATGCGCGACAGATCCTGCGCAATCTTGAACAACTCCGGCGCCTGAAAGCTAGACGCCACCGTTTGCCCTGGATCGACGGACCGCAATATGACCGTTCCAGCAATCGGCGATTTGATCTCTGACCGCTCCAAGTCGACAGTCGCGCTGTCCAGAACGGCCTGCCGCTGCACGATTTGCGCATTCGCCGTATCGATCTGCGATTTCGCGACCGCAATGTCCGCCTTTGCCACATCCCGGTCACGGATCGCGTTGTCGAGCGCCTGCTCGCTTGCAAACTTTTTCAACGCCAGAGACTTCTGTCGCGCGATCGTTCGCTCCGCATTCAAGAGCACCGCCTCGGCTTTGATCAGCGCCGCTTTCTGGTTGGCGAGCGCAGCCTTTGCCGCCAGCAGGTTCGCGTCCGCTTCAGCAACCTTGGCAGAAAACGTCCGCCGGTCGAGTTTGGCCAAAACATCTCCCGGCTTCACCTCCGAATTGAAATCAACCAGCACGGCTTCAACCGGCCCGGAGAGAAACGACCCCACACTCACCGTCACCAACGCCCGCACCGGCCCCGATGTCGAAACGATCCGCCGGATCGTGCCCTTCTCCACCGCCGCCGTTTCATAGTCCAAACGCGGCTCCGCCGGCTGCCCAAGGTTAAGAAACCAGACAGCTCCAGCCGTCGCGAGTGCGACCGGTATTGCGAGAGTAAAAAGTCGGCTGAGGCGCATAATCTTGAAGAGCTTTCGAGTGAACGGTGGATCGGTGGGCACTGCCGTAACGCTGCGCAGAACAAAACCCGTCGCAACTGACGTGCGAACGGACCCGGTGCCCCGCCGGACCAACTTAACCCGGACCAACTACGGCCCTCCGAGCTTTAGTTGGCGATACCCACGCCTTAAGGGCAACCGAATAGTGCCCCCTGAGATAAAGGTTCCGTATTGACGGTGAACAAGCCCATCGGTTGCCAACCCCCATTTTTTTCGCGCGCCAGAACATGAACCGGAAATGAATAGCCCATTCAGAACGGGTTCAGTGCCATCGCGTCACGATTGCCTCACCCTGAACCCTACACTTCCCCGGCGTGATCTACGGGGGCGCTCCGCTCAGGGTCGGGGCGCCCCTCATTTATTTTGGCCCCAAGACGCAGCGGGCCTCTGACCCGCCCCGCTCCGCCCGAATGGCGCGGCACGGCAACGATCGAACATTGAATTGATCCAATCGGTCGCCCTTAGGCGTTAACGCCCCATCGACCACATCAGTCAGGATCCTCAATGCCGGACTCCCCAATACCGCAGCGGCGCGTTTCACGATCGAAAATGGTGGCAATTCTTGCCATCCTCTCAATCGCCGCCGCTCTTGCGCCAACCGTGATCGCCATGGCCTCCGACGAACCCGCCTATTCCGTCGAGTTGAAAGACGGCGACTTCGAAATCCGCCGCTACGAACCGTTACTGGCGGCCGAAGTTTCCGTGGCCGGCGACCGCAGCACCGCCATCAACCAGGGCTTCCGTCTTCTGGCGGATTTCATCTTCGGCAACAACACGTCCAAAACCAAAATTGAAATGACGGCCCCCGTCACCCAGCAGCCCAGCGAAAAAATCGCCATGACTGTTCCAGTCACTCAGCAGGCATCAGGCAACGAGTGGAAAGTCCGCTTCATCATGCCGGCGCAGTACACCGCCGAAACGTTGCCTGTCCCGAATAACACAGCCGTCCGCATTGTCGCCGAACCAGCCAAGCGCTTTGCCACGATCCGCTTCTCCGGCTGGTCGAGCGATGCCAACCTGGCCGAGCACCGCGCCAAATTGGAGGCCTGGGTCAAGGCCAAAGCGCTGCCCGCGGCCGGTCCACCCGTGGCCGCCTTCTATAATCCCCCCTGGTCGCTGCCCTTCTTGAGGCGTAACGAGTACCTGATCGAACTCGCTGGCTGAGTTGAACGGTCACCGCCGACGGGGAACCCAACCGTCCGCACACTTGTTTCGCTTGTGCAGCACAGGTAGAAAACCGGCTCTTTCGCCGTGGTCCGGGTCCGCCCAGAACCGCCCCGCCCCAAAATCGGAGACGATCATGACCTTCAAGCTCCCCGACCTCCCCTACGCCTACGATAGCCTCCAGCCCTATATGTCCGCCGAAACGTTGCAGTTCCACCACGACAAACATCACCAAGCCTACGTCGATAACGGCAACAAGTTGATCGTTGGCTCCGGCCTCGAAGGCAAATCGATCGAAGAGATCTGCGTCGCAGCCTTCAACGGCAAGAACGCCGGCCTCGTGAACAATATTGGCCAGCACTACAATCACATCCACTTTTGGAAGTGGATGAAGCCCAACGGTGGCGGCAAAAAAATCCCCGGCCGGTTAGAGAAACTGGTGGAAGAGATCGGCGGCTTCGACAAGGTCCGCGCCGACTTCCTAGCCGCCGGCACCACGCAATTTGGCTCCGGCTGGGGCTGGCTCGCCATCCGCGATGGCAAGCTCGAAGTCACCAAGACGCCCAACGGCGAGAACCCGCTGATGCACGGCGCCCAGCCCATTCTCGGCGTCGACGTCTGGGAACACAGCTATTACATCGACTACCGCAACGCCCGTCCGAAATACCTCGAAGCCTGGTTCGATAATCTCGTAAACTGGGACTATGTGGACGAGATGATGGGCTGAACCTTCAGACCTCGTTAGTAATCCCAAAAGCCATCCGCAGCATGCGGGTGGCTTTTTTGCACTGGGCATGCGGTGCCGCACAACGGCCCGCTTCATCCAATTTGTTACCATTCACGCGTATGCTAGGAACGACGGGACGGATTTTCACTGGGGGGATATGTGCGGGCATCGCTCGCCATTGCAGGTATTTTGGCCGCGGCCGCTCTAACGGGTGGCTGCGCCAGCGCCATTGAACGCACCCCCGTCCCAACCGCCATGGCCGCCGAAAAAGCCAGCGTTCCCAACATCCCCGGCGCCCGCTTCTGGGCTGACGAAGCACCCAAAGATCTGAAGAAAGCGTACGCGGAAAATCTGCATGGCGTGCCAAAACTCGGGGCCAGCGCCCCACAAATTAATGGCCGGATGCAGATCGATGTGTTGGCCCTTTCAGGCGGCGGCTCCGATGGCGCATTCGGTGCCGGCGTCCTAACCGGCTGGACGGCCCGCGGCGACCGTCCCGAATTTGAACACGTGACCGGCGTCTCCGCCGGCTCCATCATCGCCCCCTTCGCCTACCTCGGACCGCAATACGACCCCCAGCTGCGCGAAATCTGGACCGAATACAAAACCGACGAACTCGTCGTCCCGCAAATCGTCAACGGTCTCCTCGGCGGCCAAGCGCTGACTGACACGGGCCCCCTGCGCAAACTCGTCGCCAAATACATCGACCGCGACTTCCTCATGGCCGTCGCCAAGGAATACCAGCGCGGCCGCCTGCTCACCGTTGGCACCACGAACCTCGACGCCAAACGGCCCGTGGTCTGGAACATGGGCGCCATCGCCCGCCACTACGACAATCCCGAAGCCGTGCAACTGTTCCGCGACGTCATTGTCGCCTCCGCCGCAATCCCAGGCCTCTTCCCGCCCGTCAACATCAAGGTAAAGGTCGACGGCAAAGTCTACGACGAGATGCACGTCGACGGCGGAGTGACGCGCCAAATTTACGTGACGCCTGTGAACCTGCCGTTCAAAGCCTTCGATGTGCTCTACCCCAAGCCGCCCAACCGCAGGCTTTATCTGGTGCACAACGGCAAGATGTCGCCCCAGTTCGGTGCCGTGAAACCGAACACCTTCCAGATTGCCGGCGAAAGCATCGGCGCGCTCATGCTCTATCAGCACAAGGGCGACAACTACCGCATCTACCGCATGGCCAAAGACGCCGGTGCCGACTTCAACTCGATCGCCGTTCCGGCCGACTTCAACCACGCCTCGAAGGAAAAGTTCGATCTCGAATATCAGCGCGCCCTGTACGAAGAGGGCATTCGCATCGGCAAAGCCAAGGAATGGCGCAAAAAGCCGATCGACGTGCCCGATGATGGCCCCGCTCGCGTTGCCAAGCCCAAGCCCGAGCCCGCGGTGACGCTCCCACCGGACGCACCGGCGGCACCCCCCGTTGATCCGGCCCCATCGGACACAGAGCCCGCAGCACCCAAGCCGCCCGTACAGCCCTTAGCTATGGAACGGGTCTCAGAGATCGAGACCAGCGCAACCCAATAAGCCAACCGCAGGCCACCACACTTCCCGCCCCACCGTCATCCCCGCGAAGGCGGGGACCCGGCAAGCCGACGTGGTCCATCACTGTCGATACGGAATACGGAATACGGCGCGGGCCGCCCGCTCACACGTGCTCGACGTAATTTTTGAGTTCGCGAATGCGGTTCAAATACGCGCGGCGGATGCAGAAGAACCCCGTGCCGCATGCGTTGCGCGCCGTCAGCCAATCGCGCTGCTCGGAGCGCACCGTCACAGTCTGATCGAAATAGCGCGCCCGCTCCAGCGCCCGGCGATACCAGCTATCCATCCGCTCATCGAGTGCGCCAAGCCAGCGGCTTTCGCAAATCCGAACTTCCGCAGCAGCCTTGCCGTCCAATTCCATGCAACTGAAGCTCGCAGCCTTGGCAGGCGCCATGGTCACCGACATCACAGCAGCAGCAGCGATGGCACCGATCAGAAGTTTCATGGGGGGCGTCTCCGGTCTCGAACGTTTCTATGAGACCCAACATGCCGCCCTGCGCCTGAATTCCTTCTGAACCCGGCGTTCATCCGCCGTTTAGGTTCAAGGGCCTTTGGACAAGCTGTTCAAATAGCCCAGAAAAGCTTCGATTTGCGGCGGCTCGAATTTGAACACCGGCATGTCCGGGTGCCCCGACACGATCCCCTCCGCCAGCGCTTCGGCGAGGTTCTCACTCGGATAGATCTCAACGACATCCCGAAACGGCGGCGCCTTCTCGTGCAGGCTTGCGTCGTCCAGACCGATCGCATGGCAGCGCGCGCACTTGTCCTCCACCAGCGCTTTGCCCTGCGCGATGACGGCCGCATCGTCGGCGTGGGCGGCCGAACCGACAACCAGAAACACGCCAGCAGCCACGACAAGACCACGGCTCATAGACGACTCCCTTTGCCAGCAGCAACGCAATCACATCGCGGCAAAAGTCCGTTCCGGTCCTTGACCGCGATCAAATACTCAGCGCTTCCCACCTTTGATCGACCCGACGATGATGTTCTTGATCGTCGTTGCAATCGTGCGCGAGATCGACCGCTGCAATTCCTTGCCGATCATGTCGCCCATCCCCTGCTGCCCACGCTTCGTCCCGGTCTTGCTCCCGGTCGCAGCTCCTCCGCCGAAGATCACATCCGCCCAGCTGCCGCCCTCACCTGCATTGGCTTCTTGGGCGGCAGCCTCCGTACGCTTGGTCAGCATCTCGTGCGCACTCTCGCGATCCACCGCCTCTTCGTACTTTCCGAAAACCGGGCTGTACTCGATCACGCTCAGGCGTTCGTCCTTCGACACCGGCCCCAAGCGCCCTTCCGGCGGCCGGATGAACGTCCGCTGCACCATCGACGGCTCGCCTTTGTTCTCCAGCATCGAAACCAGCGCCTCGCCGACCTTCAGCTCCATGATCACCTTTTCGGTGTCGAGATCCGGGTTCTTGCGGAACGTCGTCGCCGCCGCCTTTACCGCCTTTTGTTCCTGCGGAGTGAACGCGCGCAACGCATGTTGCACGCGGTTGCCGAGCTGCGCCGAAACGCTATTCGGCACGTCCATCGGATTCTGGGTGATGAAGTACACGCCAACGCCCTTGGATCGAATGAGACGCGCCACCTGTTCGATGCGCTCCAACAGCGCCTTGGGAGCATCGCTAAACAACAGATGCGCCTCGTCGAAAAAGAACACGAGTTTCGGCTTGGGCTGATCACCCACTTCCGGCAGCGTCATCCACATCTTCGACAACATCCACAAAAGGAACGTTGCGTACAGACGCGGCTTCTCCATCAGGCGGTCGGCGGCAAGCAGGTTGATCACCCCTCGGCCGTCCGGAGCCAACCGCATAAAATCCATAATGTCGAGCGCCGGCTCTCCAAAGAACTGATTGGCGCCCTGCTCTTCCAAAACAAGGAACCGACGCTGGATCGACCCCACCGACGTCGCCGCCACGTTGCCGTACTTCGCACCGATCTCCTTCGACCGCTCTGCGATGTTATTCATCAGCGAGCGCAGATCTTTAAGATCGACGAGCGGCATCTTCTCATCGGCCGCCACCCGGAATGCGATGTTCAATACGCCTTCCTGAACCTCATTGAGTTCAAGAAGCCGCGACAGCAACAGCGGCCCCATATCCTGCACCGTCGCGCGGATCGGATGCCCCTGTTCGCCAAACACATCCCAAAAAATCGACGGATAAGCCCTTTGTTGGTACGTGTCCCCGAGCCCGACTTCGCCCGCCCGCTTGACGAGAAAATCCTTCGGCTCGCCGACCGCAGCGATTCCCGACAGATCGCCCTTGATGTCGGCCGCAAACACCGGCACGCCAGCTGCCGAAAATCCTTCCGCCAGGACCTGCAACGTCACGGTCTTGCCCGTGCCGGTCGCCCCCGTAATGAGTCCATGCCGGTTCGCGAGTTTCAGATCGAGATATTCCGGCTTGATGCTTTTGCCGACGAAAATCTTGCCGTCTTGCAGAACGTGCTCGCTCATGGGTCCGCCACTCCGTCGTCCAAGGGCTTAACGTGGAAGCATGACCGCCAGCCATCAATCGACTCAACGGTGGGCCACGTCAGTGCGAACCCTCTTGGCACGCAAACCCTGCCATTGCAAACCCTGGTTGCATGGCTCACTGATACCCTGCCGTGCGAAACTGTTTCCCCCTCCGTGCGGCGTCACGCCAAACCCTGTGTGACCGTTTTTTGAATGCGGAACCCGGTGCTTGCCCCTATAGACTGACGGAGATTTCATTGCGACCGCTCGCGCTGTTAGCGCGCGCCCACTCCCACCGATGGACCCCTGCTGATGACCGCACCCTCCGCATCCGACGCGCCCGTCATGCCGCTCGCCACCGGCTTCACTGAAGCCACGCGCGAGGCTTGGCTTGCCCTCGTCGACAAAGCGATCAAGGGCGCGGAGTTTGAAAAGAAGATGGTCGGCAGAACCGCCGACGGCCTGCGCATCGATCCGATCTACACGCGCGCCGACGCCGTGCCGCACGCCGCCAGCGAGCGTCCGGGCGCAGCACCCTTCACGCGCGGCACCCAGGCGGCCCCCAACGGCCTCGGCTGGGACATCCGCCAGTTCCATACGAACACGGACGTGAAGTCCGTCAACGCCGCCATCCTCGAAGACCTAAACGGTGGCACCACCTCCATCACGCTGCACATCGGGCCCTCGGGCCTGCCGCTGACCAGCGGCGTCCTCGCCAAAGCCCTCGACGGAGTCCTCCTCGACATCTGCCCCGTGTCTCTTCTCGCGGGTGAAAACGTCACGGCTGCCGCCGAGCAATTGATGGCCCTTTGGTCCGCCAACGGCACCGCACCCGCCGCCCGCCGTGGCGCGTTCAACGCTGATCCGATAGGTCTTCTGGCCGTCACCGGGTGCCTCTCCCGACCGCTCGACGCAGCTCTTGCCGAGGCAATCGCGCTCATCGGCAAAACAAAAGATACGCCCGGCGTCACCGCTCTGCTTGCAGACGGCAATTCCTATCACTGTGCGGGCGCCACGGAAGCCCAGGAACTGGCCGCCATGCTGGCGACCATCGTGGCCTACCTGCGCGCCGCCGATCATGCCGGCATCGCACCCGCCGAGGCACTGCCCAAAATCGCCGTCTCGCTCGCCGTCGATGCCGATCAGTTCCTCGACATCGCCAAACTCCGCGCCGCCCGCCGCCTCGTATGGCGCATCGCTGACGCCTCTGGCGCCGGAGAGGCCACTAAATCTGTGCGCTTCGACGCTGTCACGTCCTGGCGCATGCTGGCCAAGCGCGACCCCTGGACGAACATCATCCGCACCACCATCGCCTGCACGGGCGCAGCTCTCGGCGGCGCCGACAGCATCACCGTGCTCCCCTTCACCTATCCACTAGGGCAAACCGACAGCTTCGCCCGCCGCGTCGCCCGCAACATTCAGATCGTCTGCCAGGAAGAGAGCTACCTCGGCCGCGTCGTCGATCCCGCCGGCGGCTCCTGGTATGTCGAAAAACTCACCGACGATCTGGCGCAAAAGGCGTGGTCGCTCTTCCAGGAGATCGAAAAGCAAGGCGGCATGGCGGCAGCCCTCCAGTCCGGATATGTGCAATCCGAAATCGCCAAGAGTGCCGAAACGAAGGCCAAAGCCATCGCCACCGGCCGCGCCGAACTCACCGGCGTCTCCGCGTTCCCGATCCTCGGCGACGACGGCATTGCGCCCAGTCCCTGGCCGCAGGACACGTCCGCTTGTCCGCAAGCCGCCGTCACCATCACACCGCTAAAAATGGCCCGCCTCGCCGAGCCCTTCGAAGCACTCCGCGACGCCGCCGACGCCCGCGCCGCCAAGACCGGCAAACCCTACGCCGTCTTCCTCGCCAGCCTCGGCCAAGTCGTCGAACACAACGTCCGCTCGACGTGGATCAAAAACTACCTCGCCGCCGGCGGCATCTCAGCCAACATGAGCGACGGCTACCCGAACGCCGAAGCGGCAGCAGCCGAATTCAAAGCGTCCGGTCTCGAAGCCGCCTGCATCTGCTCGTCCGATGCCGTCAACGCCGAGCACGCCGAAGCCACCGCAAAGGCTCTCAAAACAGCCGGCGCCAAACTCGTCCTCATGGCCGGCCGCCCCGGCGACCGCGAACCCGCCCTCAAAGCCGCCGGGGTGGACCAATTCCTCGCCGCAGGGCAAGATGCCGTCGCCACACTTGCCGATCTGCAAAAGAAACTGAGCTAACGCGCCCTCACCGGTTCTTGTCCGAAAACGCCTTCGACTCTCTCTTCGCGGCTTCAAGAAACAACCGCACTACTTCCGGCGCCTCGCTCAATTCGCGCCGGAACGATTGCGTCACCCAGCGATCCCCGGCCTGCATGAACGCCTGCACGTTCAAAAATCTTAGCGCCTTGCCAGCCGGCGAATACACGATCCGCAACGCCGCCAGATAACAAGCATGGTCGTCCTCGCCGACGACACCCAAAAAGACTTCCGGCTTATCAAGCGACAGTTTCGCATTGGCCGTCTTCACCATCTCCGCGAAATCAGCCCCCTCGTATTTCGGGTGCCCCCAGTTCGCCGATTGCGCATCCCGGCAGAGCTGTCCCACCGCCCCATGCGATCCCAACGACCGCTCATCATCACTGGGATAGGTCACGGTGTTCTTCTCAAACGCCACCCATTCCGGCAGCCATTCCGCCGTCCCGGCCCGCGCCGCCTCGAGCGCGACACACGGCACGTAAAGCGCGAGCAGTTCCGTCCCCGACTTGAGTCCCGGCTGAAATCCCGTGTCATGTCCGGGCGGGTTCGCCTTACGGACGTCGAAAGCACAATGCCCGTCAGGCGCCTCGAGCGTCAGCACAGGTTCCGGCGAAACCGTTTGCCGTGCCGGGCCCTCGTCCCGTGGTGCGGCCCAGACAGCGCTCGCTCCCAACACCGCCCCAGCCACCGCGACCAGCGCAGCTAGCATGTTGAAAATCCAGCGTCCCTTGGTTACCACCAGCATAGCACCGCCCCTCCCAGACGCCGTTCGGGGCGATGTTCGCCGCATCGCCTTCTGCCTCCTCTTTATGCTACCAAGATGCACGCGTAGAGACCGCTCCAGAGATCAACATGACCCGTATCCCCGACTTCACGACGATCGACCTCGGCACGCCCGCCACCGGCGCCGCAACGCCGGCCGCTCCAGTCGATATGTGGATGACCCCCGAGGGCATCCCAGTGAAGCCGGTCTACACGGGCGCCGACACGGCCGCCCTCGACTTCCTCGGCACCTGGCCCGGCATTGCCCCCTACGTGCGCGGCCCCTACCCGACGATGTACGTCACCCAGCCCTGGACCGTCCGCCAGTACGCCGGCTTCTCGACCGCCGAAGAGAGCAACGCCTTCTACCGCCGCAACATCGCCGCTGGCCAAAAGGGCCTCTCCATCGCCTTCGACCTCGCCACGCATCGCGGTTACGACAGCGATCATCCCCGCGTGAAGGGCGACGTCGGTATGGCCGGCGTGGCCATCGATTCCATCTACGACATGCGCACCCTGTTCGACAGCATCCCCCTCGAACAGATGACCGTCTCCATGACCATGAACGGCGCCGTGCTCCCCATCCTCGCGCTCTTCATCATCGCGGGCGAAGAGCAGGGCGTGCCGCCTGAAAAACTCGCCGGCACCATTCAGAATGACATTCTGAAAGAGTTCATGGTGCGCAACACCTACATCTACCCGCCACTGCCCTCGATGCGCATCGTCTCCGACATTTTCACCTACACGTCGCAGAAGATGCCGAAGTTCAACTCCATCTCGATTTCCGGCTATCACATGCAGGAAGCCGGCGCGACGGCCGACCTCGAACTCGCCTACACGCTCGCTGACGGCGTCGAATACGTCCGCGCCGGCGTGACCAGCGGCCTCGACATCGATGCCTTCGCCCCCCGCCTCTCGTTCTTCTGGGCCATCGGCACGAACGTGTTCATGGAAATCGCCAAGATGCGGGCCGCGCGCCTTCTTTGGGCGAAGCTCATCAAGGACGAGTTCAACCCCAAGGACGCCCGCTCCCTCTCGCTGCGCACGCACTCGCAAACATCCGGCTGGTCGCTCACCGCACAAGACGTCTTCAACAACGTCACCCGCACCTGCCTCGAAGCTATCGCCGCCACACAGGGCCACACGCAGTCCCTCCACACCAACGGCCTCGACGAAGCGATTGCCCTGCCAACCGACTTCTCCGCCCGCATCGCGCGCAACACGCAGCTCCTCCTCCAGCAGGAGAGCGGCACCACGCGCGTCATCGATCCGTGGGGCGGCAGCCACTACGTCGAACGCCTCACCTATGAACTCGCCCAGAAAGCACTCGAGCACATCGCCGAAGTCGAAGAACTGGGCGGTATGGCCAAAGCCATCGACGCCGGCATCCCGAAAATGCGCATCGAAGAGGCCGCCGCCCGCACGCAGGCCCGCATCGACACCGGCAAGCAGACCATCACCGGCGTCAACAAATTCAAGATCGACGGCGATGCCAAAATCAATCTCCTGAAAGTCGACAATGTCGCCGTCCGCGAAGCGCAGATTGCAAAACTGAAACGTCTCCGCGCCGAGCGCAACGAAGCCGACTGCCAGGCAGCCCTCACCGCGCTGACCGAGGGCGCCAAGGGCACCGCCAACCTGCTCGACCTGTGCGTCAAGGCCGCCCGCGCCAAAGCGAC
>JALHQM010000008.1:50985-72038 GCA_022841965.1 Hyphomicrobium sp. | reverse complement strand
GTGGCCCGCATCGCTCGCGCCCGCGAACGCCTTTGCGCTATTGCCCTCGAAAACGGCCTCACCCCGCTTCCCTCCGCCACCAACTTCGTTGCCATCGATTGCGGCCGCGATGGTCCCTTCGCCAAGGCTGTCCTTGACGGCCTCCTCGACCGGGACGTTTTCGTACGCAAACCTTCAGCCCCCGGCCTCGACCGCTGCATCCGGGTCAGCTGCGGCCTCGATGCCGAACTCGAAGTCTTCGCCGAAGCCTTGCCCCAAGCCCTCGCCGCAGCCCGGAAAACCGTGATCCAGACCCCATGACCATACAGCATCTCGTCCTCGTCGGTGGCGGGCACGCCCATGTCTTCGTGCTTGAAGCCTTCGCCTGCGCGCCCCTTCCAGGCGTCGACATCACGCTCGTCACCAAAGAGCCGATGGCGCCGTACTCGGGCATGCTGCCAAGCTTTGTGGCTGGCCACTATGCGCTCGACGAGTGTTTGATTGATCTTAAGCGCCTCTGCCGCAAGGCAGGAGTTCGCTTCATCGAAGGCGCAGTCAACGGCATCGATCGCGAGACGCGCAGCGTCGGTCTCGCGGACGGTTCCACACTACCCTACACGGTCCTCTCCCTCGACGTCGGCATCACGCCCGACGTCGACGAGATGGCCGGTGCGCACGAGTATGCACTCCTTGTCAAACCCGTCTCAACTTTCGCGCCCAAATGGCAGGCGTTCGTTGACCGCGCTGTAAGGCCCAGCGGCCCGCGCGACATCGTCGTGATCGGCGGCGGCGCGGCCGGAGTGGAGCTTGTCCTAGCCGCCCGCAATCGGTTGACCGCCAGCCAATCCTGGCCCGATCGCCGCAACGATCCGTTTCGCTATACCCTCGTTGCCGGCGCCGGCATCCTTCCCAGCCATCCCCCCCGCGCCCAACGTCTCGCGCGCGCGGCATTGGCGGAAAATCAGATCACACTCATCGACAACGACACCGCGGTCGAAATCGCTCCCAATCAGGTCCGCCTGCGCTCCGGACGCGCCATTCCCTGCGATACCGCCATCGTCTCCACCAAGGCTCAAGCACCCGGTTGGTTCGCGGGCACAGGATTAGCGCGCACCGCTGGCGGCTATCTGGCTCTCCGCCCCACATTACAGACGCTCACCGATGACGACATCTTCGCCGCTGGCGATTGCGCGACGGTCATTGAACATCCCCGTCCCAAAGCAGGCGTCTTCGCCGTTCGCCAAGGCCCGGTCCTCGCGCATCATCTGCGACGCCATCTGCAAACGGGCTTGCTCGACCCGTTCATTCCTCAAAAAAAATTCCTGACGCTCGTGTCGCTCGGCGACAAAACGGCGATTGCCAGCCGCGGATCGTTCGCCGCGGCTGGCCGTTGGGCCTGGATATTGAAAGATTGGATCGATCGTCGATTTATGACGCGCTTCAACCGGCCCTAGCGTGCGGGCGCGGCCGAAACCACTGTGGCGTCCCAAGCACCCGTCGACGTGTTGTCGATCGTCGCTGGTTTGAAGGCGACCGGTGCAGCCGGCGCCTGCACCTGCGTCGGCCATGACTGAGCAGGCGCCGAGGCAATGGCCGCAGGCGCGGGGAAGGGCTGCGACGCCTTCGGATCAAGCTTCACCATCTGACGCAGCATGCTCGTGTTCTCCCGCGCGATATCCGCGCTGACCACCGTGGAGCCGACTTGGGTCGCTTCGTCATACTTGCCCTGGAGGCCAAGGACGAGCGCAAGATTCTGTTTAGTTTTCGCCGTTCCGCCACCGCGCGCCACGGCCTGACGCATCAGCGTCTCCGCTTTGGCAGGATCGCCGTTCATCGCATAGGCGAGCGCAAGGTTGTTTTGCACCGCGACCTGTTCGGGTGCCAGCATGTTTGCCCGCTCCAAATGTTGCACGGCGTCCTTGTAGCGGCCAAGCTTGGCCATCGCTGCACCCCGCGCCGACACGACGCGCCAATCCGGGCGCATCGGATCGTCGGCAACTTCGAGCAATTCCGCGGCAAGCGACACTTTTTCGAGATCCAGCGCCAACCGGCCATATTCGGCGGCCAATTCCTTGCTGTCCGGCGATACTTGCGCCGCCTGCGCAAGGATGTTGAAGGCTTCCTGCTTGTTGCCAAGAGCCTTCAGGTTTTTCGCATACGAGATGGCGGCGCTCGTGTTCGACGGGTCCTTCGAATACTCTTTGCCCCAGTATTCGGTCGCCTTGCCGAGTTCCGACTGCGGGGTGCCACCCTCGTTTGCGGGTCGCTTGTCCTGGGCTGACGGCGCGGAAGCCATCAGATCAAGCCCCGTCTCCTCAGAGAGGCTTGAGCAGGCGCCCGTCATGGCAGCCAATGCCAAAACCGCTAACCGGGCTGCTATGCCCGTGCTCCGTTTGCCCGCGTTTTTGCCCGACGTGCCCGCCATAGTCACTGCTCCCACACTGAGACGCTGAAGCGAATCACTCGCGCCTCGCCTTGTCTGCGAGCGTCAGTTTCTGGGACAGGTCTCAATAAAGGTTTAAGGGTTGTGCTCCGCGCTCATGCAACCCGAACTATCAGTCCGTTGCCTCGGCTTTAGCGCTTACAGCCCACTCCACCATCTCCGGCATGGCGAAGATGGTATCCACATAATCGGCCGCCGTGCCGTCGTCCCCGAACCGGCTCAAGTCCGGCACATAGGTCCGAAATCTCGAACACACCGGGGCATACATCGCATCTGCCGCGCTGAAATCTCCAAACAGGAACGGCCCTCCGGAACCGTAGGTGGCGCGACAGTCGCGAAAGCTCTGCACGATGCGGCGGATATTGTGTTCAACGCCTTCCGGAAACGTCTCCATGGGGCTGGACGCAAAGAGGTCCATCGGACAGACGTCGCGCAACTGCTGGAAACCAGAGTGCATCTCCGCCGACACGGCCCGCGCAAGTCCGCGTGCAATCCGCTCGCGCGGCCAAATCGGCCGGTCAGGGCAGAGGTCGGCCACGTATTCGATGATGGCGAGGCTGTCCCAGATCAACAGGTCACCATCGCGCAGCGCGGGAACCTTGCCCGCTGGCGAGTGGGCCAATATCGCCGACTTGGTGTTCGCTTGTCGCAACGGGACGCTCACCTCCGCGAATGGGATCGCAAACCGTTTGAGAACCAGCCAGGGCCTGAGGCTCCAGCTGGACCAAGTCTTGTTGCCGATGACGAGGGAAAGGTGAGATTCGGGCATGCTTTCGCCTTCCTGGAGCGAATATGCTAGGTCCAGCTATGGTCCTAAGGCGGCTTGCGGCGCTGCACAAGAGAGGGCGTATCCCTGTGCGTGTTGAGCCGGCCCTAGGCAGCCTGAGCAGCGAGTTTTCCACCTAGACGTGAGCGAGAGTGCCGCCCCCAATGACACCGGCAAATGAGCAACCAGCCATCGTGCAGACCGCTTCGGTCGAACTCCACGAGTCCCTGAACGTTTTTGCGCCGTCCGACGCCGCCGCCATCCCGATCCATCTCGTGCCCGCCGGCAACGTCGACGGCACTCTGTCGCCTGAGACAGCGCGCTGGGTCGAAACGATTGGATTCAAGGGTGCCGCCAAGGCCCACGCCCTCGTCCCGGCAGCCGATGGATCTCTCGCCGCCGTCCTCTTAGGCGCTGGCGACTGTACCGCCGGCGACCCGTGCGGCCCTTCCGAACTTTTGCTCGGTCAACTGGCTGGCACTCTTCCCGAAGGCACCTATCGTCTGGCCAGCGGCGTCACGCAGCCCGCTGTCGCTGCCCTTTCGTGGGCGCTCGGCGCCTATCGCTTCCGTCGTTACAAAACAGCGAGTGGGAAGGGCAACGGCAAGATGGCCCGCCTCGCCGCGCCCCCCGATGTCGACATGAAGCAGGTGTCGAACACAGCCGCCGCCGTCTGGCTCGGCCGCGATCTGATCAACACGCCCGCGAGCGATCTCGGCCCCGCCGAAGTCGAAGCCGCCGTCCGTGCCATCGGATCAGCCAACAACGCGAGCGTCCGCTCCGTTGTCGGCGATGATCTCCTGACTCAGAATTTTCCCATGATCCACGCCGTCGGCCGCGCCAGCCCACGCGCCCCGCGCCTCATTGAGCTCAATTGGCAAAAGCCCGGCGGCCGTCCTAATGCGCCCAAGATCACGCTCGTCGGCAAAGGTATCACATTCGACACCGGTGGCCTCGACATCAAACCCGCCTCCGCCATGCTGATCATGAAAAAGGATATGGGCGGCGCGGCCGTCGCCATCGCACTCGCACACATGATCATGGGCCAGGGCTTGGATGTGCGCCTCAAGCTGCTCATCGCCTCGGCTGAGAATTCTATATCCGGCGATGCCTTCCGCCCCGGCGATATCCTGCACAGCCGCGCGGGCCTGACGGTCGAGATCGGCAACACCGATGCCGAAGGCCGCCTCGTCCTCGCCGACGCTTTGGCGCTGGCCGACGAAGGCGCGCCCGACAGCGTCTTCGTCTTCGCCACCCTGACCGGCGCCGCGCGCACCGCACTTGGCCCCGATCTCCCCGCACTTTTCACCAACGACGACGCGCTCGCAGCCACCCTCCAGCAGACGGGCGAGCGCATTGGCGATCCCCTCTGGCGTCTTCCACTCTGGCTTGGCTACGACCGCAATCTCGACAGCGAAATCGCGGATATCAACAACGTCTGGGAAACCCCGTTCGCCGGCTCAATCACGGCCGCTCTGTTCTTGCAGCGGTTCGTCAAGAACGCCAAGCGCTTCGCCCACTTCGATCTCTACGGCTGGCGCCCGGGCGCCCGTCCGCTCGGCCCGAAAGGCGGCGAAGTCCAAACCGCGCGCACCGTGCTCGAAGTCATCCGCGCCGAATGCGAGGCCGGCGCATGACAGCCGAACTGCTCGACACGCGTCGCAACGCCATTCGCCCGGATCTCGCCGACGAACGCCTCATCGGCCGCTATGAGGCGACGCGCTATATCGCCGGCCAATCCGCGCAGGTCATCCGCCCCTCGGTCCCACTCCGCCGCCGCCCCGTCCCCGCCGACGGCCTCGACACCGAAGCCCTCTACGGCGAGCGCGTGCGCGTGTTCGACGAACAGGAGGGCTGGGCTTGGGTGCAGCTCGATCGCGACGGTTACGTAGGCTATATCCCAACCAATGCGCTATCCGAAAGCATCGTCGCGCCGACCCACCGCGTGAAGGCCATCGGCACATTCCTCTATCCGCAAGCCGATATGAAGTGCGCGCCCATGCTGCACTTAAGCCTCAACTCCGAGCTCACCATCGTTGAGGACGGCGAACGGTTCAGCCGCACCCACATTGGCGCCTGGGTCTTCAACCGTCACATCGCCGCCCTCGATAAGACTGCCCGCGACTTCGTCGAGGTGGCCGAACGCCTCATCGACACACCGTATTTGTGGGGCGGCAAAACCCGCATCGGCGTCGACTGCTCAGGTCTCGTGCAGCTCTCCCTGCAAGCGGCCGGCGTCCCTGCCCCCCGCGACAGCGACATGCAGTTTGCCGAATTGGGGGAACCCATCGAGGTCAGAGGCGAGTTTGAAAATCTTGAGCGCGGCGATCTCGTGTTCTGGAAGGGCCACGTCGGCATCATGACGGACGGCATTATGTTGCTGCACGCCAACGCGCATCACATGGCGACCGTCGCCGAGACCCTCCCCGAAGCCGCTGACCGCATCGCCAAGTCCGGCACACCACTGCTGGCGGTCAAGCGTCTCAAGATTTCCAGCGCTTGAGTTGTTGGCGTGTGAACCGCCACTCCGGCGTTTCCAACGTGTCGCCAAAATCGGTGCCGTACCACACCGATCCATCGCTTGCGGCTGGGTTCTTCAGCACGTGGATGTCCTGCGCCGGCATATAGCTCTGTGTCAGCAAGAAACGCGTCTCGCCCGTCGCCCTGTTCACCACGACATCAGTGACAAACACCGCATGCCCCGGAAACCCGCCCTTGATGAAGACGTCGCCTGCCCGGATGTCGTCCGCGGACGCCGCCACCAACTCGCGCTCCAGCGAATAGGTCCCCGCATAAGCAAACACGTAATCCATGTATTTGCGAAAACCCGGATAGTCCTGCTTTTGTCGCGCTGAAAATCGCAGCCGTTTGCCTTCGGTGTCGTTGAACGCAATATCGGCCTTGCGCCCGAGCGAATACAGCCACTCCGCCCTGAGCCGCATCACCGCGTCGGCGCACTGCTGCAGGTCCCGCTTTCCGACATCGATGTCGATCACACCCGCGTGTACATCCTGGCGCCACTTCTGCGCGCCCGTGTGCAGCAGAACTGCCGCGCCATCAGCCTTCATCGGCAACCCGCGCAGCCATTCCGCAAACGATCCGGCCTCGGCCGTCACCCGCTCAAACCCCTCCGGCGGTGCAAAACGCGACGCTAGGGTCTCAACCGCCGTCGCCGTCCGCCACGCATAGCGCGGCTCAGCCTGCGCGGGCGCTCCGGCCAATGCGAACACTGCGAAGAGGGAGAAGCCCGATAACAAGCGCCGATAGACGCGCCAATCAAACGGAAGTGGCAGCATGGGGAGCGATCCACGAGCATATCAGATGGCTGATCTGTGCCGCCGCATCATGGCGGATTTTGGTGCCCCGAAGCTCGAAAACCGTCCCGTAACCTCTCAAAACAGCAAGAGCCCGGAAAAGGCGGCTGCCTTTTTCGGGCCCACCCTTCCCAAAAGCGAAAGCCCGGAAAAGGCGTTTGCCTTTTCCGGGCTCGGAGCGTTGGGCTCGTCCGGAGGTTGATGATCGCGGTGCGGGATCGGCGGTCTGGTCCGTCGTGGGTCGATGCGCTTGAAGCGCTGACCCGGATCATGCTGCCGTTCCTCGTTTCTCCGCCTATGTCCTCCCGACCCAATCACATCGGATATTCAGAGCTGCATTTTGCCACCACACCGGCTCTCCGGCCGGACTTACCAAGCGCGCCGCGGAACGCGCTCATCTCCCGACCGAATTCTCCGTCATCGGGCACACACACCAGATCCCCGGCGTGAGTGGCATTGGCACTCTGTTCAAACGTTCAAATTTTCTATCTCAGCCGCATGACCACGGCGCTTGTCCGGCGCATCTTCGCGCCCAGCGACCGCTTCGTGCAAGCAACGTCTTTGCGCTGTCTGCTACGGTCGCGTGCGGCGCATCTCCAGTGGACTTTGCCTGCGTGCTCCCACGCCGCGCCACCCGTGGAGTTCTGCGTCAGGGCCGCATTCACAGCGGCGAAAGAGTACCCGGTGGAGACATTTTCTTAGACCTCCCTTCGAGGAATAACCAAAGTGTGCGCCTCGATCCAAAAGCTGTCAATTCACGAAACGCATCTGTTTGCAATGTTGTCGTGCGCTGCAGCGAGACCGTGGTTGACGAAATGTTAAGGCCCGATCGTTAGCGTCCAACGCGCTGTATGCGTCATCGGCATGCACGCCAGCGACGAGGACAATTGACGATGAGGCCGGTACTCAGTTTCGTTTCGCTCATGGCCATTGGCTTAATCACAGCCAGTGCAATTGCGCTGATCGGCTCAACCCTGACGCCGCTTTCCGCCAGCAATTCGGCACCGCTCCTCGACTACCGCTCACTCTCGATCGGTCTTGTCATCGGCTTGATGCTGTCCTCGCTTGCCCGCCTCAGCTGGGCCGAGATGCCCCGCCGGGTTCTCAACTGGCTCTGGTCCAACGAACGCAACTTCTATCGCGCTGGCCTCGCCACCGTCCTGCTGGGCGTCCTCGTCTTCTACTGAAAAGCCATCAGGCCGTCCGTTTCACGACGGTGCCATGCACCGCCCACTCGCACCGCCTACTCCATCACGAGCGCAAAAAACAAAAAGGGCGGCCCGAAGGCCACCCTTTCCGCCACTCTTTGGAGTGAGCCGTTTAGACGGAGTAGTACATGTCGTACTCGACCGGATGCGGCGTCATCTCGTAGCGCATGTTCTCGGCCATGCGCAGTTCGATGTACGCATCGATCATATCGTCGTTCATGACGCCACCGGCTTTGAGGAAGGCGCGGTCCTTGTCGAGGGCGTCGAGCGCCTCGCGCAAGCTACCGGCAACCGTCGGGATCTTGGCCAACTCCGCCGGCGGCAGATCGTACAGGTTCTTGTCCATCGGGTCGCCCGGATGGATCTTGTTCAAGACACCGTCGAGACCAGCCATCAGCATGGCCGTGAAGGCGAGGTAAGGGTTGGCGCCCGGATCCGGGAAGCGGATTTCGATGCGCTTGGCCTTCGGCGACGACACATGCGGGATGCGGCACGAAGCGGAACGGTTGCGCGCCGAGTAGGCGAGCAGCACGGGAGCCTCATAGCCGGGCACCAGACGCTTGTAGGAGTTCGTCAGCGGGTTGGTGAAGGCGTTAATGGCCTTGGCGTGCTTCAGGATGCCACCGATGTAGTAGAGGCACATATCCGAGAGGTCAGCATACTTGTTGCCAGCGAACATCGGCTGGCCGCCCTTCCAGATCGACTGGTGGACGTGCATGCCCGACCCGTTGTCGCCGAAAACAGGCTTCGGCATAAACGTCGCGGTCTTGCCATACGCCTGCGCCACCTGATGCACGACGTACTTATAGATCTGCATGTGGTCGGCCATCTGGATCATCGGGCCGAACTTCACGCCGAGTTCGTGCTGGGCGGACGCCACTTCGTGGTGGTGCTTTTCAACCGTCACACCCATCTCGGTCAGAACCGAGAGCATTTCCGAGCGCATGTCCTGGCAGCTGTCGATCGGCGGGACGGGGAAGTAGCCGCCTTTGATACGCGGACGATGGGCGAGGTTGCCCATCTCGTAGGACGTATCCGAGTTCGACGGCAGTTCAGAGCTGTCGACCTGGAAGCCGACCTTGTACGTATCGGTCGAGAACTTCACGTCGTCGAAGATGAAGAATTCAGCTTCCGGGCCGAAGTAAACCGCGTCGCCAATACCCTGCGAAAGCATGAAGGCTTCAGCCTTCTTCGCGATTGAACGCGGGTCGCGCTCATAGGCCTGCCCGGTCGATGGTTCCAGGACGTCGCAGAAAATGGCGAGCGTTGACTGGGCGAAGAAAGGATCGATGTGGGCGGACGCAGCGTCCGGCATCAAAAGCATGTCGGAGGCTTCGATACCCTTCCAACCAGCGATCGATGAACCGTCGAAGGCATAACCTTCGCTGAACATAGCGTCGTCGACGCACGACACGTCGGCGGTGACGTGCTGCATCTTGCCCTTCGTGTCCGAGAACCGAAGGTCCACGAACTTCACGTCCTTGTCCTTGATGAGCTTGAGGACGTCGTTGACCGTCTTCATAAGAACTCCCCTTGAGATCCCAAATTATGCGTCATGCTCCAGGCTCTTGCGTCCCGCTGCATCTTTAAATCGCGTCCGCGCCGTGTTCTCCGGTCCGGATGCGAATGGCTTCCTCGATATTCGAGATAAAGATCTTGCCGTCCCCGATGCGCCCCGTCTTGGCGGCCTTCTGGATCGCTTCGACGGCCTTATCGAGCATCTCGTCGCCCAAAACCACCTCGATTTTCACCTTCGGCAGGAAATCAACGACGTATTCCGCTCCGCGATAGAGCTCGGTATGCCCCTTCTGCCGGCCAAAACCCTTGGCCTCGATCACGGTAATGCCCTGCAGGCCGATCTCCTGGAGTGCCTCTTTCACTTCGTCGAGCTTGAACGGTTTAATGATGGCTTCGATTTTTTTCATGATCTCCTAAGCCTCCCAGGAGGACCGGTCGCCTGACCCGGACCTCAACGCGCGATGGTTAGCACGCCACATGCCAACTTCTGCGGCGATCGCATTATGAATAGCTATCAATAATTTAGCCGAAGATCGCCTGTTTTTTGGCTGATTGATCCCGCCGCCATAGCCTAAAAAACAATCACAACGCCACAGAATTCATCATGTCCGCGACGCTCGGGCCGCAGTGCGGGGAACCGGCAGGCTTGTCGCAGAACCCTGTCCGGCCCCATATGGATGAACGAGAAAAGGGTTCTCATGTCCGGCTTTGAACTCCTCACCCGCGAACAGATGGCCCGCGCCGACCGCTTAGCCGTCGCCGCTGGCGTCCCCTCCCTGACGCTCATGGAAAACGCCGGCCGCGCAGTGGCCGACGCGGCGATGGCCATGATCAAGCCCGGCGCGCGCATCGCCGTCTTCTGCGGCCCCGGCAACAACGGCGGCGATGGCCTCGTCGCCGCCCGCCTCCTGAAACGCGCCAGCTACGATGTCCGCCTCCACCTTTTGGGCGACAAGTCCGCCCTCAGCGGTGACGCCGCCGAAATGGCCCGCTGGTGGGACGGACCCGTCCGCACGATGGAGCCGCACGCACTCGAGAGCATGCACCTCATCATCGATGCCCTGTTCGGCGCCGGCCTCACGCGGCCGCTCGACGGCCTTGCAGCGCAGATGGCGGCCGCGATGAACGAGAGCGGTCTTCCTATCCTCGCCGTCGATGTGCCGAGCGGCCTCGACGGTACCAGCGGGGCAGCAGGTGGCCCCGTCGTGCAGGCCACCCGCACAGTGACCTTCTTCCGCAAGAAGCTTGCCCATGTGCTGCTCCCCGGCCGCGCGCTGTGCGGTGACGTGATTGTCGCCGAGATCGGTATCCCCGCGTCCGTCCTCACCGGCGATCTGGGGCCTTCGACCTTCGAAAACGCGCCCCGACTCTGGCAGACGTCCTTGCCTCGCCCAAGCCGTACTGGGCACAAATACGCGCGCGGCCATGCGCTCGTCGTTTCGGGCCCGGCTTTCCATTCCGGCGCCGCCCGCCTCGCTGCTCGCGGCGCGCTCCGTGCAGGTGCCGGCCTTGTCACCGTCGCAAGCCCACCCTCGGCCCTGCCCGAGAATGCTGCGCATCTGACCGCCATCATGCTCACACCCTGCGAAAGCCCGGCGGCACTGTCCCGCCTTCTCGAAGACACGCGCAAGAATGTCCTCCTGATCGGCCCCGGCGCTGGCGTCAGTAGCAACACCGCCGCGATGACCACTGCAGCGCTACGCTCCGGCGCCGCCGTTGTCCTCGACGCCGACGCGCTGACCTCTTTTGCCGAAACAAAACCGGACGACGACGGCCCAGTAGGCTTCGGCTTCACCGCCGCAAAGCACACTGCCGCACAGCGCCCCGCCTCCCTGTTTGAACTCATCCAGGAGAACCAAGCTCGCCCGGTCGTCCTCACCCCGCACGAGGGCGAGTTCGCGCGGCTCTTTCCCGATGCATCCGGCTCCAAACTCGACCGCGTGCGATCCGCGGCTGCTCAATCTGGCGCCATTGTCATCCTGAAAGGCGCCGACACGGTCATCGCCGCCCCAGATGGTCGCGCCGCCATCAACGCCAATGCCCCACCGTGGCTGGCAACCGCTGGCTCCGGTGATGTGCTTGCAGGCTTCGTTACCGGACTTCTAGTCCAAGGTATGCCAGCCTTTGAAGCCGCCTGCGCCGCCGTCTGGCTGCACGGCGAAGCCGCCACGGCCTTCGGCCCCGGCCTCATCGCCGAGGATCTGCCCGATGTGCTCCCCCGCGTCCTTGCAGCCCTTGCGTGAGCCTCACCCAACGGCCATCCACCGCCATATTGGCGACATACGGTTTGGCCCAGTATTGACCTGCGCCCCGGATCAGATCAAACCGATGGCGAGCATCGAGGGGGCCAACCCACAACTCGACAAAGGGCTGTCGTGGCAACCGAAATCCGCGCACGCGCAAATCCGAAGTATGCGATGGCCTGTGTCCTGGCGCTGGTCGCTATGCCCGGAGCAGCGGTCCGCGTTAGCGCGCAAGACGTTACGAAGCCGACAGCCTCGTCCCTTGCCGACGCCGCTGCCGGCCATCTCGCGCGCGGCCAGACGTCGGAAGCGATCAACGCCTACTCTGCGGCATTGGCCGACAACACGCTCTCCAACGATCGTCGCGCCACCCTTCTGAACGATCGCGGTGTCGCTTACGCCCGGGCCGGTCAGGTCAAGCTCGCCGTCGAGGATTTCAACAACGCTGCCACACTCTTCCCCGAGTACGCAGCGATCTACAACAATCGCGGCAACCTGCTTGTCTCGCTTGGTCTCCTCAAGGAAGCAAAAAAAGACCTCGATCGTGCCATTCTCTTGGCCCCGGGATACACGTCCGCGTTCAACAATCGTGCAGGGCTCTATCTCAAGCTTGGCCAAACCGGCGACGCGCTCGCCGACTTCACCCGCGCCGTCCAATTGAGCCCGCAGACTCCGGCCCCCCTCACGGGGCGCGGCAGAGTTTATCTGTCGATGTTACGCCCCCATGCCGCCGCGCGCGATTTCACCCGCGCCGTTACCGCCGATAACCGCTTCGTCCAAGGCTATCTCGATCGCGCCAGTGCCAAATTGATGATCTCGAATTATCAGGAAGCCATCGAAGACGTTTCGCGTGCCGCCGCCTTCGACGTCAACAATCCTGAAATATACGTGTTGCGTGGCGAGGCCTATCTGGCACTCCGCGACATGCCCGCCGCCATCAAAGACTTCACGCAAGCACTCACCCTCGACCCCAAACACGTTGGCGCCTATCAAAGCCGCGGCCTAGCCCTGGCCCGTACAGAAGCCTACGACGACGCTTTCGCCGACTTAAACCGGGCCATTGAACTCGACCCCCGCTCCGCCCGCGCCTTCGCCTACCGCGCCTTTGTCTACAAACAAACCGGGCAGGTCGGCGTCGGCCAAAAAGACATCGAAACCGCCCTGACGCTCGATCCAAAAAGCGGCGATGTGCTGTGGGCCAAGGCTGAAATCGAAGAGGCCCAAGGCTTGGCTGATCAGGCCGTCGCCGACGCCAAATTGGCGCTGGCATGGCGTCCCGGTTCAAAAGACGCCATGGAACTCCTGCAACGTCTCGATCCCGGCGCCGGCGACGATCGTGTTGAGGTCGCCAATGCCGGGCTGATCGAGGGCTGGCGCCTCATGCGGCGCGGCGCGCAATTCGAAGCCGTCAACGACCTCCTCGTCCGCCTCGTCGTGCCAGTCGAAATGCTGAGCGAAGGCACGCCAAAGATTGTCAGCTGGGATATCCAACCAGCCCCCCATGACGGCTTCGGCATTCTGCGCTTTTCCGCCGGCCAACTGCAGACCTCGGCCGGCGCTCTCGATATGCAAATGGCGGCCCTTGTCGATCTGGCCGCCCAACGCGTGATCACCATTGTGCCGGACAAACAGTCGGCCAAAGATACAACCAAATCCACCGTCTGGACGTTCGAAGATCGGCGTATCACCATCGCGTCGATCGATGGCGTGACCGAGGAGCTTCCTCTGGAGGGCGTCTCAACAAACGTGAGCGCCTTGGCCGCTGGAGGCGCGTTGGGCGCAGCAGCCGGTGCCCGCCGGTTGTCGTCGGGCGCACCGACAGGCACCGCTTGGGCACCGTGGAACGAGCCCGTCGCCATGCCGAGGACAGCGGCCTCCTCCCAGCCAAGGCCCGCACGGACCGTCCAAAAAAAGAAGAAGCCAAAGAACATCTTTGAGCTTCTCTTCAACTGATCGGCCCCGAACTGGTATGTCATCTCTGTCTTGATCCGCCAGCCATCGCGGAACGTTGACGTCCTGCGTGGGTTCGGCCCAATGCTGTGACCGCCCCGCCGTCCCCGCTGGAACCCAAAATGCCCGCGAGCTCCGTTATATTGTGGTTCCGAAACGATCTGCGCCTCGCCGACAATCGAGCGCTCGCCGCCGCCGTCGCATCCGGCGCGGCGATCGTTCCGGTTTACATTCACGATTCCGATGCCGCCGGCACATGGATGCCGGGTGCCGCCTCGCACTGGTGGCTGCACAACTCTCTTCTAGCCCTGGCTCGTTCCCTCAAAGACCGGGGTGCACCCCTCATTCTTCGCCATGGAAACACGGAGACTGTCTTGGCCGCGCTCGCCGCTGAAACCGGCGCAAGCGCAATCTACTTCTCCCGCGCCTATGAACCCTGGGCCAGCGCACAAGAAGATCGCCTGAAGGCGAAAGTCTCCGGTCAAATCGAATTGAAGCGCTACGCCGGCGCGATGCTCCGTGAACCGGAAGAAGTGCGCACAAAAGCGGGCGACCCTTTCAAAGTCTACACACCGTTCTGGCGAGCCCTCACCGCGTTGGGCGCGCCGTCCGCGCCGATCCCGGCGCCAAAATCGATCACACCGCCAACCAAAAAGCCAACGTCCGACCGTCTCGAAGATTGGAAGCTTCTTCCCACCAAACCCGACTGGGCCGGCGGGATGCGTGACATGTGGCAGCCGGGAGAGGAGGGCGCTCAAGCCCGCCTCGACGCATTCCTTAAATCGTCCCTCGCCGGATATGCCGAAACGCGCAACCTGCCCGCCGTCGACGGCACATCCCGCCTCTCGCCGCATCTGCACTTTGGTGAAATCTCGCCCCGTGTTTGCTGGCATCGCGCCACCGCCGCAAAGGAGAAAGTCAAAGCCGGCGACACAGCGCTCGAAACGTTCCTCAAAGAACTCGTGTGGCGCGAGTTTTCCTATCATCTCCTCGTCCATTGGCCCGACCTGCCCGAAAAGCCGTTCCGCCCGGAGTTCGCAGCCTTCCCTTGGAACGAAAACATGGCCAACCTGAAGGCCTGGCAGCGCGGTCAGACGGGCTATCCCATCGTCGACGCGGGCATGCGCCAACTCTGGCACACCGGCTGGATGCACAATCGCGTGCGCATGATCGTCGCGTCGTTCCTCATCAAACACCTGCTCATTCCCTGGCAAGCCGGCGAAGACTGGTTCTGGGATACGCTTGTCGATGCGGATCTCGCCTCCAATGCAGCCAGCTGGCAGTGGGTCGCGGGCTCCGGCGCTGACGCGGCCCCCTATTTCCGCATCTTCAATCCCATCACCCAAGGCGAAAAATTCGACACAGAGGCCGCCTACGTCCGCCACTGGGTACCCGAAATCGAAAAGCTGCCCGACGATGTCATTCACGCGCCGTGGACCGCGACCCCCAGCGTCCTCGCCAAGGCCGGCATCACACTCGGCGTGACGTATCCCGCCCCCATCGTCGACCACGCGCAAGCCCGCCAGCGGGCGCTCGATGGCTACGCCGCCATGCGCGCGTGACCAAAACCCGTGCGCGTATCTCAACATACGCGATGTGCCGGAAACGGCGCTATCGGATGCCGGCGGTAAGACTATGCTAACCAAGTCCGCCCCATAGTCCGCGCATCTGGCCGGACGTGATTTGGACGGTGTGGAAGCGTGCCCCGGGGAGTTGTATTCGTGCGTAGACGTTTTCTGATTGCCGCCGCTATTGCCGGCGTTGCCACCGTGATGTCATCACTGCCGGCATTTGCCGATGTCCGCATCCGCATCGACAAAAGCTCTCAGACAATGACCGTCAACGTCGATGGGTGGTCGCAATACCAATGGCGCGTTTCGACCGCCAAGCGCGGTTATCACACCCCCACCGGAAGCTGGCGTCCGACCCGTTTGGAACCATCGTGGTACTCGCGCAAATACGACAACGCGCCGATGCCAAATTCGATCTTCTTCACCGGCGGATACGCTATTCACGGCACCACCCACATTAGTCAGCTTGGGCGACCCGCATCGCGCGGTTGCATCCGGCTGCACCCCGCACATGCCCGCGAACTGTTCGCGCTTGTCCGTCAATACGGCATGAAGCGGACGCGCATCACCATCACGAATTAAGCTGCAGAACGTCTGCAAAGGGCATCATCTTTGGCCCGAACGGATTGAAGATCATTCCCGCTCCCCTAGTCATTGCGAAACCGGAGCCGATTCCCATGCGCCGTCTTACAGTTCTCACCGTGCTTGTCTGCCTCGCGATTGTGCCCGCCCCAACGATGGCCGAACCGGCGCCAACGCCCCAAGCTGTGGAAGCCACCGCGGCCCCTTCAGCCACCGAAACAGCTGCTCCCAGTGCATCCACCAGCGCACAACCCGCTGCCGAAACGCCAGCCAGCGTGTCGGCCACGACAGCTCCCGCCGATCCCGCGCCAGCAAAAGTGGCAGCAGCACCCGCTCCACCGCCGGAACCGACACTGCTCGTCAATATCAACCTGACGACGCAGCGTATGGTCGTCACCGAAGACGGCAAAGCCAAGTACACCTGGGCGGTTTCGTCCGGCGCCTATGGCTATCCGACGCCGGTTGGCACGTTCAATCCAACGTGGATGTCGAAGATGTGGTACTCCAAGCAGTACGACAACGCCCCGATGCCGCACGCCGTATTCTTCAAAAACGGCGCCGCGATCCATGCCACGAATTCGGTGCGCCTTCTCGGCACGCCAGCCTCTCATGGCTGCGTCCGTCTCTCACCGACGAATGCCTCCAAGTTCTATGCGATGGTCCAACGGCACGGAAAGGCGCGTACCCAGATCACGGTCCACGGCCGCCCGAAATACACCGCTCCGCGCATTGCCAAGCAACGCCCTGCCGCACCGCGCACACGCTACGCGTATAGCTCAGGCTATAGCACCAGCTACCAGTCCTACGCCGCGCCCCGCTACGTCTTTCCCGGCGATGGCCCGCCCCGCTATTACATCCAAAGCAATAAGCAACGCGCCGCCGCATTGAGAAAGCGCCGCGCCGCCGCGCGCCAGTACTATTCCGAGTACTAAGATTAAGCCGTGGCCAGTAAAAAAAGCGGCGGATCCGATCCGCCGCTTTTTTTTGCGCGCCGACGATGAAACCGCAACTCAGAAGGGGTTCCAAGTCGGCTGGTCTGTAAACCGCAGGTAGCCGATGTTCGCCCCCAACCGCAGCCCGATGCCCGACCGGATCGGCGCCATGATCACGTCCCCGCCCTTGAGCAGCGTCATACCCACGCCTCCCACCAGATACGCCGAACCATCAACGCCGGTGAAGCTGCGATAGAGCTGCTCGGGGTCGCGCATACGGTAAACCAGAATGAGCGTTCGGCCGCCCTCCGCCCCCAGATCGTAACCGATCGATGGTCCATGCCAATGAATGGGCCGCGTTCCACCTTCGCGGAGATAGAGCGTCCCCTTCCCATAGCGAAGCCCCGCTAGAAAAGCCCCGCCACCCTCGGTGCCAAGGATGTATCCAGTCGGCCGCCCCGAATTCGCAAAAGCGTATTCGATGACGCTGGCGAGGTTGGTGGAGATGGCTCCAAAAAAGCCGCGGCTCGCGTCGCGGACTTCGTCGATCGTATAGCCGTCCTGCGTCGTCTCGAATGTAATCGGCGGCAGCGCGTTGTGTTCGCCGGCATCGGAACCGGGAGCGGCTGCGATTGAGGGTCCGGTACCCGGTGCTCCCGGCGGCGGCAAGACGGATTGCGATCTTGAATCCCAAACGCCGTCACGCTCCGACGGTGCAGGTTTCGCAGGCACCGCTGGTTTGCCCGGGTCTGCCTTTGCCACGACCGGCGGCAATGGGACCGCCTTAGGCTTCTGATCCGGCTTCTGCGGTGCGGGTTCGGCTTTCGCCACGGCCGGTGGCGGGGATGGCGGCGCCAAAGCCTCCGCCGTCTTGCCCGGCCCCATCTCGCGAGCCACCTTATCTTCCAAATAGGCAGCCTTGGCCTTCATGACCGCCAGGATCTCGATACTCGCCGCTTCGATGTCCGCCAGCCTACTGCAGTCATACGATCCATCGGCGCTAGCCCGCCCGAGTTGGTCCACCTTGCTCAAAAGTTCGTTCGCGCGCGTATCGAGTTCGCCAAGGCGTCCATCCTCAAGGTAGACCATAGCGCGCTCTTCGCGATCCTCGCCGCTCCAGCCTTTCTTTTCCGCGAGAGCCGTCAACCGCGCCCGCATCCTCGGCTGCGCTTCACCATTGTAGTTCCGCAGCGATGCACCGAATTTGTCGACGGCCTCCGCAAAGGTCTTTTCCGTGCACCCCGTCGTCTTGACGTCATCCGCCAGAAGCGCGCCGGCTCCGCCGAGCCCAACAAGGGCCAGCGCGAGTAAGACAGTTTGCAATATTCGAATCATGCCAGTCCTCAGCCGGTTACGACGACCAGTGGAGACGGCGACAAAACGGCATCAGCGTGGCGAAAAGCTCTGAATGTGCTCATTCGTTCGGAACGGTCTTGATGATGCTGGACGTGGGGCGGTCCGCAGCCGCTCCGGGTAATCCTTTCACGTCCTTCTCGATCAGCGCGTCGAATTCCGCAATCGTCGCCGCCGGAGCCTTGGGTCTGACATGGACGATTTTGTATCCCCCAGCCTTCAACGCATCGAGCAGCGCCGGCATCGCCTTGGCGGTCACCGGTTGGATATCGTGCAACAGAAGGATGCCCTTACCCTTCTTGTCCAACTTGGCCATGGTATCTTTCACCATCTGCTCGGCGTTGCGAAATTTGAAGTCGAAACTATCGACGTCCATCGAGAACGCCGCGATGTTGCGCGACGCAAGATGTTCCAGCGCTTCCGGACTGTCTTGCAAGAAGGGAAACCGGAAGAACGGCGCGATCGGCACGCCCGCAGCGCGCTTCACCGCACTCAGCCCCTTCTCGATCTCCTCGATCGCCTCTTGCTTGGATTTCTTCTTGCGAATGCTGGCGTGCGTCATCGTATGCGAGCCAACCGTATGCCCCCGCTTGATCACATCACGCAAGATTTCCGGCATGCCGAGCGCCATCTTGCCGATTGAGAAAAATGTCGCCTTCGTGCAATGGGTTTGCAGCGCATCCAAGATCGCTTTCGTGGTGCCCACCTGCGGGCCGTCGTCAAAGGTCAGGACGATTTCCTTGTCTTGGAGAAAGTCGTAGGCCTTGTACTGCTCGAAGCCGAAACCCGGGCCACCCGTGGTATCGATTTCCACCGTCCTCGCGACGCCGAGCGCATTTGGGTTAGCGCAGACGGCCTTTGCAGCGGCCGGAGGCACAACGGGAGACGGCGTTTTGCTCGGCTGCGTTTGCGCCACGGACGGCCCGCATGCAAAAAGCCAGATGACGGCACTGACGGTCGAACGGCGCATCGGTTTCACCTCCAAATTGACGCTCAATCATATCACGCAGCCGTGCGTCCGGAAGTCAGCTGCCCACAGGTTCGCTGCCAACAAGGCCACCTCTCCCACCGCAATCGCGGCGTTCCGTCACCCTGCTGCACTTGATCCTGATCATCGCCAGTGCCTTCAACTGCTCCTAGAAATGGCCGTCAAACGGCAGGCGCCGGTCTGGTCGAAAAGTCGGGCGCCACCGGCCCTAATTGCCCAGCTGAGTTGACATCGCCGACTGTCAGATATTTTATACAACGAGGGTGGGCTTCGGCTCAGACCTGCAACGGCCGGAGCGGATTGGACCATGCTGGACGACGCCACGCTTCCAGAACCTGCATTGGCAGCCGGAACCGAGCGTCCGCTCGCGCCCGGACTGCGCCGCGAACGGGTTCTGTCGATAAACCACTACACCGACAAGCTATTTTCCTTCCGCACCACCCGCGCCCCGTCTATGCGCTTCCAGAGCGGCCAATTCGTCATGATTGGCCTGGAAACCGACGGCCGCCCCCTGTTGCGCGCCTACTCCATCACAAGCGCCGTCTACGACGACCACCTGGAGTTTTTCTCCATCAAGGTCCCGGGTGGCCCCCTGACCTCTCGCCTCCAGAACATCACGGTCGGCGATAGCATCGTCGTGAACGGCAAGCCGACAGGCACACTTGTGATGTCCAACCTGAAACCCGGTAAGCGTCTCTGGCTGTTCGCGACCGGCACGGGGTTTGCGCCTTTCGCAAGTATTTTGCGTGATCCCGAAACCTACGATACCTTCGAAACGATTATCGCCGTCGAAGGCTGCCGCGACGTTGCCGAACTCCAATTCGCAACCAACGTCGTAACCGATGTACGCCAGCACGAATACTTGGGGGAAGCAGCCACAGGCAAACTGCTGTACTACGCCACGGTAACGCGCGAGCCCTACCACCACCAGGGCCGCATCCCCGATCTCATCGCGTCCAACGCGATGACGACCGATCTCGGTATCGCGCCTTTCGGTGCGCCGGACGATCGCGTGATGATGTGTGGTAACCCGCACATGCTCTCTGAACTGAAAGCGCTGTTTCAGACCCGCGGCCTTAACGAAGGCTCCAGTGGTGAACCGGGCGAGTTCGTGATCGAAAAAGCGTTCGTGGAGAAGTAGTCCCGAAAGGGAGAGCCCAGCCTTCACGGCTGAGCGCTCGCTGTCGTATGCCTATTTGCCGACGCCGGGGTGGTCCTTCATGGCCTTCCCGGTGAGGCTCTTGTCGTCCGGCTTTGCCGTCGGATTTGCGGTCGTACCGCCACCTGAAACGCCCGGTGCATCCTTCATCGCCTTTTCGGCAAGTCCGCCGGTCTCAGGCTTCGCCGTTGGATTTGCGGTCGTGCCACTGCCCGTCACGCCGGGGGTGTCTTCCATAGCTTTTTCGGTCAGATCGCCGCCAGCAAACGCAAACGTCGTCGTTGCAGCAAGCAACATGGCTGCAAGTGTGGAAACTTTCATGGTCGTTCTCCAGTTGAGATGTTTTGGTTGAATGAGAGGGACGGTTCGAACTGTCGAATGGAATTACGCCCCAAACCCCTGGAGGTTTCAAAATAAACGAAAACGCCGGACCAATAGGCCCGGCGCTCTACGATCAGTCCTGACTATTAATTACTTTAAACTCGGGAAATTGAATTCCGCACCCTTACGAATGCCCGTGGGCCAGCGCGCCGTCACGGTCTTGATCCGCGTATAGAAGCGCACCCCTTCCGGCCCATAAATGGCGTGATCGCCAAACATGGACCGCTTCCAACCGCCGAACGAGTGATACGCCACCGGCACCGGAAGCGGCACGTTAATGCCCACCATGCCCACTTCGATCTTGTCGGCAAACGCGCGCGCCGCATCACCATCGCGCGTGAAAATCGCCGTTCCGTTCCCGTACTCGTGATCATTGATCAGCTTGGCTGCTTCGTCGAACGACCCCGCGCGCACCACCGACAGCACCGGTCCAAAGATCTCTTGTCTATAAATCGTCATCTCCGGCGTCACGCGATCAAACAGCGACCCGCCCAGAAAATATCCATTCTCGTAGCCCTGCAGAACAAGCCCACGCCCATCCACCACAAGTTCAGCGCCTTCCTTCACACCTTGATCGATCAATCCCGTAATCTTGCGCTTGGCATCCGCCGTGACGACCGGCCCCATCTCTGCATCCGGATCCGTTGCCGGCCCGATCTTCAACGC
>JALHQM010000008.1:28356-50885 GCA_022841965.1 Hyphomicrobium sp. | reverse complement strand
TCGCCCTTCAATAGATGCGGAATCCCACACGCAAAATCGACCACGTCAATTCCGCGCTGCAACTCGCCGAGCGCGTCGGGATGCGTCTTGCCATGCTCGCGCGAAATCGCCCGCGCAATATCGTCGGCCCGCTTCTCCAGAAGCTCCTTATATTTGAACAGCACCTTGGCCCGCTTCATAGGCGGCAGCGCACCCCATGCTGGCGCCGCAGCCTTCGCGACAGCAACTGCCGCATCGACCTCCGCCTTCGACGACAGCGGCAGGTTGGCGATCTGCTCCCCCGTCGCCGGATTGTAGACCGCCGAGAATCGCGTCGAACCCGACGTGATCTTGATCCCGTCGATGGCATTCTGGATCGTAAGCATGGAAAAGAGCCTCGGTTTACGGCGTGGTCTTGAGCACGTCCGTCAGGATGTCGAACAACTGATCGATCTCGGACTTGGTGATGATGAGCGGCGGCGAGAGCGCCATGATATCGCCCGTGGTCCGCACCAACAGCCCCTTCTCGAACGCCGCAACGAAGCGGTCATAGGCCCGCTTGGTCGGCTGCTCCGGCAGTGGCGCAAACTCGATGGCGCCAATCAAACCGATGTTGCGAATATCAATCACATGCGGCATCTCGCGAAGCCCATGCAGGCGCTCTTCCCAATAGCCAGCGAGCCCCGCCGCCCGCGTCAGCAAGCCCTCGTCGGCATAGGTGTCGAGCGTGCCGATCGCTGCCGCGCACGCAATCGGATGTCCGGAGTAGGTATAGCCGTGGAAGAAATCGATCATCCAATCGGGCCCCGACTGGAATGCGCCGTGAACCTTGTCATTCACGAACACCGCACCCATCGGGATCGTCCCGTTGGTGACGCCCTTGGCCGTCGTGATGATGTCGGGTTTGATGCCGAAATAATCCGATCCGAACGCCGTCCCCATGCGCCCAAACGCCGTGATCACCTCATCCGCAATGAGCAGGATGTCATGCTTCCGGCAGATGGCCTCGAGCCGTTTGAGATACCCCCTCGGCGGAACGAGCACGCCCGTCGAGCACGCCACCGGTTCTACGATCACAGCGGCAATCGTAGAGGCATCATGCAGCGCCACAAGGCGTTCAAGATCATCGGCCAGTTCCGCCCCGTGCTCCGGCTCGCCCTTAGAGAAAGCATTGCGAGACAAATCATGCGTGTGCCGCAAATGATCGACGCCCGCGACGAGGGCTCCAAAAAACTTGCGGTTGTTGACCATGCCGCCAACTGCCATGCCGCCAAAATTGACGCCGTGATACCCGCGCTCCCGCCCAATCAGCCGCACCTTCGTGGCGTTCCCCTTGGCGCGATGATAGGCCAGCGCCATTTTCAAGGCCGTTTCGACCGACTCCGATCCAGAGTTCGTAAAGAACACATGGTTGAAACCTTCGGGTGCCACGTTGACGAGCCGTGAAGCAGCTTCGAATGCCTTCACATGCCCCATCTGAAACGTGCCGGCGAAATCGAGCGTCTCGGCCTGCTCCTTAATCGCCGCCACAATCTTTGGTCGGCAGTGCCCCGCATTCACGCACCAAAGTCCCGATGTGCCGTCGATCACCCGCCGCCCCTCGGGCGTGAAGTAATGCGACCCCTCCGCCTTGGCAAAAAGCCGCGGCGCCGACTTGAACTGCCGGTTCGCCGTAAACGGCATCCAGAACGCTTCGAGATCGTTGGTCTTGAGCTGTAGGTTCATGTGTCAATCCCCGGGAGGCGCGGCCTCCCCAACGTCGTGAAACTACGATGCCTGCGTCACGGCTTCGGTTAGCGCGGCCTCGAAAACATCCATACCTTCGCGCACCAGCGCATCGCTGGCCGTCAACGGCGACAGAAAACGGATGACATTGCCGTAAGTCCCGCACGACAGCAGGATCAGACCCCGCGCATTGGCCGCCTTTAACAGCGCCTGCGTCAACTGTGGTGCCGGCTCATGCGTTTTCTGATCCTTGACAAGCTCCACCGCGCACATGGCACCGAGCCCGCGCACATCGCCGATACAATTCAAATTCGAGCGACTGCTGAGTTCATGGCACCGGTCCATCATGACCTTCCCGATGGCCACAGCGCGCTCGCACAGCTTCTCGTCTTCGATGATATCGAGGACCGCATGTGCCGCAGCGCAAGCGACCGGATTGCCGGCATACGTCCCGCCGAGCCCGCCCGGCCCCGATGCATCCATCACATCCGCACGCCCCGTGATCGCAGCCAGTGGCAGGCCACCCGCCAGACCCTTCGCCAGTGTCACGACATCGGCCTTGACGCCTGCATGTTCCATCGCAAACATTTTGCCGGTCCGCGCGAAGCCCGACTGAATCTCATCGGCAATAAGCACGATCCCGTGCTCATCGCAGATCGCTCGCAACGCCCGCAGAAACTCGGGCGGCGCGATATTGAACCCGCCCTCACCCTGCACCGGCTCAATGATGATGCCCGCGATGCTGGACGGATCAGCCGTGTGCTTGAACAGGCTCTTCAGACTGTAGAGGGCTTGCTCAACGGAGACGCAATGATAGGCGTTCGGAAACTCCACCTGATAGATATCGGCAGGGAAGGGGCCGAAGCCCTTCTTGTACGGCACGACTTTACCGGTCAACGCCATACCCATCATCGTGCGGCCATGGAATCCGGCTGTGAACGAGATGATGCCAGGACGCCCGGTATGAACGCGCGCGACCTTCACCGCGTTCTCCACCGCTTCCGCACCGGTCGAAATCAGCATCGTCTTCGCCGGCCCTTCCACGGGCGCAATTGCGTTCAACCGCTCGGCAAGACGAACATACGATTCATACGGCGTCACCTGGAAGCAGACATGGCTGAAGGCCTTCATCTGCTCTTCAACGGCTTTCAAAATGCGCGGATGCTGATGCCCCGTATTGGTCACTGCGATCCCGGCCGCGAAATCGATATAGCGCCGGCCGTCTTCGCTCCAGATCTCGGAGTTGAGTGCCCGCGCGGCATAGATCGACGTCGCATGCCCGATACCGCGCGGGACGGCGGCGCTGCGGCGTTCGTGAAGCTCGGCGGAAGTGGCCATGGGTAGAATGCTCCTCAGGAAAAGGCCTGGATGCCCGTTTGTGCTCGCCCCAGGATCAAGGCGTGAATATCGGCTGTGCCCTCGTAAGTATTGACCGCCTCGAGGTTCAGCATGTGGCGAATGACGGGGTATTCGTCCGAAATGCCGTTGCCGCCCAGCATGTCGCGTGCCGAGCGCGCGATCTCGAGCGCCTTCAGGCAGCTGTTACGCTTGATCAGCGAAATCGCTTCCGGCGCTAGTCGATCCTCATCCTTCAAGCGCCCGGCCTGCAGGCACGCACCGAACGCCAGCGCGATCTCGGTCTGCATGTTGGCGAGCTTCATCTGAATGAGCTGGTTGGCTGCCAACGGCCGCCCGAACTGCGACCGGTCGAGCACATACTGCCGCGCCGTCCGCCAGCAAGCCTCCGCCGCGCCGATCGCACCCCACGCGATTCCAAACCGCGCATTGTTGAGGCACCCAAACGGACCTTTAAGCCCGGCCACGTTCGGCAGCAGATTGGCCTCGGGCACGAACACGCCCTCCAGCACGATCTCGCCCGTGATCGACGCCCGCAGCGACATCTTGCTCTCGATCGTCGGCGTGGAAAATCCAGCCATCCCGCGCTCGACAATAAACCCGCGGATCGCCCCGTCATCCGTCTTCGCCCATACGACCGCAATGTCCGAGATCGGCGAATTCGTAATCCACGTCTTCGCGCCATCAAGGCGGTACCCGCCCGATTCCCGGCGCGCCCGTGTCACCATCCCGCTCGGATCAGATCCATGATCGGGCTCCGTCAGCCCAAAGCAACCGATCATCTCGCCCGTCGCCAGAACCGGCAAGAACCGCCGCCGCTGCTCCTCCGTGCCGTAGGCCAAGATCGGATACATCACGAGGCTCGACTGCACGCTCATCGCCGAGCGATAGCCGCTGTCCACCGCCTCGATCTCGCGCGCGATGAGCCCATAAGACACAGCGCCCACGCCGGCACCGCCGTAGGCTTCAGGGATCGTCGGCCCGAGAAAACCCATGGCGCCCAGATCGCGCATGATCGACCGGTCAAAACCCTCGGTGCGGAAATCCTTGACCACACGCGGCGCGAGCTTATCGGCGGCAAACTTCGCCGCCGCGTCGCTCAGCATCCGCTCATCGTCGCTCAGCATCGCTGCATAGCCCAACGGATCGGCCCAATCGAATGCCGCCCGTGCCGCGCTCTCGCCGCCCGCCACGACGTCCATCTCTGCCGCCATCTGAGCCACCACCGTCATCGCCTCACATCCCGCCCAGACAGATGAACTTGGTCTCGAGGTATTCGTCCAAGCCCTCGGCCGCGCCCTCGCGCCCAAGACCTGATTCCTTCACCCCGCCGAACGGCACCACTTCATTCGAGAAAATGCCTTCGTTGACGCCCACCATGCCCGCTTCTAGCTTCTCCGCGGCTGTCCACGCCCGATGAATGTTTTGGCTGAACAGATAAGCCGCCAAACCGAACGGCGTACTATTCGCAAGCGCAATTGCCTCGTCGTCAGTCTCAAACTTGATCAACGCGGCCACAGGACCGAAAATTTCCTGGCTCACGATGTCCATGTCCGCTGTGACGCCCGTCAACACAGTCGGCTTATAAAACAGTGACCCGGCAGCATCCTTCGCGCCGCCCGTCTTCACCGTGCCGCCCTTCTGCACGGCATCCGCCATCAGGCTCTCGACCTTGGCAATCGCCTCTGCATTGATCAGCGGCCCGAGATTGACGCCGGTGCTGGCACCCGGCCCTACCACAAGCTTTTCCGCCGCCGCCGCCAGCGCTGAAGCAAACCGGTCGTAGATCCCCGCCTGCACGAGTATCCGATTGGCACAGACGCACGTCTGCCCAGCGTTGCGATATTTCGAGGCCATCGCGCCCGCCACTGCCTGCTCGAGATTGGCGTCATCGAAGATGATCAGCGGCGCATTCCCGCCCAGTTCCAGCGTCAGCTTCTTCACCGTATCCGCGCACTGCCGATAGAGAATTTTGCCAACTTCGGTCGAACCCGTGAACGTCAGCTTGCGCACCCGGCCATCGGCGCACAACGCTTGGCCCACGCCGCGCGCGTCCTGCGTCGTCACGACGTTCAACACGCCGGCCGGCACGCCCGCCTTCTCCGCCAGCTTCGCCAGCGCCAACGCGCACAGCGGCGTATCCTCCGCCGGCTTGACGATGATCGTGCATCCAGCCGCCAGGGCAGGCGCCACCTTCCGCGTGATCATCGCAATCGGGAAATTCCACGGCGTGATCGCTGCCACGACACCGATCGGCTGCTTGATCGTGATGTAGCGCTTGGTCGATGCCGTCGTCGGGATCGTCCGCCCGTAGGCGCGCTTGCCCTCTTCCGCAAACCACTCGACGAACGACGCGCCATAAGCGACCTCGCCCCGCGACTCCGCCAGCGGCTTGCCCTGCTCCGCCGTCATCAATTGAGCAAGCGCCTCCGATTCTCCCAAGATCAGTTCATACCAGCGCCGCAGCACCGCCGCGCGCTCCTTCGCGGTCTTCGCCGACCATGCCGGCAGCGCCGCACTCGCCGCATCGATGGCGCGGCGTGCATCCTCAGCCGTGAGGTTCGGCACGCTGGCAATGTCCCGTCCCGTTGCCGGATTGATAACGGCAAACCGGTCCTTCGACGTGACCCACGCGCCACCGATATAGGCGGAAGTGGGAAATTCGTCAGGGGTCACGTCCATGGGGTCCGCTCTCCGTCAGCGCAGTGTGATCGAGATGGATTTCAGGTCGGCGTATTTGTGCAAAGCGTGCATCGAGCGGTCCCGCCCGAATCCCGACTGCTTGAACCCGCCGAACGGCATGGTGATGTCGCACGCATCCCAGCCGTTGACCCACACGAGGCCAGCCTTGAGCTCGCGCGCGGTCCGATGAGCAAGCGTCACGTCGCGCGTCCACAGACCGGCAGCGAGCCCGTAGACCGTGCCGTTCGCGATTTTGATTGCCTCTTCCGCCGTCTTGAACCGCGTCACCGCCAGCACCGGCCCAAACACCTCTTCTCGGGCGAGCGTATGCGACGGCTGAACGGCATCGAACACGGTCGGCTCGACGAAATAACCGCCGCTCTCCTCACGCACGCGCTTGCCGCCAAGACGCAGCGTGTTGCCTTCGCTGTTGGCCGTCCCGATGTAGCGCAGCGCCGTCTTCATCTGCTGTTCGCTCACCATCGAACCGAACGTCGTCGCCGGATTGAGCGGATCGCCGGGAATGATCTTCTTTGCCACCTTCAACAGCTTATCGACGAACTCATCCGCGATGTCCTCTTGCACAAGAAGACGCGACGCTGCCGTGCAGACCTCGCCCTGATTAAAGAACACGCCCCACGCTGCGCTTACCGCCGCTGCATTCAGATCCGGGCAATCCGCAAACACGATCTGCGGAGACTTGCCGCCCAGTTCGAGCGACACCCGCTTCAGGTTCGATTGCCCCGAATACTGCATCAGCAGTTTGCCCACAGGCCCCGACCCCGTGAACGCGATCATGTCGACATCCATATGCAAAGCAAGCGCCTTGCCGGCCGTCGCGCCAAATCCCGGAACAATGTTGAGCACGCCCGCTGGCAACCCAGCTTCAAGTGCCAATTCGCCCATCTTCAACGCCGTCAATGGCGACTGCTCGGCTGGCTTTAACACGATGGAATTGCCCATCGCCAACGCCGGACCCACCTTCCACATCGCCATCAGGAGCGGGAAGTTCCACGGCACGATCACGCCGATCACGCCCAGCGGTTCATGCACGGCAAATGAGATGCGGTCGGTCGTCTCCGGCCCCACCTCGCCATAAACTTTGTCGAGTGCTTCAGCGTAGTAGCGCAGCGTCTTGATGGCGCCAGGAATGTCGACCGACAGCGAATCCTTGATGGGCTTGCCGACGTCGAGGCTCTCCAAAAGCGCCAGCTGTTCCGCATCGCGCTCCATCAGGTCCGCGAACTTGAACAGGATCTTCTTCTTCTGGCGATAGTGCATCCGCCGCCAGGTGCCCTCCTCGAACGCCCGCCGCGCGGCTGTCACCGCCAGATCGATGTCGGCCGCATCCGCCTCCGCAACCTGATTGATAACGCCGCCGTTGCGCGGACTGTTGTTGGCAAACGTCTTCCCCGACAGCGCCGGCACAACCTTGCCGTCGATCACAGCGTGTCCCGGGATCGCGATGCTGCCAGCCAGCGTCTCAAAGTGGGCGAGCGAGGTCATGTCAACTCTTTCTCACGCAACGCGTGCGTACCACTGATGATCGAGCGCCGTCACGACGCGCTCAAAGTCACGCCGCTCCGTGTCTTTCATCTCCGAATACGTTTTCTGGAAAATCGCCCCGAACGTCTCCGTCGCAGCGCTCGACTCCCGGAACTGCGCAATCGCGTTGATCCATGCGGTCGGAACCTTCGGCGCGTTCGATCCGTCGCAATTGCCTTCTGCCGCCGGCCCCGGATCCAGCTTGTTCGCGATGCCATGGTGAATGCCGCCAAGAACCGCTGCGAGCACGAGATAGGGGTTGGCATCCGCCCCCGCGATTCTGTGCTCAACGCGCGTGGCATTGGCTGAGGAATTGAGAACGCGCAGCGATGCCGTGCGATTGTTGAAGCCCCAATGCGCCGCCATCGGCACATACGACTTCGGTTGATAGCGCCGGTAAGCATTCGCCGACTGCGCCCAAATCGCCATGAAGTCGCCCATCGTCTCGCGAAGCCCGCCAAGGGCATTGCGAAACAGCGGCGAGATCGGATCGCCGGCAAACACGTTCCGGCCGTCCTTGTCCAGAAGCGAAACGTGAATGTGCATGCCCGAACCCGACCAGTCATGGTGGGGCTTCGCCATAAACGTCGCGTCCATCTTGTGTGCCCGGGCAGCTGCTTTCACGGCACGCTTCAAAAGCAAACCGTCCAGCGCTGCCCCCGCTGCATCCTTCTTGTGCTTCAAGTTGATCTCAAATTGCCCCGGACCCGCCTCCTGCAAAACGGCATCGACCGGCAATCCCTGTGCCTCGGCGATTTTGTAGATGTCGTCGATGAACGGCCCGACGCAGTCGAGTTCCTCAAATTGATAGAGCTGCTGCCAGTCTGGGTTATCGACGAGACCGCACGGCGTCTTGAGTTCGAATACGCCGTTGCTCGACGCAGCACTGACGTAGAACTCCAATTCAACGGCCGTCACAGGATGAAAACCCATTTTGCCGAGCGCCGCGGTCTGCCGCTGCAAGATCCGCCGGGGATCGAGGCCGCCGTCGTCCTCCACCGGCACCATCACGGCCTGCGCGTGCGTCGTGCCCTCAACGGCGACCGGCGCCAGCGTGTCCGCGAGCACCCGGAATTGTAGATCCGGATCGCCCGTTTCCCACAGCCGCCCCGTCTCCTCGACGCACGACCCGCGCATATCCATGATGTAGCAAGTCGAAGGCACCATGAAGCCCTTGTCCGCGAAGCCCAGCAGATCGCGCGAGCGGATGCGCTTGCCACGCGCAATACCGTTCAGATCGTGCATAAACACGTCGATCCACTGTACGGTCGGATACTTGGCGAGAAAATCCTTCGCCTGTTCAGTCGTCAGATACGTCTCAGTCATGACAGCTTGGCTCCTGCTGCGCGGCCAAACCGGCGGAACAGCTTCACGGATACGGGGTTTTCTAGGGCGCGCCACTCGGGGTGCCACTGCACGCCGAGACAGAACGGGTGATTATCGGGACCGCGAACAGCCTCAACGAGACCGTCCTCGGCAAAAGCTTCCGCCGTCAGAGGCGGCGCCAAGTCCTTGAGGCCCTGGCCATGCAGTGAGTTGACCAGAATTTCGTCCTGGCCGACCCATTCGCGCAATTGTCCAGTCAAGTTCAGCGAATGGACCGGACCCCACCGCTCTTCCAACGAAACCTCTTTGCGCTCGCGATGGTCACGCTTGCCATCCTGCGCATGAACCGCCTGATGCAGCGTGCCGCCGAGTGCCACGTTGAGTTCCTGAAACCCCCGGCAAATCGCCATCATGGGGATCTGCCGCTCGACCGCAGTGCGGATCAGCGGCAGCGTCACCGCATCGCGCGCCGGATCGAGGCTATCCGGCAGCACCGGGTCCTCTTCACCGTAGTGCGCCGGCGCGATATTTGACGGGCTGCCTGAAAACAAGATGCCGTCCGCCACATCGAGCACTGCGCCGATGTCGACAAGAGCAGCATCAAGAGGAATCAACAGTGGCTGGCATTCCGCCACCATGGCCACGGCGGCGGAATACTTGCGGCTGACGGCATCGAAGGTATAGCCCTCGATGGTCTTTGTGCAGCAGGGGATCACCACGATCGGACGGCTCATGCAGCCAGCTCTCCAGCAACGTCGTTGAGCGTAAGGTCGAGCACTTTCGCGATAATGCCTTCCGCTTCGGCAAAGTGCTCCTCCGTGAAGATCAATGGGGGAGCGGTGACCATCGTGTCGCCGATGGCGCGCATCACGAAGCCTTCGCGCGAGAAGTGGTTGCGGCACATCGTGCCCACGCGGCCGGGATCGTTAAACCGGCGCCGCGTCCGCTTGTCGGCGACGAGTTCGATCGCCCCCAGCATACCGATGGAGCGCACTTCGCCGACAAGGGGGTGATCGCTGAATTTGCCAAGCATCCGCGCCATCGCTGGTCCAGTGACCTCGTTGACCTTCTCCACAAGCCGTTCGCGCTGCATTATTTCAATGTTTTTAAGCGCCACGGCGCACGCAACCGGATGCCCGGCATACGTGTAGCCGTGATAGAACTCGTCATCGTGCTCGGCGAACGCATTGGCGACGCGGTCGCCGACGAGCAGACCCGAGAGCGGGATGTATCCCGACGTTGCAGCCTTCGCGAACGTCACGAGATCGGGCTTGGTGCCGTAATAGTCGGCGGCAAACCATTTGCCCGTACGCCCGAAGCCGGTGATGACTTCATCGTGCAGCAATAGAATGCCGTACTTATCAACGATCTTCTGAATAGCTGGCCAATAGGTCGAAGGCGCAATCTTCAATCCGCCTGCGCCCATTACAGGTTCGCCAACGAAGGCGGCAACGTTCTCCGGACCAACGGCCCGAATTTCATCTTCGACCGCCTGCGCCGCGCGCAGCCCGAATTCTTCTGGTGTCTCACCCTGTTCCGAATTCCCGTACCAGTAGGGTTCCATCACATGCCGGAAGCCTTCGTAGGCGGGATAGAGCTGCGAATGCATCAACGACATGCCGCCCATTGAGGCCGCCGTGATTGTGGAGCCGTGATAGGCGTTGCGCCGGCTGATGATCACGCGCCGCTTCGGCTCGCCCTTGATCACCCAGTAATGCCGGATCATGCGTACGGCGGTGTCGTTCGATTCCGAACCTGACGAGCCGTAGAAAATTTGTTTGATGCCGGCCGGCGCGATCTCGGAGAGCTTTTCCGATAGCTCCACCACGCGAGGATGCGTTGTCTGGAAAAACGTGTTGTAGTAGGGCAATTCCAGCATTTGATCGTAGGCGGCCTTGGCCAATTCCTCACGTCCATAGCCGATGTTCGTCGTCCACAACCCCGACATGCCGTCCAGCACGCGCTTACCTTCGCTATCGATGAAGTGCGCGCCTTCCCCGCCCACGATTACGCGCGCGCCAGCGGCCCTCAGCGATTTGTGGTTCGAAAATGGATGCAAATGATGCTTCGCATCCAGCTCCTGCATCCGAGCCGTAGAGTATTTGTTGGACATGTGAGTTTCGTCTCCAGCTAAGGCACGATCCCCCGTGGGATCTCTCTTCAGTGAGGCTGGAGATCTCCCGGGGGCGTAAAGCCAACACGCGCGCAAAGCCGCAGAAGCTCGGTCTTCTGCGTGCCGCGGTTATAAATATTGGCGATGGCCGATGGGCGGTGCGTGCGCGTCATAACGGTCTCGCTCCTCCCTGCTTGCAGCGCTCCATGCGCGCACGGCCTTGCCCATGTCGCGCAATCAGAACAGTCCATTTCCGCACCGTCAACCGATGCGCTGGTTCTGCCCGAAGGGCTTTACAAAGCCGTCGCGATGGATCACACGTTATGATCTACGCCGTAGAAGTGTCAAGACCAATCCCGTGCGAAAACCCAAACAACGCTCCCGCACCCCCCGAGGCCTGGATCGCTCCGCGATCCTTGAGGCAGCCTTCGCGTTGATCGACGAGGCCGGCGAGGACGGCTTTTCTGTGCGCAAGGTGGGCGCGGCCATGGGCATCGACCCCATGACTGTCCTCCATCACTTCCGCTCGAAAGAGGAATTGCTCCGCCAGATCGCCGATCGGGCACTGGGCTCCATCGAACTGCCCTCACCGTCCGGCAAATGGCAGACAGACCTCATGAACGTCGCCGTGGCCTATCGCGAATTGGCAAAACGCCATCCGCGGCTGTTTCATCTCCACTTCCGCTTTCATGCCACCGGCATGGCCGACCACATCTCCAGCGAAATCGTCTATCGCGCCCTGCTCGATGCCAGCCTGCCGGCGGAGCGTGCAGCCGGTCTCGGACTGGCGTTCTATGCCTTTGTGCTGGGGTTCGCCCTGGCCGAAATCGAAGGCCTGCTAAAGCCGCTCGACGGCACCGAAGAGCAGGAGATGGCGGAACTGGACGCGGGAACGTTTCCGGCGACCGCAACACTGCTGCCCGCCTTCCGCTCTCTCGATAGCGATCGCGCCTTCGACGATGCCGTCGGCGCCTTCATTGTTGGAATTGCAGCAGGAGCACCGGCCAGAAACGGCCGCGCCTCTTAATTCTCGTCGTCGAAGACATACCCAGCACCGCGAACCGTGCGAATGGGATCCGTTTCCATGCCCCGCACGATCGCCTTCCGCAAACGGCCGACATGAACGTCCACCGTCCGCTCGTCGACTTCGGCATCCCGTCCCCATGTGCCGTCGAGAAGCTGCGAACGGCTGAGGACACGCCCCGTGTTCTCCATGAACTGTTCGAGCAACCGATACTCGGTCGGCCCGACATTGACCTCACGCCCGAAGCGCGTCACCCGATGCGCCACCCGATCAAGCTTGATGCCATTGCCTTCCAGCACGTCCGCGATCCGATCGGGCGCCGCACGGCGTAACAGCGCTTTCACACGCGCCACGAGTTCGGAAACCGAGAACGGTTTGACGACGTAGTCGTCGGCACCGGTCTGCAGTCCGCGGATCTTGTCGCCCTCCTCTCCGCGCGCCGTGAGCATGATCACTGGCACAGCCTTGGTCTCTGGGCGCGCGCGGATCTGCCGGCAGATTTCGATGCCCGCTAGGCCCGGCAGCATCCAATCGAGAATAATGAGGTCCGGCCGCTCCTCCTGCATCACCATCATGGCATCAGTGCCGGACGCGGTATGCACCACGCTGTAGCCCTCAGCCTGGAGGTTATAGGACAGAAGCGTGACGATGGACTCCTCGTCTTCGACGATCAGAACCTTAGCCGGCATGAACTTTTCTTCTCATTTTTGCGCCTTAGCGGTGGGGAACTGACATGAGCGTGGAGCTGGTGAGATCCCCTTTCGGCCGCTCGCCTTCTGGCAGCGATCCGCGCGTCATGTACGTGACGGTCTCGGCAATGTTCGTCGTGTGATCGCCGATCCGCTCCAAGTTCTTGGCAACGAACAGTAGATGCGTACACAAGCCGATATTGCGCGGATCTTCCATCATGTACGTGAGCAGCTCACGGAACACGGAATTGTAAACGGCATCGAGATTTTCATCTTGCCGCCAGACCTGCATCGCCCGTTCTGGGTTGCGCGCGACGTAGGCATCGAGCACGTCCTTGAGCTGGCGCGACGCCAGATCCGTCATATGCTGCAACCCTGTCAGCAACCCCTTGGGATGCGTCTCGCCCGAAATCGCCTGCGCCCTCTTGGCGACATTTTTGGCGAGATCCCCGACACGCTCCAGCTCACCCGCAACCTTGAGCACGGAAATCACCTGCCGCAGATCGTTCGCAAGAGGCTGGCGGCGCGCGATCATCAAGATCACCTGCTCTTCCAACTCTCGGTGCAGCAGATCGATGGTCGCGTCGCTGGCAACCGTCGCCCTGGCCCGTGCCGGATTATGGCTCGCCAACGAGTCGAAGGCTTCCCCCACGAGCTGCTCGGCAAGTCCGCCCATTTGGCTGATCTTGTCGTCCAGACCGGTGAGTTCCTGTTCGTAAGACTTGACGATATGTTCTGACATGGCGGCTTCCTTCCCCGGACGGGGAACAAGGTGCAAATTGGAATCGAAACGCGACTAGCCGAAGCGGCCGGTGATGTAGTCCTGCGTCCGCTTGTCGACTGGATTGGTAAAGATGTCGCTGGTGCTGCCAGTCTCCACCAGAATTCCCAAATGGAAAAATGCGGTGCGTTGCGAAACACGCGCGGCCTGCTGCATCGAGTGCGTCACGATGATCATCGTGAAGTTCTTGCGCAGCTCTTCCATCAATTCTTCAATGCGCGCAGTGGCGATCGGATCGAGCGCCGAGCACGGCTCATCCATAAGGATGATTTCAGGATTGATCGCGATTGTCCGCGCGATGCACAGCCGCTGCTGTTGCCCGCCGGAAAGCCCCGTACCGCTGTCGCTCAGGCGATCTTTCACTTCTTCCCACAAGCTCGCTTTGCGCAGGCTCTGCTCGACGATCTGATCGAGTTCGGCCTTGGATCGCGACAGCCCGTGAATACGCGGGCCATAAGCGACGTTGTCATAGACCGATTTCGGAAACGGATTGGGCTTCTGAAAAACCATGCCAACGCGGGCACGCAGCTGCACGGGATCGAGTGCGGGATCATAGATATCCTTGCCATCGATCTGAATGAGCCCCTCGACCCGGCACGAGTCCACCGTGTCGTTCATCCGGTTAATGCAACGCAGAAACGTCGACTTGCCGCAACCGGACGGACCGATGAACGCGGTGACCGACTTTTCTGGAATTTCAACGGACACGTTCGTCAGAGCTTGTTTGGCCCCGTAAAAAACGTTGACGTTCTTCGCCGCCACCTTGGTGGGCGCCGAGAGCGTGGCATGAGTTGGCGCTTGTGTGGTCATCATCACGAGGGGGTCTGGTCGCATGTCCATGGGATATCTCTATGTTCCTATAACGGCTACCAGCGGCGTTCAAACTTCTTTCTGAGCCAGATGGCGAGGCCGTTCATAACGAACAGAACAGCCAGAAGTACCATAATGGCGGCAGCAGTCTTCATCTTGAAGGCCGGTTCGGGAAGGTCCGACCAGAGGAAGATCTGGACGGGAAGAACGGTCGCAGACTGGGACAGGGTTGACGGCACGTCGACGATGAACGCGACCATGCCGATCATCAGCAGCGGAGCGGTTTCGCCGAGCGCATGCGCCATGCCGATAATGGTGCCTGTCATGATGCCCGGCATAGCCAGAGGCAACACGTGATGGAACACAGCCTGCTGCTTTGACGCACCCACGCCGAGCGCCGCCTCTCGGATCGACGGCGGAACGGACTTCAAAGCAGCCCGGGACGCGATAATAATGGTCGGCAGCACCAAGAGCGCCAGCACGAGGCCACCCACAAGCGGCGCTGAGCGTGGCATTCCGAAGAAGTTCAGAAACACGGCAAGCCCCAGCAGACCGAACACGATCGAGGGAACCGCTGCCAGGTTGTTGATGTTGATCTCGATGAGTTCGGTGATCCAGTTCTTTGGTGCAAATTCCTCGAGATAAATTGCAGCAAGAACCCCGATGGGCAAGCACAGACCGATCGTCACGAGTAGTGTCAGGATCGAACCGACGAGCGCACCCTGAATGCCGGCGAGCTCGGCCTCTCGGCTATCTCCACGCGTGAAGAATGCAAAGTTGAATTGGCTCTCGACGAGTCCCTTGGCCTTCAATTCTTCCAAAAACGTCACGCCAAGATCGTTGAGATTGCGATTGGACTCAGGGGTCTCATAAACCCTGATACCCCAGGTCCCAGGAGCTGCATCATCGGTCGATTTCAGCGGGAGAATAACCTCGCCCTTGACCGAGGTCGGGGACATTTCCTTGATCTTAACGATCCCGCCGTTAATGGCGACAAGCCGGCTCGCTGTCTTTGAATCGAGTGTCTCCGAGGTAGCGGCAGCATCGTAACGGCGGCGCAGCTCCACAGCCTCCTTCACAAGAGAATCGAGACTTTCCGGGGTAGCGCCTCGCTCCTTGCGGAGGGCGACCGTCTCATCGATACTGGCAGCCAACGCCTTTAACTCAGCCTTCACCACGGCGATGTCGTCGGCAAAGTCATTGGCACCGACGAGAATTGTGATCTCGCCTGTCTTAGCAGATGGCGTTGCGATGCCGCGCGTCTCGCTGAGAACCAGGAGCTTCGTACCTGAGTCCTTGAGAAACAAATCCGCCTCATCCGCCAGCAACAGCGGCACCTTGATGCGCTGGCCAACCAATGACGGGTTCGCGATAACCTGCTCGCGAAGCGCGTCACCCGCGCCCGAGCTTAACAGGCTGTTCAATTCCTTTTTCATCTGCCGCCCTTCGACGCCAGGAACAGCCTCTGCAAGCGCGGCACGCGCAACGGCCGTGTAGTCGCCCGCCCGCAACGTTGCCGCATCACCCTTGCCCTGGGGGTCGATTTTCGCAGCGTCCACCAACACCTCTGTCACCAGATAATGCTGGAAAAAGCCTGGAATACCCCGCGAAAAGATGCTCGCGAGAAGCGCGATCAAGAAGGTCGCCGCGATGCAAAGCGCGATGATGCCATAAGACTTGAACCGCGCTTCAGACCGATAACGGCCACGTAAACGAGCTTTGGCTGCTGGTGTGTCGAACTCGACGCGGCGCAATGGAGCCGAAACGCCGCCCGCTGTGATATCAGTCATATTGCTCCCGATATTTTTGGACGACCTTCAGCGCGATAAAGTTGAGCACCAAGGTCACGAAGAACAGAACGAAGCCGAGTGCGAAGGCCGCCAGCGTCTTGGCGCTGTCGAACTCCTGGTCACCGACGAGGATGGTCTTGATCTGCACCGTGATGGTCGTCACGGCATCAAGTGGATTGAACGTGAGGTTGGCAGCAAGCCCGGCAGCCATGACGACGATCATGGTTTCACCGATCGCACGGCTGATGGCCAACATGAATGCAGAGACGATGCCGGGAAGTGCTGCCGGAAGAATGACCTGCCGGATAGTCTCGGACTTCGTCGCGCCCATCGCGTAGGCTCCATCGCGCAGCGACTGTGGCACCGCGTTGATGACGTCATCAGACAGCGAAGAGATGAAGGGAATGATCATCATGCCCATCACCAAACCCGCAGCGAGCGCGCTCTCGGAGGCGACGTTTAAACCGAAGGCCTCGCCCCAACCGCGAACGTACGGTGCAACCGTAAGCGCAGCAAAGAAGCCCAGAACCACGGTCGGGATGCCAGCCAGGATTTCCAAGATCGGCTTGGCGACGGCACGTACGCCAGGAGAAGCATACTCAGCCAGATAGATCGCCGAAAAGAGCCCCAACGGTCCGGCCACCAAGATGGCGATCACCGTGATCAAGAGTGTGCCGACAAGAAGCGGCAGGAAGCCGTAAGCCGTGTTAATCTCGCCCTGGTCGGCGCGCATGGCGGCCTGAGGGTTCCAATCAGTACCAAACAAGAACTCACCGACGGTGGGCTTGCCCTTGATCGCGGGATCAAAGAAAAACCGGTAGGTTTCGCCGACGACCGAGAAGACAATGCCGATGGTTGTCAAAACGGCAATGGTGGCGCAGATCCACAGTAGGACATAGACCATCTTCTCGAAACTATTGCGCGCACGAAAGTTCATCGAAATGCGGCTTAAACCCCACGACAGTCCAGCAAGCCCGATGAACACGCCCGAGGCCAAAGTGATCCACTGCGCTGCAAAAAGTGTTGACGAATAACTCGCAGCGGCACTCTGAATTTCGGCGCTGGCCGATCCCACGGGACCACCGCGCACGATGTTGACCACTTCGCGAAGCGCGGCCCCCTGCCGGAGAATGTCAGATTGGATGTCGTTGGGCAGCGCCGAGACGGCGCTATGTGTCGCGAGGTATCCGGCGATCTGACTGCCGATCAGGAACGTGAGGAGGGCCGGAATGAAAGCGAGCGAGGCCGTGTACAACCCGTGATAAGAGGGCAAAGAATGCATCCCGGCATAATCGCCGCCCGCGATGGATTGCGCCCGCCCCCGGGCGAGAGCAAACCCCGCCAGCATGAGTGCGACAACCACCAGCGCGTACCAACCAGCCATAGCCAGCAATCCTTCATCTTACGTTCGAAGCGTGAGCGATCGTTCTTCTAACAAATCTAGTCGCGGATCGTAGGCGAGTTGTGGCCGCGCGGAGAGAACCGCGCGGCCACACATCTAGAGTGAGTTACTTCAGTTCGTCGGCTTTGAGGGTCATGCCGTCGTTGGCAGCCTTGGCCGACTTTTCGAACGCGTCCTTCGGCAAAGCCACGAGGCCTTTTTCCGTCAGGTAGCCTTCGGCGCCCAAAGCCTTCTCCGACGTGTACTCGGCAATGAACTTGTCGAGACCGGGGATCACGCCGATATGCGCCTTCTTGAAGTAAACGAACAGCGGGCGAGCGCCCTTGTACTTGCCGGCCGAGATGTTTTCGAATGTCGGCTCAGCGCCTTCGATCGACACGCCCACGAGCTTGTCAGCATTTTCTTCGAGGAAGGAGAATCCGAAGATACCGAAGGCGTTCTTGTTGCCTGCGAGTTTCTGAACGATCACGTTGTCGTTTTCTCCAGCTTCGACGTAAGCGCCGTCCTTGCGCATCGACTTCCAGACCTTTTCGAAGTCTTTGGTCTTAGCTTCTTCATCCTTCTTCTTCATGTCCTTAAGGGTGTCGAAGCCTTCGGCGCCCTTTTCCATGAACAGTTCGTGGAACGAGTCGCGCGTACCCGAGGTCGGCGGCGGGCCCAGAACTTCGATCTTAATGTTGGGCAGAGACGGATCGATGTCGGACCAGTTCTTGTAAGGGTTGTCGACGAGTTCACCCTTGTCGTTGGGGACCTTCTCGGCGAGCGCCTGGAAGACCTGCTTGCGCGTCAGCGCGATTTTGGCTCCCTCTTTCGAGTGTGCGAGCGTCAAACCATCGTAACCGACCATCAATTCAATGATGTCTTTGACGCCGTTCTTGTCGCAGAGTTCGAATTCGCTTTTCTTGATGCGGCGCGATGCGTTCGTCGCATCAGCTTTGTCGACGCCGACGCCTTCGCAGAAGATCTTCATGCCGCCGCCCGTGCCGGTCGACTCGACGACCGGCGTCTTGCCGCCCGAAGATTTACCGAACTGCTCAGCGACAGCCGTCGTGAACGGATAAACAGTAGAAGATCCGACGACGCGGATCTGGTCACGGGCTTCGGCGGCGGTCGTCAGTGCGAGACCGCTCACGATCGAAACCGCGAGGAGGGTAGCCTTATTCATCGGGGAAAACTCCTGTTGCCCTGCACGGAGGCGGCGTCCCGCTGGTCCGAACGATTGCGCGCGGCGACAGCATTAACGGGTGGGCGCAAACCTTTTGTGACAGTCCAAAATATTCAAATTATTGTGCAAAATACCGCAAGCGGTCGTGTCGGCGTCCATTAAACCGTCGCCAACTCTAAGACCACTGTGAATCGCGACCCGCGATCCACCTCGGACGCGATCTCCAAAGCGCCGCGATGGCGGTTCAGAATGTGCTTCACGATCGCCAACCCCAGGCCCGTGCCGCCCTGTTCCCGGCTCCGCGCGGTATCGACCCGGTAAAATCGCTCCGTCAATCGGGGCAAGTGTTCCGGGGCAATTCCCGGGCCATCGTCCGACACGGTGATCTCCAGCAACCCGCGCTTGGCAGCTCCGCGTGGCCGTTCACGCAGCGAAACATCGACGGCCCCACCCGTCCGCCCATATTTGATCGCGTTGTGGATCAGGTTCTGCATCACCTGCTCAAGTTCGTCACGGTCGCCGCGTACCATGGCTGCATCCGACGGTGGCGCGAACCTGAGGCCGATATTGGCCTGCTGCGCCAGCGGCTCCAGCCCGCGAATGACCTGCGCGATGAGATCGTTCATGTCGACGGGACCTTCCGGCCGCAAATGCGCGCGCATTTCGATGCGGCTGAGTGACAGGAGATCGTCGAGGATGCGGTTCATCCGTTGCGCTTGCGTCGCCATAATCCCGAGAAAGCGCGTCCGCGCCGCCTCGTCGTTGCGCGCCGGCCCAAGCAGCGTTTCAATAAATCCCTTGATCGAGGCGAGCGGCGTGCGCAGCTCATGGCTCGCATTGGCAATGAAGTCGGCGCGCAATTGCGCCAGTCTTTCCTGCTCGCTCGTATCGCGAAACTGCAACAGCAAGCGGGGCCCAGAGAGGGGCGTGGATGTGACGATAAAGCGGCGCCCCTGCAACATCCGCTCGGTAAATTCGACTGTCTCGCTGCGTCCTTCGGCAAAGCTGCGGTCGATCGACACCATCAAGTCGGGATTGCGCGTCGCAAGCCCAACCGGTGCGCCCGTAGAAATGGACGGAAAAAGATCGGTCGCGTGGCGATTGAAAACCGCAATCTTTCTTTCGGCATCCAGAACGATCGCGGCAATATCGAGCGCATGAACGATCTCGGAAAGATCCGATGCCGTTGGGCCCGCCGCGCCCCCGTCCGTCCCCTCCGAACGGCCCGGTGGCATGGCCCCCGTCGGTCGCCATCCAAAGACACCGGCAGCGATGACGAGCGCGGCCGTGCCGTCCGCGCCCGCAAATGCGCTGGCCCCGAATACGACGGCAGCCGCGAGCAGGACGCCGCCGCCAGCAGTCAAACTCGAACGATTGAAAATGATAGCGGAATGGCCGGTCATGGCCGCTCTATAATCCGATCGGGCCAGCCCCGCTACCCTTCTACGACGTTTAAGCTTTCCTCGCGCACGTATTCACGCCGATCAGCGAGTAGGCCGGGCAATAGCCAATAAGCCCCGTTAGCAGCGGCACCGCGCCGATCAACGCCCACGGCGTTTGCGGTCCGACGAAGTACAGGCTGAGAATGGCCGCGCCGGCGACGATCCGGAGCAGGCGGTCGAATTTACCTTCGTTGCAGGGCATGATGGTCTCCTTAAAGTTGATGAAGAAAACTTAAGGCCGCGCACCGTGCCGCGTCTGTGATCATGTCACGGTCAGCTGCGACCTATCGGGCGTTGATAAGCTGCCGCAGTGCCGCCGCATCGACAATCGTCAACTCGCCCCGCGCTGTCGCCACCCAGCCCCGCCGTTGAAATTCGGTCAACTGCCGGCTGATCACTTCCCGCGCGGTACCAAGCTCAGATGCCAGCTGCTGGTGCGTCATCGCCACGCGATCGTTGTCGCCCGCCAGATCGAGAAGACGTTGCGCCAAGCGAATATCGATCCGCGAGAACGCGACCTCCTCGATCAGCTTAAAAAGATTCGTCATGCGGCTCGATAGCGCGGCGAACACAAACCGCCGGAACTCGGCCGACTTCGAGATCGCCTCATCGAAAGCTGCCCTCGGCAGCACGACGGCTTCGATGGGCGTCTCCGCCACGCCTTCTGCTTGATAGACCTCGTCGCCAATCAGGCACGCCGTCGTCATCGCACAACTCTCCCCCGCCGCCACGCGGTAGAGCACGATTTCTCGTCCCGCCTCCGAGAGCTGATGCACCCGCACGGTACCCTTGATCAGCAGCAGATAATTCTGCGGCGGCTGCCCCGGGCCGAACACGATTGCCCCGGCCGGCAGCGACACCACCCGTCCAGCCCGTTCGACGATCGACAACGAGGGTTCCGGAAGCCTCTTCAGCTCGGGAAAAAAATCGGTCCAGGTCATGGCGCTCTACTGTAAAAAAAAACATCCATCGGCGCCGGCAGCTTCAAATCACATTATGTGACCCGTCGCAGAACGGTTCGTCGTCCGTCGATTTGCAGCCGCAGAGATTGAACGTTCCACTCCCCGGCGCTTCGAACGCCAGCGGATCGATACCGGTATCCTTGTGGGCTCCGTCACAAAAGGGTTGCTTCTTCGACCGGCCGCACCGGCAATAGAAATACGTCTTCCCCTCGACCAGTTCGACTTGGTAAGGCCCCTTCTGTGCGACGATTGGATCTTCGGCCATAGTATCCCCCTCGTGGTGCGGTGGGGCCAGTGGGCCGACCACACGCTCAACCTGTGAAGATCTGTGGCGTAGCCGCTCCCGCGCGGCGAGACAAGCGGATCGGCCAAGCCTGACCGAAATCAGGCGCGCACCACCCCCGTCAGCCAATCAGAAGTGGCGTCCGCTCGGTCGTTCGCACGCCCGCATCGTCCTCCCAAACAAAGACGAGTTCACCAGGGCCCGGCACCCGCATGTAAAAGGCAACGAATGGATTTGACGAAATGCCAGGGCCGAACTCGGCTCTAAAGACCGTCACGTTGCCGAACGTCACCAACAGCGATTTGACAATATCGCGCGGGATGATTTGACCACCGGCATCTTTCCGGTTGCCCGTTTCCATCACATGGTTGATGAGCGCGCGCACCTCGATGACGTCGCCCACGGCCGTCTTCTCAGGCAGCTTGATCCGCGTCTTGCTGGCCATCGCGCCCTCACTCGTTCCCGCAGCCGCCGATGGTCACTTCGATCTTACGAATGCTGACCAGAAGTTGTCCCCCCGACAATTCAGCGACCGCCACGACATCCTGCGTTTTCGCCAGCCTCATGCGACCGGAAACCATAGCCTTACCCGTCGCCGGAGTCAGATGGAACGCGGCCACCGCCGCCTGCGGGTTCGATGTCGAGAGAAGATGCAGCGTGCGAACGTAGTCGGTGTCGGTCATTGGGCTCTCGACCGCGATCGTGTAGGGCACCACGTTCCCGTTCTCCGCCAAATCCGGCAACGTCAACGTCAACGGCTCGCCGATGGCGGGCTCCGCATCGCCAAGAATGGCGTTGAGAGCGTCATCGAATTCCCGTGAGTGAGTGAGACCATCCGAAACCGGTATTCGCGACGATGATACGGTTGGGGGGGGCTCCGGAGCGGCAGGAACAGCCTCCGTCACGGCCGACAACGCCGGCCGTGACGCCAGCAGCGCGATCAGCGCGCCAGCAGCGCTCCCGCCAAGAACGACGTCGCGGCGGCTCAATATCTTGACGTGGCGCGCAAGCTCCACGAGGGGGGCACGATCGGAGGACATCTCTTACTGTCATATCACAAGCCAGACCGGGCTTTCCATGCTGGCTGCGCATTTGCAGCATTACGTCTCAGTTAGGTTGCCAGCTGCCGCTTCTCAGCCGCCGCCGGCACTGCTACGGTTATCACTGAATAATCTCGAAAAACCGGAGCAAACCGTGCGTGCTGTGATCGTGATGCTGATTGGCTTGGCCGCCATCGGCGGTCTGGGGACGGGGCCTAGCAGTTTTGCGGCGGACCCGCCCGCCTCGCCGCACCCCGTCACGATCGCCCGGGCCCAAACGGCCACCCTCATTATGGTCGACGATCCGGCGTGCCACTACTGCCGACGCTGGCTCAAGGAGGTCGGCGGCGGCTATCACCGCACGGCCGAAGGCCGCGCAGCGCCCCTCAAACGGCTCGGCCGCGACTCGAAGGCT
>JALHQM010000008.1:22903-28256 GCA_022841965.1 Hyphomicrobium sp. | reverse complement strand
GTCATTGCCCATTACCTGAAAACAAAGAAGCCCAAGTCCAAGCTGATCATCCTCGACGCCAAGATGACCTTCACCAAGCAGGCCGCCTTCCAGGAGGCCTTCGATCAGTATTACAAGGACATTGTCGAACTCAACCTCTCCAACGACATCGACGACTTCACCGTCACGCGCATCGACCCCGTGACCGGCGAAGTCGAAACCAAAGCCGGCCTCACCATCACCGCCGCTGTTGCCAACATCATCCCGCCCCAGACCGCCGGTGCCATCGCACTCAGCGCAGGTCTCGCCGATCCCGGTTGGTGCCCCGTCGATCCCAACAGCTTCGCATCCACCAAAGCCCCGCACATCTACGTGCTGGGCGACAGCGCCATGGCCAACGAGATGCCCAAGTCCGCATTCTCAGCCCACAGCCAGGGCCTTGGTGTCGCCGCCCACCTCGCAGCTGAGATCGAAGCTCGTCCCTCCGCTCCCGGCCGCTATCGCAACACCTGTTGGTCGATCGTTGCCCCGAACGACGCCATCAAGATCGGCGCCGACTACGCACCCGGACCCTTGCCCGGTGGAAAGCCCGGCCTCGTTCCAGCCAACGCCTTCGTGTCCAAACCCGGCGAAAGCGCCGCTGAACGCAAAGCGACCTACGACGAAGCTTTTGCCTGGTACCCGACGCTGACCGGCCAGATTTTCAAGACCACGTCCCGCTAATGACCAACGAGCGCCGAATTTCGGCGCGGCCCCACCCTCTGCCCACAGCAAATCGCAGCCAATAGCGAAATGGATGCACAACTCGGGGCCACCAAGGTTGTTTTTTAGCGCAGCCGTGGCTAGTTAAGTCTTTGTGATGACATCGCCCGCCATGCTTTCTGTGGCGGCAGCCCGACGGGCCGGGGTTCAGTTGCGTTAATCCCTGGCGGGCACTGCCACGGCTCTGAAAAGGGCAGGGAAGGGGCCCATGTGCGCCCCGTGGGAGACCAACGTATGTCGACGATTGCTTTCCTCGTTCTGGTGATTGGCGCCGTCACGGCACTCGGAATGCTGCAAGCGCGCATGTCCATCTGGGCCATCGCGCTGGGGGCGCTGCTCTTCGTCTGGCAAGCGGGCCTGTTGACGGGCGAGCCTACGTTTCCGCTCGCCAGCATTTGGTCGCTCCTGGCCTGGATCCCCATCGGCATTCTGGCAGCACTTTCGGTTCCCGAGGTGCGCCGCCAATTCTTCGTCCGTCCCGCATTCGATATCTTGAAAAAAACTCTGCCCAAAGTCTCCGACACCGAGCAGCAAGCGCTCGATGCGGGCACCGTTGGCTTCGATGCCGAGTTGTTCTCCGGCACGCCCGATTGGACGAAGCTCCGCGCCATTCCGCCGGTTACTCTCACGCCAGAAGAACAGGCCTTCCTCGACGGCCCCACCGACGAACTTTGCCGCCTGATCGACGATTGGCAAATTCGCCACGCCGCGCGCGAGATCCCCGAAACCATTTGGGCCTTCGTCAAGAAGCACGGCTTCCTCGGCATGTTGATTTCGAAAGAGCACGGGGGTCTCGGCTTTTCCGCCCAAGCCCAATCGCTGATCCTCGGTAAGATCGCCTCGCGCTCGCCCGATGTCGTCACCATCGTCATGGTGCCAAATTCGCTCGGTCCCGGCGAATTGATCGAGAAGTACGGCACCGACGACCAGAAGCACCACTATCTCCCGCGTCTGGCGCGCGGTGACGAAGTTCCCTGCTTTTCGCTCACCGGCCCCACGTCCGGTTCCGACGCCGCCACCATGCGCGACATCGGCACCGTCGTGAAAGGCCAGCACGGCGGCCGCGAAACGCTGGGTGTCCGCCTGTCGTGGGACAAGCGCTACATCACGCTCGGCCCCAACGCGACACTGGTCGGCCTCGCCTTCCGCTTGTTCGATCCAGAGAACCTTCTCGGCAAGGGCGAGGATGTCGGCATCACGGTTGCGATGATCCCGGCCAACCATCCCGGCGTGAATATCGGCCGCCGCCATTTGCCCTCAGGCGCCGCTTTCCCGAACGGCCCCAACTGGGGCAACGACGTCTTCATTCCGATGGAGTGGATCATCGGCGGTGAGAAGATGGCCGGCCAAGGCTGGCGCATGCTCATGGAGTGCCTCGCCGCCGGCCGCGCGATTTCGCTGCCCTCGTCCGCCGCAGCCGGCGCCAAGGCGATGCTGCGCGTCACGTCGGCCTATGCCCGCATCCGCCGCCAGTTCGGCCTACCCATCGGCCGCATGGAAGGCATCGAAGAACCACTCGCCCGCATCGTCGAGACGGCCTACGTCAACGAAGCCGCACGCGGCGTCACCGCATCCATGGTTTCGCGCGGCGAAAAGCCGTCCGTCATTTCCGCTCTCATGAAATACCAAACGACGGAACGTCTTCGCCGCTCGGTCAACGACGCCATGGATATCCACGGCGGCCGGGCCATTTGCGACGGGCCGACGAACTATCTCCAGTCGGCTTATGAGATGGTCCCCGTCGGCATTACCGTCGAAGGCGCAAACATCCTGACCCGCACGCTGATTACGTTTGCTCAAGGTGCGCTGCGGTCACACCCCTATCTCATTCGCGAAATCCAGGCCGCGCAAAACCCCGACACTGCGAAAGGCTTCGATGATTTCGAGGATCTATTCCTCAGCCACATCGGGCACGCGGTCACCAACATGGCCGGCGCGTTCTTCCACAACGTCACCTTCGGATATCTCGCACCCGCGCCCTCCGCCGTGCCGGAATTGAAGGCCCATTACCGCCAGCTCTCCCGCGCGGCCCGCAACTTCGCCGTCGTGTCTGATATGACCATCGCCGTCCTCGGCGGCGGCCTCAAAACCAAGCAGAAGATCTGCGGCCGCCTCGCCGACGCGCTGTCCGAACTCTATTTCGCCTCCGCCGTCCTGAAGCGCTTCGAGGACGATGGCCGTCCCGCCGCCGACCGGCCCATCGTCGATTTCGCCGTCGCCAACGGCCTCGCCCGCTTCGACGAAGCCCTCCACGGCGTGGTGCTGAATTTTCCCGTCGCGCCCGTGCGCTGGAAACTGCGTGCGGTTGTGTTTCCCTTTGGTCGCCATTATTCGCCGGCGTCCGACAAGCTCGGCGGCACCGTCGCCAGCCTCGTCCTGAAACCCGGCGAAGTCCGCGACCGGCTCACGCGCCACATCTTCATTTCCAAGGATGCGGCCGACCCCACAGGCGTGCTTGAAGTCACGCTGGAAAAAGTCGTCGCCGCCGAAGAGGCCGAGAAGAAACTGGAAAAGGCCATCCGCTCAGGCACCGTGCGCCGCTATCACGGCATCGACTGGATCGGCGACGCTGTCACCCAGAATGTCCTCACGGCCCAGGAAGCAACCCTCCTGCGCGAGGTCGAGACCCTCGTTGCCCGCGTCATCGCCGTCGACCATTTCGATCCCGCCGAACTGCGCCCCAACTATATGCAGCCCGGCCACAACGCCCGCGCCGCCGATCAACCGGCAGCCGCGGCCGAATAAACTCGTTTCTTGTAAAGGCACCCCGCATGGCACTCGATCCCGCCTCGTTGAAAGACTGGCGCTACACCGTCGACCGCGAAAGCATCGCCTGGGCGACGTTCGACCGCGAAGGGTCAAGCGCCAACGCGCTGGGCCGTCGTGCCCTCGAAGAATTGGGCGCCATCGTCGAGGAAGCCGAGAGCGCCGCCCGCAGCGGAGCCATCAAGGGCCTCGTCATCATCTCCGGCAAACCGAAAGGCTTCATCGTCGGTGCCGACATCAACGAGTTTGAAACGCTGCATTCAGAAGCCGAAGTCATCGCCGAAGTGAGCATGGTCAATGCCCTGTTCGATCGTATCGAGAAGCTGTCCGTGCCCGTCGTCGCTGCCGTGCACGGCGTCTGCGTTGGCGGCGGCCTCGAACTGATCCTCGCCTGCCACTACCGCATCGCCACCCGCGATTCCTCGACCAAGATCGGCTTCCCCGAAGTCAAACTCGGGATTTTCCCTGGCTTCAACGGCACCGCGCGGTCCATCCGCCAAGCCGGCCCCATGTCCGCCATGAGCATCATGCTCTCAGGCAGTTTCATCTCCGCCTCCGCCGCCAAGGGCATGAACCTCGTCGACGAACTCGTCGCTGGCCCCGACACCCTCCATTGGGCCGCCCGCAAGGCCGTCCTCCAGAAACGCAAATCCAAGCCCGCCGGTTTCGCCAAAGCCGCACTTGGCAAATGGCCGGCCCGCCTCGCACTCGCCAGAAAAATGCGCACCGAAGTCGCCAAGAAGGCCCGTGAGGATCACTACCCCGCCCCCTACCGCCTCATCGACCTCTTCGAAAAACACGGCGGTGATCTGGATGCGATGAAGCGCGCCGAGCCGATGGGCTTCGGCCCCATGCTGATGTCACCGCAATCAAAGAGCCTGCGCCGCGTCTTCAAGCTCTCCGAAGCACTGAAAGCCCAAGCGCCCAAAAAGCTGCAATGGAAGCCGACGCACGTTCACGTCATCGGCGCGGGCACCATGGGGGCCGACATCGCAGGCGTCTGCGTCGCAGCCGGCATGGAAGTGACCCTGCAAGATATTTCTCCCGATCAGATTGAAAAGGGCATCAAAGCCCAGGGCAAGCTGATCTCGAAAAAGTTCAAGACGAAGGCCACCCGCGACGCAGCCAAGGCCCGCCTGATCGCTGACCCGGATGGCAAAGGCATCGCCCGCGCCGACGTCATCATCGAAGCCATCGTCGAAAAACTCGACATCAAGCAGAAACTCTTCGCCGACCTCGAAACCAAAGCGAAGCCCGGCGCGGTGCTCGCCACCAACACCTCATCCCTGAAACTCGCCGACATCTCCCAGCCGATGCAAGACGCATCCCGCCTCGTCGGCCTGCACTTCTTCTCCCCCGTCGCCATGATGCCCCTCGTCGAAGTCGTGAAGGGCGAAGGCACGAGCAGCGCCGAAGTCGACAAGGGTGCCGCATTCGTCACCGCCATCGGCAAATTCCCGCTGATTACGAAGGACGTTCCGGGCTTCCTCGTCAACAAAGTGCTCACCCCCTACATGTTCGCCGCCATGGCCCGCCTGGAAAAGGGCGAGGACAAAGAAAAGATCGACGAGGCCGTGCGCACCTTCGGCATGCCGATGGGACCGATCGAATTGGCCGACAGCGTCGGCCTCGACATCTGCGCTCACGTCGCCCGCATCCTCGGCCACGACCCCGGCGGTTCGCGTCTCGACGCCCTCGTCAAAGCCGGCAAACTTGGCAAGAAGTCGGGCGAAGGCTTCTACAAGTGGGTCGATGGCAAACCGCAAAAGGGCAAGAACGATTGGTCCAAAGCGGAACTCGAAAAACTCGGCCGCGAACTCGTCGATCCCATCATCACCGAAGCGCA
>JALHQM010000008.1:0-22803 GCA_022841965.1 Hyphomicrobium sp. | reverse complement strand
CCCCCCAGCCGCCCGCCGTCAAAGAGCCACGCACCGGGCTCGGCATGGGCGAACACTGCGAACTGATGGCGCAAGAGTGGGGCATCACCCGCGCCGACCAGGATAAGCTTGCCTACGAGAGCCACACCAAAGCGGCCGCTGCCTACGAAGCCGGCTGGTTCGATGATCTGATCGTCCCGTGCGCCGGCGTCTATCGCGACAACAACCTGCGCCCCGACATCACGCTTGAAAAACTCTCCACCCTGAAAACCGCCTTCGACAAATCCGACAAGGGCACGCTGACGGCTGGCAACTCAACACCGCTCACCGACGGCGCCTCCGCAGCCCTCCTCGCAAGCGAAGACTGGGCCAAGGCCCGCGGCCTGCCCATCGCCGCTTACATCACCTATGGTCAGCACTGGGGCAACGACTTCGCGCACGGCGACGGCTTGCTCATGGCGCCCACCATCGCCGTCTCCAAGATGCTCGACCGCGCCGGCCTCACGTTGCAAGATTTCGACTTCTACGAAATCCATGAAGCCTTCGCCGCGCAAGTCCTCTGCACCCTCAAAGCCTGGGAAGATCCCGCCTACTGCGCCAAGCACATGGGCAAGAACGCACCTCTGGGCTCCATCGACCGCACCAAGATGAATGTGAAGGGCTCATCGATCGCCGTCGGCCATCCCTTCGCCGCCACCGGCGCCCGCATTATTGCCAACTTGGCAAAAATCCTCTCAGCACATGGCGGTCGCGGTCTCATCTCCGTCTGCACGGCGGGCGGCATGGGCGTCGCAGCCATCATGGAAAGCGCGAAAGCGGCTTGACGCGTCCCCGCCCCGGCTGGCAGCTACGACCTGACCAGAATGGAGAGTGGGAATCGCAATGGCGGATGCCGCTGACACGAAACAGGTGCGCGCAGCCAAAGCGCTCGTCGCTTCCTTGGCCGACCAGCTCGATCTCGATGCCTGGGTACGCCTCTGGGACGGCTCACGCCTGCCGCTTGGTCGCAATCCCCAAAGCACGTTCGAGCTGAAGATCGCCTCACCCGGCGTTATCGGCACCATCCTGCGCCGCCCGTCGCTGGAAACCATCATCCAGCAGTACGTCCACAAGGGCATCGACTACGACGGCGGTACGCTCATTGACTTCGGCCGCATGATCAACGACCGACCTCGCGCCGCCAAGATCCGCCCCCTGGACGCGCTCAAAGCCGCCACCAAGCTCACGCCCTTCCTTTTCGCCAAGGAGAGCGATCTCGCCGATCAGCACGGCTACGAAGGCGACATCATCGGCCGCAAGGAGTCGCGGCGCGACAACACCGCCTACATCTCCTTCCACTACGATCTCTCCAACGACTTCTACGCCCTCTTCCTCGATCCGGAGATGATCTACACCTGCGCCTATTACACGGAATGGTCGAACGGCATCGAGCAAGCGCAATTCGATAAGCTGGAAATGATCTGCCGGAAGCTGCGTCTCAAGCCCGGCGAACGCTTCCTCGACATCGGCTGCGGGTGGGGCGGACTTCTGTGTCACGCCGCGAAATATCACGGTGTGAAAGCGCACGGCGTCACCCTGTCGAAAGAGCAACTGGCCTTTGCGCAAGCCAAGGTGAAACGAATGGGCCTCGAAGATCAGGTCACCTTTGAATTCATCGACTACATCGATCTGCAAGGCCAGTTCGACAAGATCGCCTCCATCGGCATGTATGAAGCCATCGGCCTTGAAAACATCCAGCGCTACATGCGAAAAGTCCGATCGCTCCTTGCCAACGATGGGCTATTTCTCAATCACGCTATCTCGCGCAAGGCAAAGCGCCCGCGCTACTTCAAGGAACGCATTCGCCCCGAGCAGCGTGCGCTGGCCAAATATATCTTCCCCGGCGGCGCGCTGGACGACATCGGCCACACGGTCGCTGAAATGGAATTGGCCGGCTTCGAGGTCCACGACGTCGAAGGCTGGCGCATGCACTACGCGCGCACCTGCCGCCTCTGGTCGGAACGGCTGATGGCGCGCCGCAACGAGGCGGTCGCCCTCATCGGCGAAGAGAAATTCCGCATCTTCATCGCCTACCTGTCAGGGTGTTCGATTGCCTTCGAGCGCGGCTCCGCCCGCCTCTTCCAGACCCTCGCGTCAAAGACCGCAAAAGGTCCAACGCCCGTGCCGCCGACGCGGGCCGATCTCTACCGTTAAGTCAAAAGTCCATCGGCAGGACATCGACTTCTGCGCCGGCCGTCAGCGCGGGCGCATTGATCGCAGCCACGATCAGCGCGTTGGATGCCGCCAGCACGCTCGTCAGCGAACTATCCTGCGACGCCTGCGGGGTCACATGCAGCACGCCCGCCGAATCCCGCCCCATCGTCGCCCGCATGTAGTGCAACCGATCCCCGTTCGCCTTCATCGGCTGAGTCAGGCGCGCTCTGACGGCAGCCGTCGTCGTCGCATGTCCCAAGAGCCGCTCAATTAGCGGCACCAGAAAAACGCGTGCACAAATCATGGCTGACACGGGATTGCCCGGCAGTCCAAGAACCCGCTGCGCGCCCATACGTCCGAACAGCATCGGCTTGCCGGGCCGCATTGCAATCTTCCAGAAGTCGAGCGCCATTCCGCGCGATTTTAAAACGGGTCCGACCAAATCGTGATCGCCAACCGACGCGCCCCCGATCGTCACCAGCACGTCCGCATCGTCCGCCGCCGCGATCTTCGCCTCCAGCGCCGCCCGTGTGTCGCCCGCGATCCCCAGCAACCGCGCCTCGCCCCCCGCAGCCGCAATCATCGCCGCCAAGCCATATGGATTGCTCGACACGATTTGATCCGGCCCAGGCGTCTGTCCCGGCTCAACCAGTTCGTCGCCCGTCGCCAGAATTGCAACCACCGGCTTGCGCCGCACCGAAAGCGTCCCATGCCCCATCGCCGCCGCTAGCAGGATCGCGCGCGCATCGAGCATCCGGCCCGGCGCCAGCAAAACCTCACCTTGGGCGAAATCTCCTCCGCGCGGACGAATGTTCCCCCCAGGTTCTGCTGCAGACAGCACCGTGACGGCGCGCCCGTCCGCCGTCGTATTTTCTTGAATGACAATCGTGTCAGCGCCCACCGGCAACGGTGCGCCCGTAAAGATCCGCGCGCACTGGCCAGCACCCACAGTGTCGGCAAACGATTGCCCCGCCCGCGCTTCGCCGACCAGCGTCAGGACAGCCGGCACGCGAGCCACATCCACCGCGCGCACCGCATACCCATCCATCGCGGACGCATCGAACGGGGGCTGCGTTAGCGTGGCGGCAACGTCCTGTGCCAAAATACGCTGTGCAGCCTCAACCAGTGGCACGCGCTCGCTCCCCGTGGTCTCGACACCATCGAGAATTCGAGCCAACGCGTCATCCACCGCCAGCAGCGCCATGACATCAGCCCTGTGCGCTCGGCGCGCGATAAGTGCCCGAGCGTCCACCGGTCTTCTCCAGAAGCCGGATATCCGAGATCGTCATGCCCTTATCGGCCGCCTTCAGCATATCGTAGATCGTCAGGCACGCCACCGACACCGCCGTTAGCGCCTCCATCTCCACGCCCGTCTGCCCCGTCACCTTCACCGTCGCGGTCACATGGATCCCGGCGGGCTCCAGCGACGGTACGAACTCCACCGTCACCTTTGTAATCGCCAATGGGTGACACAGCGGAATCAACTCATGCGTCTTCTTCGCCGCCATGATCCCAGCGATCCGCGCCGTCGCCAGCACGTCGCCCTTCTTCGCCTCGCCCTTCGTGACCAGCGCCAACGTCTCAGGCAGGAGCGCAACAAATCCTTCCGCCACCGCCGTCCGGCTGGTCACGTCCTTATCCGAGACGTCGACCATATGCGCCTCGCCCTTGGCATTAAGGTGCGAAAGTTTGCTCATGCTGCGTCCTTGGCCAGGAGTGCCTTCGTCGCTCGTGTAACGTCCTCCTGGCGCATCAGGCTTTCCCCGACGAGGAAGGTGTTCACGCCCACGGCTTGCAACCGCGAAATATCGCCGGGCGTGAAGATCCCGCTTTCGCCAATAACGATCCGGCCGTCGGGCACGCGCGGCGCCAGCCGCTCCGTCGTCGCCAGTGTTGTCTCGAAGGTTTTCAAATTGCGATTGTTGATACCGATGAGCGGGCAGGGGAGTTTCAACGCGCGCTCGAGTTCGTCGTCGTCATGCACCTCGACAATGGCATCCATCCCCCATTCGCGCGCAGCCGATGCAAGATCGGCTGCCAACCCGTCGTCGACTTCCGCCAAAATAATCAGAATACAGTCCGCCCCCCACGCGCGCGCTTCCACCACCTGATACGTGTCGACCATGAAGTCCTTGCGCAGAACAGGAAGCGACACCGCCGCGCGTGCGTTCGTTAAAAACTCCGGCGCCCCCTGAAACGACGGGCCGTCCGTCAGGATCGACAAGCAAACGGCCCCGCCCGCCTCATAGGCGCGCGCGAGTGCGGGGGGATCAAAATCCGCCCGGATCAGCCCCTTCGACGGCGACGCCTTTTTGATCTCGGCAATCAACGCCGGCCGCCTCGCGTCATGCGCCCCCCGGATGGCCCCGATGAAGGACCGCACGGGAGGTGCCGAGCGCGCGTATTCGGCCATCACCTGCAAGGGTTGCTTGGCCTTTGCGGCGGCCACTTCGGCGAGTTTGTAGCGGGTGATCTTTTCAAGAATATCGGACATGTGCGGGACCTTAGCGCCGGGGGACGATGGTTGCTAGCCGCCTCGGCTGAAACGGTCAATCACGGGGCACCTAGCAACGGGAACGGGCCCAGTGTCGATAACCCGGCTCGCCGCCGCGCCCTAGTGTGGCATCAACTTAAAATCGCCGCTCATGCTGCCGCGCATGTTGCAAAACGTGTTGCACGGCTCTGTGGCCGTCACGGTCACCACCTCCGGCGAAGTCCCGCTCTTCACCGTCACGTCGCACCCCACCACGCTCGCCACCCGCGCCACCAGCATGTCGGCCTCCCGGGTCGCCTCAAGCGCCGCCGTGCAGATGTACCGCGGGTTTTTGCCGGACGTGGAGAGCGCGATCCGCGCCGGCTTTTCAGCCAACTCCATAATCACGAGCCGCCCTTCAATCCCTTCCGTCGCAGCCGCAAACCGCCCATTGAGCGCCGCACCCGGACTGGCGTCGTCGACCGCCTTCCAGTCGCACGGCACGTTCGTCGGATTGGTCTTGTCCGCCGCCGCCACCGTGGCCGCATAACATGCCTCCGGCGTCGTCGCAGCCACGCGGTCCACCGCCGGCCCGAAAAGTCCCGAGACATACGCCGCGAGCCCCAACATCAAGGCCACAATCAGGAGGGTTGTCAGCGTGCGCATGAAATGTCCCTAAACCGCCGTCGTGCTCGCCGAAATCAAACGCTCCAGCGCCGCCCGCGCCTGACCGCTATCAATCGCCACTGCCGCTAAGCCCACACCCTCGCGGAGCGTCGCGGCCTTTCCGCCAACGACGAGTGCCGCGCCTGCATTCATCAGCACAATATCCCGGTACGGTCCCGCCGCTCCGTCAAGCACCGCACGCAACGCGGCCGCGTTGGTAGCAGCATCGCCACCCTTGAGATCCGCGATCGAAGCACGCGGCAAACCAACGTCCTCCGGCGTCACCTCAAACGTCGTCACGTGACCACTCTTCAGTTCCGCAACCAGCGTCCCCCCCGTCGTCGACACTTCATCGAGCCCGTCGCGCCCGTGGACCACCCACGCATGCCGCGACCCGAGCTTGCCCAAAACCTGCGCGATCGGCTCCACCCACTCGGCTGCGAACACACCAACCACCTGGTGTTCAACATTCGCTGGATTGCAAATTGGCCCCATCAGGTTGAAAAGCGTGCGCAAACCCAGCTCCGCCCGGATCGGCGCCCACACCTTCATCGCGGGATGGTGCATCGGCGCCCACAGAAACGCCAACCCCGACCTGCCGATCACGGCTTCGATCTGCGCCGGATTGAGATCGATTTTCACCCCAAGTGCCGTCAGAACGTCGGAAGCGCCCGATAGCGACGACACCGATCGATTGCCATGTTTAGCAACGGTGAGTCCAGCACCGGCCGCAACGAAGGCCGCACACGTCGACACGTTGTACGTCTTCAGCCCATCGCCACCCGTGCCCACGATATCGACCGCATCGTCGGGCGCCACGACAGGCAGCATCCGCGCTCGCAGCAGCCGCGCCGCCCCCGTCAACTCATCGACCGTCTCCCCGCGCACGCGCAGTCCCATCAGAAACGCGCCCATCTGCGCTGGCGTCGCCTCGCCCGCCGTCATGCGGTCGAGCCCTTCGAATACCTCCTCCTGCGACAGCGACCGCCCGCCAGCAATGGAGCCGAGCAGCACTTTGGCATCGAACGCTGGCGCTGCGGTCATGACACGCGCCTCAAGCCGCCGGCCGTTGCGACGCGGTGATCTTCTTTGGCGTCAGTCCAGCCAGCGTCAGGAAGTTGGCGAGCAGCGCATGCCCTTGCTCCGAGGCAATGCTCTCGGGGTGGAACTGCACTCCATGCACGGGATGCGTCTTGTGCATCAGCCCCATAATGATGCCGTCGTCCGTCTCCGCCGTGATGTCGAGGCAGTCCGGCAGCGTCTTCCGCTCCACGATCAGCGAATGATACCGCGTCACCTGAAACCGCTCCGGCAGCCCCTTGAACACACTTTTGTTGAAGTGCCGGATCGTCGAAAGCTTGCCGTGCAACGGTTCCGGTGCGCGGATCACCTTGCCGCCGTACACCTGCCCGATCGATTGATGTCCGAGGCACACGCCCAGAAGTGGTATTTTCGGCCCCGCCTTGGCGATGAGATCGAGGCAAATCCCCGCCTCGTTCGGTGTGCACGGACCCGGCGACAGCACGATCGCCTTCGGCTTCATCTCCAAGACCTCCTCCGTCGAGATCTTGTCATTCCGGTGCACCTCGCATTGCGCTCCAAGCTCGCCCAGAAAGTGAACGAGATTGTACGTAAAGCTATCGTAGTTATCGATCAGCAGCAGCATGGAACATCCTCTAGAGGCAGCGATACCGCCGTAATACGATCGAGCCTAGCGCCTCACGGCGCCTCGCTCAACCGCCGCGGTGTGGCGAAGTGAACGGCGCGGCCTTTGCGGGGGGCAACATCGGCCCAGTGCTCGGCATCGAACGTGTAGAGCGCGAAGGCACACGTCGGAAATTTGCTTTTGGTTGCCCGCTCCGCCTCTGGCGCACAGTCACCGATCAGCGCGATGTTGAGTTCATGGAAGCCGGGATTGTGCCCAACGAACAGCACGGAACGAACAGTATCGGAGATGTCGTGAATGCGATCGAGAAGCTGCCGCGCTCCCGCCATGTAAAGACGGTCCTCGTATTGAACGGTTCGCGGCGGCGGCTCAATGAACGGCGCCACAAGATCATAGGTCATCCGCGCCCGCACCGCGCTGGAACACAAAACGAGATCCGGCGAAAAGCCAGCGCGCGCGATCTCCGCGCCCATTCGTGGCGCAGCCTCCAGACCCCGCGCGGCCAGATCGCGGTCGAAGTCGAGAACACCCTCGGCCTCCCAATTCGACTTTGCGTGCCGCAAAAGGCCGAGCGTCAGCATCGTGATTGGTCCCTCAACCAAACGGCCCGCCGTTGCCGCGCGAACCGCCCTTCTTCGCCAGTGAAGCAAACTGGATCGCATCCTCCGCCGCGCGCACAATCGCCTTGGCTTTGTTGATGCACTCCTGCTGCTCGCTCTCCGGCACGCTGTCGTACACGATGCCCGCCCCCGATTGCACGTGGAGCATGCCATCCTTCACGATCGCGGTTCGCAACACAATGCACGTGTCCATCTCACCATCGGCCGTAAAATAGCCGACGCAACCGGCGTAAGGACCGCGCTTGGACGTCTCCAGTTCGTCGATGACCTCCATCGCGCGAACCTTCGGCGCGCCCGACACCGTACCCGCCGGAAATCCGGCCATCAACGCATCTACGCTGTCGCGGCCCGTGTCGAGCCGTCCCACGACGTTGGAAACGATGTGCATTACGTGGCTGTAGCGCTCGATCACAAACTGATCTGTCACCTCCACGGTGCCAACCTCGGCCACGCGGCCGACATCGTTGCGCCCGAGATCGAGCAGCATGAGATGCTCCGCCCGCTCTTTGGGATCGGAGATCAGCGCCGCAGCCAGCGCCTTGTCTTCGGCGTCGTCCGCTCCCCGCCGCGCCGTCCCAGCGATCGGCCGGATGGTGACCTTCCCGTCGCGAACCCGCACCAAAATTTCCGGGCTCGATCCCGCCAGCGAGAACCCGCCGAGGTCGAGATGGAATAGGAACGGCGACGGGTTCATGCGTCGCAACGACCGGTAGAGCGCCAGCGAAGACAGCGCAAACGGTGCCGAAAACCGCTGCGAAAGGACGACCTGGAAGATGTCACCGGCGCGGATGTACGCCTTCGCCTTGTCAACCATCGCGAGGAATTCGGCCTCCGTCGTGTTCGACGTCGGCTCCGGCGCTACGAGCTTGCGCGCGGGCGGCAGCGCGGCATGTTCGACCGGCTGATCGAGGGCCTTGATCACTTTCTGCAGCCGCTTCGTTGCAGCCTTGTAGGCCTTCTCCGCCTTAACGCCCGCCTCGGGACGCACAGGCGTCACAAGCGTCATCTCGTCCCGGACACTGTCGAAAATCACAACGATGGTCGGCCGGATAAGCACCGCGTCGGGCACGCCAAGGGCATCCGGGTTGACGTTGGGCAAATGTTCAACGAGCCGGATGGTGTCATAGCCCATATAGCCGAACACGCCGGCCGCCATCGGCGGTAAATCGGCTGGCAAATCGAGACGCGACGTCGCGAGCAGAGCGCGCAGCGAAGCAAGTGTTCCCTGCGCCTCCTTCGTGAACGCGGGCTTCTTGGCCAGCGGATTGAACGACACCTCCGCTTCGTCGCCGGCCGCACGCCAGACGATATCGGGCTCGAATGCGATGATGGAATAACGCCCGCGCGTGGCCCCGCCCTCCACGCTCTCGAGCAGCAGGCTCAAAGGCCGGCCCGAACACAGCTTCAGATAAGCAGAGACGGGCGTCTCAAGATCCGCGACGAGGCGCGTCCACACCACCTGAGGCCGGCCCGCCGCGTATGTTTGTGCGAAGGCGTCGAAGGCGGGGTAGGCTTCTCCCGCAGCTGCCCTGGCGGAATGCGTGCTCACGCGGCGATCGTCCTTCTCGATATGCGCAGAACCCGGGTTGGAAACGGGCTCTCGAAACTTCAGTTCGCCGTCACGTCGGCGCCGGTGACCCGGGCGACTTCCTTGTCGTTGATGGAGATGCCAAGCCTGTCTTGCAGACTGGCAACGTAGGCAATCAGCAAATCGTTTTGCAGCCCGCGGCGAAGGTCGGTGACGAGCTTGTCCTTGTCGGCCGGCGGCAGGTCACCTGCTGGTGTGACCTTGCTGACCTTCAAAACGACGCGCGATCCGCGATCAACCGTAAGCGCCGAACTCGCGCCATTTATCGGCAGCGAAAATGCGAGATCCACAGCCTCTTCTGTCAGACCCGGCGGCACCATGTTGCGCTTCACTGTATCGACCTTATCGGGTGTGCCACCACCATCGGCGGCCACCTTGGCAAAATCTTCCCCAGCCTTAATCCGCTCGACCAACTTGTCGGCAAATTCCCGCACCTGTACCCGCCGCTCGCTGTCGATCACCGCCGTTTTGACGTCGGCTTTCACGGTATCAAAAGGCTTTTCCTTGGGCGGGTCGATGCCAAGAACCTCGATCCAGGCGTAACCGTCCGATCCAATTTCAATCGGGTCCGTCAAGGTGCCAGGCTCCGTCCGGGCCACCACACGCGTCACGAATTCAGGCGTCTGAATGTCGAGCACCGGCGTCCCCTCGGGCGACTTTCCAGTGCTGTCGCCGGCGGGAACTTCAATAAGGCGCAACTTCAATTCATCGGCGATCTGCTTCTTCGTTTTTCCGGCATTGCGGCCTTCCTCGACGAGATCGATCTTCTCCTGCAGCAGGGTCGTCGCCTTGGCGGTCGCGAGCTTGTCGCGCACCTTGTCCTTGGTCTCCTCAAACGTGCTCTCGCGGCCTGGCGAAATTTCGATAACGCGAATGAGCACCGTTGCAAACCGCCCCTCGATGACCTCCGAGATGTCGTCGCGCGCGATTTTGAACGCCGCGTCGGCGATCTTGGGATCGATCATCTGCGATTTCGCGACCATGCCGAGGTTCACGTCGCTCTCTTGAGCGCCGCTGTCCTTAGCTACGTCCATAAAGTTTTTGGAACCTTTGACGAGCGCATCGCGCGCCGCATCCGCCGCAGCCTTGTCTTTGAACGCGATCTGCTGCACGCGGCGCGTTTCGGGCGTGTCGTAAGTCTCTTTTTCCGCCTCGTACGATGCTTTCAGCTCGTCGTCGGTCACCACCACGTCCTTCTTAAGGTCGGAGGCCATCGCAACGAGCACATTGTACTTGCGGTACTCAGGCGTCATGAACGACGCCTTGTTATCATTGTAATAGGACTGGAGTTTAGTGTCGTCAGGCTCCGGGACCGTCGCTTTGGCAGCCGCGTCGATGTTGAAAAACTCGATGTCGCGCGTCTCGTTTTTGAAGGAGTTTTCAATATCAAGCATAGCCTGCGGAACGACGGTCGCGCCAAGAACAGCGCTCGAAAAATGTTGCCGCAAATCGTCGTCGAGACGCAGCGACAGGAACATGCTTTCGGTCATACCCAGCCGCGACAGAAGATCGTTGAAACCCGTTCGCGAAAACTTGCCGTCTGGGCCCGCGAAGCCGGGGTCAGACAATAGATTTTGCACGACGCGATCGGACGAGAGCCCAAGGTTGACCTCTCGGGCGTATTCTTTGAGCGCTGTCTGACCGATCATTTTCGACAGAACAAGCCGATCGATGCCCTGTTTGCGCGCATCTTCCATCGTCAGACGCCGGTCCGATTCAGCTGCAATGCCATCGATTTCGGCCCTCAGCACGCGATCGTAATCCGCCACCGAAATCTTCGCATCGCCGACCGTGGCGACAGCACCCCGCGAATATCCCGTAAAGACGTCGGCGATGCCCCAAACGGCAAAGCTCAGGATGAGAAGGCTCAACAATAGTTTTGCGACGAGTCCCGTCGAGCCACGTCTCAGTGCGTCCAACATAGGTTCGCTGTCCTGGAATCGCGCGACAACCACGGCGGCGCCGCTCTAGGGGCGCAACAAACCGATGATCAGCCGGCAGTTGAAACTTCGAAAACCCGCGCGTGACGCGGGCGCTCAGCGTGATATGAAGCCCACCCGGTTCGCGAAAGCAAGAGGCGAGGGAGGGTTAAGTCATGACGGGGGAGGGTGCCCGGCCACGGCCACTAGTGGCCGGAAATTGGAAGATGAATGGACGCCGGGGCGCACTGGCCGAGGCCAAGGCCGTCGCCGATGCCCTGGCGGCGCGTAACACTCAGATTGCGGCTGATATTCTGATCTGTCCTCCCACGACGCTGATCATGGTGATGGCTGAAATCCTTAAGGACGCGCCTCTGAAAATCGGTGCCCAGGACTGCCATTCGGCCGGATCCGGCGCGCATACGGGCGACGTTTCCGCCGAAATGCTGGCCGATGCCGGCGCGTCAGTCATCATCGTTGGCCATTCCGAGCGCCGCGCCGATCATGCCGAAACCGATGCACTGGTCCGCATGAAACAGGAGGCAGTCCACCGCGCCGGCCTTAACGCCATCGTCTGCATTGGCGAAACCAATGGCCAGCGGCAGGCCGGCCAGACCCTTGACGTGGTGGTCCGGCAACTCGAGCGATCGCTGTCTGATGCTTCGTCCGCTCACAACACGGTCGTTGCCTATGAACCGGTGTGGGCAATTGGGACGGGTCTCACCCCGACAACCGACGACGTGGGCGAGGTCCATGCCGCGATCCGTGATCGCCTGATAGTCCGCTTCGGCGACGCTGGGCGGGCCATCCGAATTCTCTACGGCGGGTCCGTAAAGCCGCAGAATGCGATGGAACTTCTGGCCGTCGCGAATGTTGATGGGGCGCTCGTCGGCGGTGCCAGCCTTAAGGCCGCCGACTTTCTCGGCATCATTGCGGCCTACGAATGAATCCGGGCATTGCTCCTGGAACGGGCACGCGCCATAACACCCTAGAGTTGAGCAACGGACAGTCCGTAATGATCCGCGCCGTCTGCACTTTTTTCCTCGCCGCTGGCGCGATCAGCAGCATGGCACCGACGGTCATGGCTTTGCCCATGGCACCCGAGGCCTGCGAACTGGCTAAAACCGAGCAATCGACTTTGGAATCGGCGGGTGTCGCCCGCGACATGGCGCAAGGTCCAGAATGGGCGCGGGGCAACCTGCCGGTCGATCGCCTGCAACGGGTCGCACGCTGGATTGAACTGCAAGAGCAGATCCTATTCCGCTGCCCCCGCCCTGCGCCAATTCCGGAGCCCGAGACCGCAGCCGCCCCGGCCACGGGACAAAAACCAGAAAAAACCAAACCAATACAGAAGGCTAAGCCTCTTCCGGCAGCTGCCCTTTCAGACACAGGCGACGCTGGGGAGGCCACGATCAAGCCCGTCAAGCCCAAGCCGCAAGCCGTTAAGAAACCCAAGATCGAAGATGCCTACAGGTCACCCGCACCCCACTCCGGCGAGGACCTGCAACATGCCGTACCTGGTGCGCCGACTCCGGCCTCTGGCGGCGCCAGCTTAGCGCCGTAACGCGCTGCCGTGCCCCTAGCCGCCGCCCGCGATTTCCGCTACTAACCCCGCTTTCTCAAATCCGCCGATCCGGCGAAAGGTCCTAAACGATGTCCACCGTTCTCCTTGTCATTCACCTCATGATTGCCGCCGCCCTCGTCGGCATCGTGCTCGTGCAGAAGTCAGAAGGTGGCGCGCTGGGGATCGGCGGCGGGGGCGGCGGCATGTTCGCCGGTCGCGGCAAAGCCAACCTGATGACCCGAGCCACCGCTGCGCTCGGTGCGGCGTTCTTCGCAACAAGCCTGTCCCTTACGGTTCTCTCGCAGCGCACAACCACGCCGGCCTCCGTCCTCGACAAGCCCGCCGTCACGGCTCCGGCTGTGCCAGCCGCCCCCGGTGATGCGCCCGCAGCGCCCGCGGCCCCCGCAGGCGACGCCCCGCGCGGCGGCATTCTCGACAAGCTGAGATAACCGGTTCAAGACCACCACGGCGAGCATGGACATCCATCGCGCACCCGGCCACAGTTGGGCCGGGCGAGATGGGGACATGCCAATGCCGTTCGATGCACCGCGCAGATCCGAGTTCGCACGCGCCGTCGTGATCGTGAGCGCTCTCACCGCACTCCACGGCTGTGCCTCAGGCGGAACGCCGCTATCGATGACCACAGGCAGCCTGCCCTCCGTCACCGGCTATGCAGAGGGCAACGCGGTAATGCCGCAGGGCTATCAGATCTCCGGCAGCACTGAGAACGCGCTTCGCGTGACGGCCACGGGGTCCGCAACCACCCCCAACGAACGACTGCTAAAGATCGCGCTCGCCCGTGCAGCGGCCTACGGCGCCGAGCAGCACAGCAAGTCATTCCGCACCACCGAACCGGCCTATTCCGTGCGCTGCGGCAAGACGAGTGTCGTGGAACGCGGGACGACGAGGAACCTGCCCCCGACGGACTACCGCGTCGTCGCCGTCGACGTCACATTCAACAAATCAGCATCAACCGACCCCGCCGACCGCCCGACCAAGCAGACCGCCGCCGATCTTTTGGCCGAAATCCAGGCCGAGCAAGTGCCGCAGGAAACCCAGGCTGCACTCGCTGCCCAATTGGCACAGGCCTGCGGCCGCTCCCCGCAATAGCTGCAAGATCGCCGCTTGTTTGGCACACAACTCGAACGAACCCGCTTAACCTCCCGTGGATGTGGCCATAAAGCCGCTTCGAATCGTGCGGGCTGTCGTGTAAGCGTCAAATCCCATGCAACGGTACATCTTCATCACCGGTGGCGTGGTCTCCTCCCTTGGAAAAGGCCTCGCGTCCGCCGCCCTCGGCGCGCTCCTCCAGGCGCGTGGATACTCCGTCCGCCTGCGCAAGCTCGATCCTTATCTCAATGTGGATCCGGGCACGATGAGCCCGTATCAACACGGCGAAGTCTTCGTCACCGACGACGGTGCCGAAACCGACCTCGACCTTGGCCACTACGAACGATTCACGGGCGTCCCGGCCAAGAAATCCGACAACATCACCACCGGCCGCATCTATCAGGACATCCTGGCCAAGGAGCGCCGCGGCGATTACCTGGGCGGCACCGTGCAGGTCATCCCGCACGTCACCGACGCCATCAAGCAGTTCGTCGTCTCCGGCAACGAGGATGTCGATTTTGTGCTGGTCGAAATCGGCGGCACCGTCGGCGATATCGAGGGACTTCCGTTCTTCGAGGCCATCCGCCAACTCGGCAACGACCTTCCGCGCGGCGCCTGCATCTACACGCATCTCACGCTGATGCCCTACATCCCGTCAGCCGGCGAATTGAAAACCAAGCCGACGCAGCACTCCGTCAAGGAACTGCGCTCCATCGGCATTCAGCCGGACATCCTCCTCTGCCGGTCCGATCGCGAGATCCCCGTCGGCGAACGCAAGAAAATCGCGCTCTTCTGCAACGTCCGCCCCGAAGCGGTCATCCAGGCGCTCGACGTTGCCTCCATCTACGATGTGCCGCTCGCCTACCACCGCGAAGGCCTTGACCGCGAAGTGTTAGCCGCCTTCGGCATCACGGGTGCGCCCAAGCCCGACCTGACGCGCTGGGAGACGATCTCGCGCAATATCGCCAACCCCGAAGGCGAAGTGAACATCGCCATCGTGGGCAAATACACTGGCCTCAAAGACGCCTATAAATCGCTCATCGAAGCCCTCGTCCACGGCGGCATCGCCAACCGGGTCAAAGTCAACCTCGAGTGGATCGAAAGCGAGATCTTTGAACGCGAAGACCCCGCCCCCTACCTCGAAGGCGTCCACGGCATTCTCGTACCCGGCGGCTTCGGCGAGCGCGGTTCGGAAGGCAAAATCCTCGCTGCCAAATTCGCCCGCGAACGCAAGGTGCCCTACTTCGGCATCTGCTTCGGCATGCAGATGGCGTGCATCGAAGCCGCGCGCAATCTGTGCGGCATCACGGAGGCCAGCTCCACGGAGTTTGGTCCCGCCACCGAACCCGTTGTCGGCCTGATGACGGAATGGATGCGCGGCAACGAATTAGAGTCGCGCCGTCAAGGCGGCGACCTGGGCGGCACGATGCGCCTCGGCGCCTTCCAAGCCGCCCTCGACCCCGCCTCGCGCATTGCCTCCGTCTACGGCGGCACCGAGATCGCCGAGCGCCACCGCCATCGCTACGAAGTCAACACCGGCTACCGCGCGCGCCTCGAACAGGCGGGCCTCAAGTTCGCCGGTCTGTCACCGGATGGCTTCCTGCCCGAAACGGTGGAGTATCCCGATCACCCCTGGTTCATCGGCGTCCAGTTCCATCCCGAACTGAAATCGCGGCCCTTCGAACCCCACCCGCTCTTTCGATCCTTCATCAACGCCGCCATCGACCAGTCGCGCTTGGTGTAATCGGGACAATACCCGAACGCCGGTTGAAACTGACAGCCGTTGCTGCTCGTATGGCCTTTCAGGTGTCCCTGAGACAACCGGGGGCGCCGGTTCCGCAATCCGATCGGATGAGGTTTGAGATATGTTCAAAGCTGTCTTCGCACTTTTTACAGCCGTCACGCTCGTTGCAACGCCCGTCTTGGCCGACAAGAAGAAGCCGAAGTGCCCCGAGGGCATGGTCTACAAGCCGTCGACCAACAAGTGTGTCTGGCCGTCGGGCTCGTTCTGACGCGCGGCGATGGACAGGGCTGGGCCCTCGGCTGAGCCAGAAGGTCGCCACCTCGCCAGCGCCGTCACATCGCACTACGCACAATGGCTGGCAGGCGGCGGGGCACTCATCCTCGCCGCCGCCCTGTTGGCATGGCAATCGCTCCGGTTTGAATACAGCATCGAGTTGATCGAGAAACCGGCTCTCTGGCTGGCCGCCGGTCTCTTCGCAGCGGGCCTTGTCTACGCCGTCTGCCTGCCGCGACTTATCTCCCGTTCGTTAGATCGGCCGGGCCCATCCCTCGCCATCACCGTTGGCATTCTCTTCGGCGCCGGACTATTGGCCCGTCTGGTCCTGTTTACGAGTGAGCCCATCCTCGAAGACGACTTCTACCGCTATCTGTGGGATGGAGCTGCCACCTCCAGCGGACAGAATCCTTTCGCGACCGCCCCGGCCGCCGTAGCCGATGCCGCAACCCTACCTCCCGATGCCGCCAAAATCCTCGACCGGGTCGGCTACGCCGACTTGCGCACGATCTATCCCCCCGTCGCCCAATTGGCCTTTGCGACGGCTCACCGGATTGATCCGTGGAGCCTGACCGCGTGGCGCAGCGTCGTGCTCGTTCTGGACGTAACGACCCTAGGGATCCTCCTTCTGCTCCTCAAAGAGGCTGGCCGATCCCCGCTGTGGGCGGCACTCTATTGGTGGAATCCGCTTCTCATTTTTTCGCTGTTCAACGGCGCTCACATGGACGTCATCGTCCTGCCGCCGCTGTTGTTGGCATTGCTCCTCGCGTCCCGGGGACGGTCGGTGCTCGCGTCGGCCTCTCTCGCCGTCGCGATAGGGGCCAAGATCTGGCCCATTCTTCTCCTGCCGTTGATTTTGCGGCCAGCCCTCACAGCGCCCGCGCGCCTGTTTGCTGCCGCAGCCGTGCTGCTCGGCCTGCTGGCGCTGCAAGCTTGGCCGATCCTCGCAGCTGGAATGGACGAGACATCCGGCTTCGTGGCCTACGCACAATCTTGGCAGCGCAACAGCGCGCTGTTCCCCCTCGTCGAGACGATTATGTCAGCCATTGTCGGAAGTGAGTTGGCCGGCCCAGTGAGCCGCGTTGGCTTGGCCCTGATCTGCGCAGCTGTGGCCGTCGCAGTGGCTTGGCGACCTTACACGACAACCAACGGCCTCATGATCCGCGCCGCACTCCTCGTCACCACGCTCCTCCTGACGGCACCTGCCCAGTACCCATGGTATCTTGTCTGGCTGGTTCCGTTTCTAGCATTCCTTCCTCTGTCGGGCCTTTTATTGCTCACAGCGATGTTGCCGCTATACTACACGGCATTCCACCTCGCGCCCCGGCAGCAGATCGACATCTACAACGGGTTTGTCGTCTGGCTCGTCTGGCTGCCGGTTTGGGCCTTGCTTGCGCGCGACCTCTGGCGCCGGCGAATGGCGCCGTTCGCCTAGGACACACAGCCAGATGCGCAACACGAAAAATGTCGCCGTCGTCGTGCCAGCACTCGACGAAGAAAAGGCGATCGGGCACGTCATCGCCGACATTCCCGATTTCGTGGACGACATTGTCGTTGCCGATAACGGTTCAGTCGACGAAACGGCCACCGTCGCCCGCGCGGCCGGTGCCCGCGTCGTTACCGAACGCGATCGCGGCTATGGCGCAGCGTGTTTAGCCGGCATCGCTGCGCTGAATGACGCCGACATCGTCGTCTTCCTTGATGGCGACTACAGCGACGATCCCGCTGAAATGGCGATGCTCGTCGACCCAATCGCAAACGGCGATGCCGACCTGGTCATCGGTTCGCGCACGCAAGGCGCGTATCTGCCAGGAGCGTTGGCGCCCCATCAGCGGTTTGGCAACTGGCTCGCTTGCCGGCTCATCATGTCCATCTGGGGCGTGAGGTACACAGATCTCGGGCCATTTCGCGCCATCGACCGGCACGCGCTTGCCCGCCTCGCCATGAGCGAGCGCACTTTTGGATGGACGGTTGAAATGCAGATCAAGGCCGCCCGTGAAGGACTGCGGATTGTCGAGGTTCCAGTCAGCTATCGTCCGCGCATCGGCCAATCGAAAATCAGCGGCACCCTTCGCGGATCGTTCAACGCGGGCAAGACAATTCTCGGTCTCATTGCCCGCGCAGCCCTCCAGACCCAGCGGGCCGGCAGTTGAACGCGAAATCGGCGCGTCACGACACGCCCTAGCTCGAATGGGCCCGGCTCAGATGGGATTGATCAGAAGCTTGACGAGGCTGGTATGCGGCTTCTTGGGTGGGTCCGGCCGCTTGATCGGCTGTTGCTTAGCCGTGCGCCGCGTTGGCGATGTGTAGCGCACGCCAACCATGAGACCTTGCCGCCACATCACCTCGCAGTCGACCTCAAGCCGGTCGGCTGGCATGAACAGCGCAAACTGATCCGGCACACGATCGCGCGAAATGTTGCCACCGCGCTGAGCGACCACTTCCAGCCGGGCACCGGTCGATGACGTGTCCCGAATGGTGCAAAGGATCGCGGACGCGAGGCTTGCGTGCACGATCTGGGCGCCAAGCCGTGTCGGGGTCCGCCGCGCCCAACGCGCTTCGTCACCGGGTTGTCCATCCTGAGGTGCCACCGCTATAACTGGTCCGGCAGCTGCGTCTGCCGCTGGCGTCGAGATTTCGGGCTGACGAGCCACCTCAACGGGTGCCGCGGCGTCCGCAATGCGGGGCGCAGGGGCGGGCGGGCGCAGCGCGGACCGCTGGCCAAATGTCGGGTTCTTGGGAAGCATCACCAACCTCGATGCACTGAATTTCGCCTTCCCTTATAGCGAGAAGTGGTTTCCAGGCCGTATGCAGATTTCCTAAATTTTTAGGTAACTCCCGCCCGCATCCGAGAGCGAGGACAAGCAACCCGGCCTCGAAAACCCCGGTCAGCTTGTGCGGTTCTGCTGCTCCTCGGCTTTGAGCTCCTTCTTGGAGAGCTTGCCGATCATGGTCTTCGGCAAGCTGTCCCGGAACTCGATCGCAGCCGGCATCTCGATCTTGGACAGCTTAGGCGCGAGATGGCGCCGGATATCGTCGTCTGTGGCAGCGTGGCCCGCCTTGAGCTTAATGAACGCCTTGGGAGCCTCACCGCGATGTTTATCGGGAATGCCGATGACGGTGACTTCTTCCACCGCCGGATGTTCGTAGATGGCCTCTTCGACCCGGCGCGGATAAACGTTGTAGCCCGAGCAGATGATCAGATCTTTGATCCGGTCAACGATTTGGAAGAACCCATTCTCGTCCATGATGGCGACGTCCCCCGTGCGCAAATAGTCGCCGACGAACTGATTGGCCGTCTCCTCCGGCTTCTTCCAATACCCACGCATGACCTGCGGTCCCTTGATGCACAATTCCCCGCGTTCTCCCGGTGCCACGGGCAAGCTGGGATCGCCAAGATTGCGCAGCGATACGATGGTTCCCGGCAGCGGTAGACCGATGGATCCAGGCGGCGGGGCTGGCCCCTCGATGGGATTGCACGTGACGACAGGGGATGCTTCCGACAACCCATAGCCTTCCACGAGTTTGCACCCGGTCGTCGCTTCGAACTTCTGCTTCACCTCCAGCGGCAGTGGCGCGCCCCCGGACAGGCAGAATTTGAGGGACGTCAGATCGAAGGTTTTGATCTTGGGATGGTTCTGGATCGCGTTAAACAGTGTTGGTACGCCCGGCATGATGGTCGGCTTCACCTTCGCAATCAGCACCAGGCCTTCATCCAACGTGAAACGCGGCATCATGACAATTTCAGCGGCTTTCGCGATGCCGAAGTTCATCACGACCGTCATCGCAAACACGTGAAAGAACGGCAGCACGCCCATGACGCGCTCTTGACCCTGGCCGAGATCCGGCGCCCACATCATCACTTGGCGCGTGTTGCGGGTCAGGTTTGCGTGCGTCAGCATGGCCCCTTTGGGGGTGCCGGTTGTGCCGCCGGTGTATTGCAGCACGGCGATGTCGGTATCGGGATTTATCGGCACCGGTGACGGATTCGCGCCCTTTAACACCAACGTGCCTTCCAGCACAATCTTCTGAGCGTTGGCCGACGCATTCGGTTTCGCGATTTGCTTGCGTTTGAAAATTTTGAACAGGGTGCTCTTGGGCGACGGCAGCAGATTTGCGAAGGAGCACACGACCGCACGCGGCAGCACACCGGTCGCCAAGAGCGCGTCCACCTTTTCAAACAGCATCTGCAGGTCGAGCGTGACCATGATCTCGGTCTCGCTGTCCTTCACCTGGAAGGCCAACTCCTCGACCGTATACAGCGGGTTGTAATTGACGACCGTCGCGCCCGTCTTGAGTGCCGCATAATAGTAAACGATGAAGGTGGGCGAATTCGGCAGAAACAGGCCGACTTTGGTTCCTTTGCCCACGCCGAGCTTCTGCAACCCCGCCGCGACCGCATCGACATGCGAGCCCATCTCGGCATACGACGTGATCCGGCCGAAAAAGTTCGTGCACGGCCGCTGTGGATAGGAGCGGACCGCATCGTCCAGAAGACTGAAGACCGGGCCGTCCGGGATATCGCCAAACCAGTCGACATTCGAGGGATAGCGGTGCAGCCATGCATGTGCTGCTGCGCCGTCGATCGGGGAGGTTGGGGCCATCTCGGTCATCACCTGCCTGCCAAAGGGTTGACGCAGAATACTTTTTCATGAGCTGAGCGGCCGATGGCGCCGCCGCTGATCTGGTCTTTCATACAACTTGGCCCGATGCGGCGCCAAGACCACTTCTCTCCGCTGTTGAACAATGCTCGAAAGCAGCGTCAAACACACGGTGTCCGGGATCATTGAACACTTTTTCATGGTTTCGAACTAGACCCAACGCCACCCAGGGGCGTCGAACCTGGGGATGGTTTTGACACCTGTCCTGACACCGGCGCCAGACCGCCGGACACGGACAGGTCAAACCAGTGCTGTGCGGCGAAAAAGGACATTCGCGACGTTCGGCCCGGCCTCGGTCGGCTGGACTTGGAATGCCTTTAAGGTTATGTGACGGCCTAGCTTGTTACGAAATCTGTCGTGACCTAGGAACACTATAGGGAACCTGTATCCACTCCCGGCCTTCAATAGGCGGGGATTGGTGTGGAGAGCGATATGGACGAAGTGGCGACCAACATCATCGAGATCCTCAAGAAGCACATGAAGGAGCCTCGGGACGACATTTCGCTTTCGACGCAGTTGACGGATCTCAAGATCGAATCGCTCGACCTCGCGATGATCGTATTCGACATTGAAGATCGCTTTGGCATCGAGATCCCCTACAACGCCAACGAAGACGTTGAAGATTTCAAAACCGTCGGCTCCGTTGTCGATCGCGTCAAATCGCTGATGGCCGGCGGTCCTGCCGCAGCCGCCAAGGCCTGATTGTGGCCGGGGCGGCATCAGCCGCCCCATCGCTCGCGCCGAATGCTTGTGCTGTCCGGCCGCGCAGCGTTCTCTTGAGAATAAATCGTTTGCGGTCCGGCATCCGCCGGCCAGAGTGTGAGTCTTGTCATGGCTGAACAGAAGCGCCGCGTCGTCATCACCGGCATGGGCACCGTCACGCCCATCGGCACCACGGTCGACGAATTCTGGGCGAGCCTGCGCGCCGGCAAGTCGGGCGTCAGCGAACTGGGCGGCTTTCCGCTCGAAGATCTGAAGATCCTCATCGCCGCACAAATCAAAGACCTGGACCACAAAGCCCGCCTCAAGCACTTCAAGCGCGACCGCATCATCTCGCTGGCCGACCGCTACTCCTGGTTCGCCGCCATCGCCGCCGATGAAGCGGTTCGCATGGCCGGCCTCGAGATGCCAATTGCTGATCCTTACCGCTCGGCCTGCATCATCGGCTCCGGCGCCGGCGGCCTCGTCACCTTCGAGACGGCCTACCGCGACCTCTTCATCCTCAACAAGCGCGCCACCCACCCGCTGACGCTGCTCCGTATCATCGGCTCATCGGCCGCCGCCCATGTTGGCATTGAATTCGGCGTCAAGGGCCCGACGTTCGCAACCTGCTCGGCCTGCTCGACCGCCACCCACGCCATCGGTATCGCGCGTGACTACATCCAGAACGGCATGGTCGATGTCGCCATCGCGGGCGCGTCCGAAAGCGTTATCAACTACGGCACCATGAAAGCCTGGCAGGCGCTCCATGTGCTCTCGCCCGAGGGCTGCTTCCCCTTCTCCAAGAAGCGCAACGGCACCGTGCTCGGCGAAGGCGCTGGCATTCTCGTCCTGGAAAGCCTCGAACACGCCCAGGCCCGCGGCGCCACCATCCTCGCCGAACTCGTCGGCTACGGCATGGCGTCTGACAGCCAGGACATGGTCAAGCCGACCGTCGAGGGCCCCTCGGTCGCCATGCAGAACGCTCTCAACGACGCCGGCCTCAAGCCCGACGCGATCCAGTACCTCAACGCCCATGGCACTGCGACCATGGACAACGACATCAACGAGACCAAAGCAATCAAGAACGTCTTCGGCGAGCACGCTTACAAACTGGCCATTTCTTCCACCAAGTCCATGCACGGCCACCCGCTCGGCGCCGGCGGCGGCATTGAAGCCGTCGCGTGCATCAAGGCCATGCAGGAAAACTGGGTGCCTCCGACCATTGGCCTCGATGAGCCCGGAGACGGCTGCGACCTCGACTACGTGCCCAACGTTGGCCGCGACCTCAAGGTCACCTACGCCATGTCGAACTCCTTCGCCTTCGGCGGCCTCAATGCCGTGCTCGTCTTCGGTCCCCCGCCGGCCTGACCCCGGTCACCTCGCGCAAGGGCACTTGAAGAGCAGCCCTCGCGGTGAGACACTGTCCGCAACGGCCCGAAAAACAAGCAGGGCTCCGGAGGGGAAACGTGCGCGAGATCCTGATCCATGCGGGCGACGTCGCCATTCGCGCCCGCCTCCTCGACACGCCCACCGCCGACGAGATTTGGCGCGCCCTGCCCATCAAGGGCTCGGCCCGCACCTGGGGCCCTGAGATCTACTTCCACACGGCACTCCGGGCTGAAGCCGAACCCGAAGCCCGTGATAT
>JALHQM010000007.1:56502-73834 GCA_022841965.1 Hyphomicrobium sp. | reverse complement strand
GCCGCCAAGATCTCGTCTACGGCCTTCTCGATGGCGCCCGTATCCGTCACTTGGCGCATACCGCGGGTTTCCACGATCTCCGCCGGATCGCCGCCCTCGGTCCACAGGATCTCGAATAGATCCTTGGCAATCTTACCCGAGATCACGCTCGTCGAAATGAGCTCGACGAGCCCGCCAAGTTGTTTGGCCGACACAGGCGACTGCTCGATATCCTTGCCCTCTTTATTGAGCCGCCCGAACAGTTCGTTGATCACCCAGTTGGCAGCGATCTTCCCGTCGCGCCCTGTTGCCACGGCTTCGAAATAATCCGCACTTTCCCGTTCCGCCACGAGCACGCTCGCGTCATACGCCGACAGCCCATAGTCCCCCATGAAACGCGCATGCTTCTCGTCCGGCAACTCCGGCAGATGCTGCGCCAAACCATCCACCCAAGCCTGCTCCAATTCGAGCGGCAGCAGATCGGGATCGGGGAAATAGCGATAATCGTGCGCCTCTTCCTTCGACCGCATCGATCGCGTCTCGCCCTTGCCCGGATCGAACAGCCGCGTCTCCTGATCGATGGTCCCACCATCCTCGATGATATCGATCTGCCGCCGCGCCTCCACCTCGATCGCCTGCCCGATAAAGCGAATGGAATTCACGTTCTTGATCTCGCACCGCGTCCCCAGCGGATCGCCCGGCTTGCGCACCGACACATTCACGTCCGCGCGCAGGTTGCCCTTCTCCATGTCGCCATCCGACGTGCCCAGATAGCGAAGGATCGTCCGAAGCTTTGTCACGTAGGCCTGCGCTTCCTTGGCCGATCGCATATCCGGCTTCGACACGATCTCCATCAGCGCTACGCCCGAACGATTGAGATCGACGTAGGAATAATCTGGATGCTGGTCATGGATCGACTTCCCCGCATCCTGTTCAAGATGCAGCCGCTCGATACCCACCGTCTTCTCTTCCCCGTCGACGTCGATCACCACCTGACCTTCGCCCACCACCGGATGCTTGTACTGCGAGATCTGATAGCCCTGCGGCAGGTCCGGATAGAAATAGTTCTTCCGGTCGAAGATGCTCCTGAGGTTGATCGCAGCCTTGAGCCCCAACCCGGTACGCACCGCCTGCGCCACGCATTCTTCGTTGATCACCGGCAACATGCCGGGCATCGCCGCATCCACCAGCGACACATGACTGTTGGGCTCGCCCCCGAACGCCGTTGACGATCCCGAAAATAGCTTCGATCGCGACGCCACCTGCGCATGAACCTCCAGCCCGATGATGACCTCCCAATCCCCGGTCGCCCCCGGGATCAGCTTGGACGTCTTCGCTTTGGCACCGGTCGTGTCAGCACGCGCCATGGTTTGGGATCCGCTTCGGTCGAGAATGAAAATTGGAGCTGTTTTGGTTATCGCACCGGAGCCAGCGAGGCAACCAGCGCCAGCCTGTCTCGCCTCTTGATTGGGGAACCGTCTCGTCCCTTAGGGCGATGTCGGCGCAAGATATTTGAGAGCAGCCGTCGACACCGCCCCGCCGACCACACACGGAATACCGAGTTGCACCTGCCCCAAGGCGCTGGCCGCCACACAGCCGAGCGCCAGCACGGTCTGCCCCGCCTGCCCCCACCACGCATAGTTCCGCGCGCTCTCGGGCCCTCTCGCCTTCAACTGGTCGATGGCCGCCACTGCATCACGCCGGATCTTCGCCGTCTCGAACGTCTCCGCCGCCAGGATCACCTCGCGCAAATGCCGCCGCGTCACCTCGCTCTGCTGCACATTCATCTGACCTTTGAGCGTATCCAGCAAATCCTTGTCGCGTGTCGCGTTCGACGCCAGCGTCCACTTCGCCATAGCTGCAATCGTCAGCTTGTCGACGCTGTCGCCTTCACTCATCCAGGCCAGCGACGACACAATGCGCGCCACCGCCGCCTCCGATCCGCTGCCGAAGTAATACCCCCAATGGCTGTCGAGCACGAACGACCCCTCATCCAATGGTAACTCGAACAGCGTCTTTCCGTCGCCGTAGAGATAGCTGTCAATCAGCACCTGCCGCGCCGGCATCCGCTCGGAAAATGCCGACAGCACCTGCTTCCAATTCGGCAACCCTGAAAACGCAATCGCCTTGATCAGAATGACCTGATCCTCCGGCGGCATCGGAAACATCTGCGCAATCAGCCGGGGTGCCGTATCTGGATTGGTTGCCAGAACACCGGCTATGAACCCGACCTGCAATCCCGCCTGATCGAGTTCCCGCACCAAGCCATACTCGCCCATCGCGCGGACGGCCTCGGGGAGTTTTTCTGGCTCCGGTTCACTGCGGTAACCATTGATCCACTTGAGCACGGCCTCCGCACGCGCAAACTGAGGCGCCGCCTCGCGCGATTTTTTCGCCGCCGCGTCAGCCGCCAGCGGTGCTAGTAGCACCATCAGAAATGCCAAGGGTCGCGCCCATCCGCGCATCACAGCCTCCGCCACCATCCACGCGACAGACACTCCCCCCGATGGCGCTTTTGTGGCAGTCGACCTATTCCGCCGGATCGTACGGGCGCCAGATATCGACCCACGCCAAGTCATCAGACCTGTGCGACCGGGCGGCACTCAGCCGCTTCTGTTCCGCCAACTGGTCCTGCAAAAGACGGATGCGCATCGCCGCGCTGTCTTTTTCACCAGCCGCCACCGTGTCGAACTGCACGATCAATGCAGCGATCACGCCGCGCGTGAAATCCACCTTGGAGTACTTGTCCTGTCCGCCATCCTCAGATGAGGGGGAAGTCGGCGGTCGACCCCGGCTTCCAAATGTTTTCTTAGTCATGGGCGGGATTCACCTGCACGAACACGCCGATCATTGACGTCTCGCGAACCCCTGTTGATACACATCAATTGCTGAGAACTTGTGCCGACGTGAGCGCAATTTCTCCGCGAATTCGCAGCGATTTTCCGGTGGTTTCGCGTCAAATTTGATGGATCGGCTGACCGCCGCCAAGTCTTCAAACCCGAACACGGCGCGCGCGCCTCCCTTGACCTCACCGCAGGTCCAAGACAATGGTCCGCTTATGTCCGGAACTGAAACAGATGACCTGCCCGGCGGCGCCCTGCCCGCAGCCGGTTCCCCTGCCGGTCCCGCAATTATTGCAGCCTATTTGAAAACCCTGCCGTCGCAGCCGGGCGTCTATCGCATGCTCGACGGGGAGGGCACGGTCATCTACGTCGGTAAGGCGCGCAACCTCAAAGCCCGCGTCTCAAACTATGCGCGAGGCAGCGGCCATTCGAACCGTATCGCACGCATGATCTCGCTCACCGCGTCCATGGAGTTCGTCACCGTCCGCACCGAAGCCGAAGCGCTGCTTCTCGAAGCCAATCTCATCAAGCGTTTCAAACCCCGCTTCAACGTCCTGATGCGCGACGACAAGTCGTTCCCCTATATCCTGATCCGCCGCGACACACCCGCCCCTCAAATCATGAAGCACCGCGGCGCCCGCAACATCAAAGGCGACTACTTCGGTCCCTTCGCCTCCGCCGGCGCTGTCTCCCGCGCAATAAGTATGCTCCAGCGCGCATTTCTGCTGCGCTCCTGCTCCGACAGTGTATTTGAGGGCCGCACACGCCCGTGCCTGCTCTTCCAGATCAAACGGTGCGCCGGCCCCTGCACGCATGAAATTCCCGACGCCGAGTATCAGGCCCTCGTCGACGAAGCCGTCCGCTTTCTACGCGGCGAAAGCCAGTCCGTGCGCGAAATGTATCAGCTCTTAATGCAGCAGGCTTCCGACGCACTCGAATTCGAGAGCGCCGCCAAGTTCCGCAATCGCTTGTGGGCGTTGGCCCACGTCCAAGCCGATCAGGCTATCAATCCCGACAACATCGAAGAAGCCGACGTCTTCGCCGCCCACCAGGAAGGCGGCCAAACCTGTATCCAGGTCTTCTTCTTCCGCGCCGGTCAAAACTGGGGCAATCGCGCCTACTATCCCAAAGCCGACAAGGCCCTGTCGGTCGAGGAGGTGCTCTCGTCGTTCATCGCACAATTCTACGACGACAAACCCGTGCCACGCCTGATCCTCTTGAGCCACGACTTCGAAGAGCGCGCCCTCATGGCCGAAGCGCTGTCCACCAAAGCTGAGCGCAAGGTCGAAATCCGCGTGCCTAGCCGCGGCACCAAATCTGGCCTTGTTGAGCATGCCCTGACCAACGCCCGCGAAGCGCTTGGCCGCAAGCTGGCCGAAACCTCCTCGCAAACGCGCCTGCTGGAAGGCGTCCAGGAACGCTTTGCTCTCGCCGAATTGCCCCGCCGCATCGAAGTCTACGACAACAGCCACATCTCCGGCACCAACGCCATCGGCGCCATGGTCGTCGCCGGCCCTGAAGGGTTCGTCAAAAACGCCTATCGCAAGTTCAACATCAAGTCGCCCGATACAGCTCCCGGCGACGATTACGCCATGATGCGCGAAGTCCTGACCCGCCGTTTCAAACGCCTCGCTGAAGCCACCGCCGCGCCAGCACCATCAGAACCCGGCGTCGATCCCGAGCCCATGTTCCCCGACCGCCCCGACCTCGTCCTCATCGACGGTGGCGCCGGCCAACTTGCCGTCGCCCAACAGGTGATGGCCGACGTGGGCCTTGAAGACATTCCTCTCGTTGGCATCGCCAAGGGACCAGACCGCGATGCCGGCCGCGAACACTTCCACGTTCCCGGCCGTCCTCTCTCTTTCATGCTCGAACCGCGCGACCCCGTGCTCTACTTCATCCAACGCCTGCGCGATGAAGCCCACCGCTTTGCGATTGGCACCCACCGCGCCAAACGCTCCAAAGCCATCAGCGCCAACCCGCTCGACGAAATCGACGGCATCGGCCCGTCACGCCGACGCGCGCTTCTCAATCACTTCGGCTCGGCGAAATCCGTCTCCAAAGCCGGCATTGAAGATCTAAAGGCCGTCGAAGGCATCTCCGAAGAAATGGCGCAGAAGGTCTACGACTTCTTCCACGAGCGCGGCTGACACCTAGCGATCAATCCGCCGCGCGATCAGGATCAGCAGCGGCAACGCGACCGCCCAAACCAAACCAATAATGGCAAGGCTATGCCACAGAGGCTCACCCAGCGTCAGCGCCCCCAGCTTCGATCCGGCGAAATACGACGGACTGCTGGCCAATGCGCCAAACACCATCGCTAACCACAAACGATCTTTCAGCCAGCTAAGGCTCGTCGTGACGAGCGTCGCAAACGCCACCCACAGCCCGATCATAAATGCCGGCGGAAGCCCTGCCACCGATGCGCCCGCCCCGTACTGTATCGCCCCCGAAGCCATGTGGATCGCCTCCACACAAATACCCAGCGGAATGGCCGCAGCGGCCAGCATCACCTCCGGTCGCCGCTTGACTGCCGGCGTCACGCTCAGATGAATGACCAGCGCAACCACCGACGGCACCACCGCCAGCCAAAATTGCCCGCGCGCCGCCAGCATCGCGACCGCGAACCACGCCGCATAGCTGAGCGCCACATTCAGCAAGACCAACATGCGTTCCCCCAGCAGTCGTCGCCCCGAGTCGACCCGGGCAACCCTAGTCCGTGATACGGCGTTCTGTCCCCGCAAGATGTCTGCCGCGCATTCCCATTGACGCAGCCGCGCCGCAGGTGGTCATAAGAGCTCCGACTGCCTGGAGACGTCTTCACGTGCCCGATCCGGAGCTTGAGAGCATGACGGCCACCACCGAGATCACGCTGCGCTACTTCGCCTGGATCCGGGAAAAGACCGGCCGCGCCGAAGAACGCGTGACGTTGCCACCCAATCTCACAACGGTCGCCGACCTCCTGGCCTGGCAGGCCACGCGCGGCCCTGAATTCGCCGACGCCTTCGCCAAACCCACAATCATCCGCGCCGCCATTGATCAGCGTCACGTCAAGCCCGCCACCGCGCTCGCGGGAGCCCGCGAAATCGCCTTCTTCCCACCGGTCACCGGAGGCTGAGACCATGGCCGTCCGCGTCCAAACGCAAGATTTCGACATCGCCGCCGAAATCGCCACCCTGACAGCTGGCCGCATCGATATCGGCGCCCTCGTCACCTTCACCGGCGTCGTCCGCGGCTCCACCTCGGGCCGCAGCCTCGTGTCCATGACGCTCGAACACTACCCCGGCATGACCGAAGCCGAACTCGAAGGCATCGAAGCTGAAGCCCGTGCGCGTTGGCCCCTGCAAGCCAGCCTCATCGTCCACCGCATCGGCGAACTGACGCCCGGAGCCAACATCGTCCTCGTCGTCACCGCATCGCCCCACCGCCACGCCGCCTTCCAAGCCGCTGAATTTCTGATGGATTATCTCAAATCCCGGGCCCCGTTCTGGAAGAAGGAAACCTATTCTGGAGGCGAGGCTGCCTGGGTCGATGCCCGGCAAGCCGACGATGCCGCCCTCCGCCGTTGGACAACGAGCCAGGACTAAGGCTCGCGCGGAATATAGCGCCCCGCGCCGCGTTAGCACTTTGATAACCGTGCTGGGTCCATATCTTTGGCCGATGCCGACCCGGAAACCGCCATTTTCTCCGGGGATGCTTCGGACTTGCCCGTAGGGTTATCGTTCTGCGTCGTCGGGGGTCGAAGGGGATGGTTCTGGACACGACAATGTCGCGCATTGCGCGTGCTTCACTTCGGCTTGCCGCCGGAGCGATCGCTGTCGCTTTAAGTAGCGGTTCTGTCTGCGCTGAAGAAAATACCCTCGCCGCCACCGAGCCCGGCGCCACGCCGGCCGCCGCCGAACCCGCCCCGGCGGCCCAGCGCAAGACCACCAGCCGCACCCGCTTCCTCATCGGCCTCGACAAGTCTGTCGCCTACACGGTATCAGCCCTTCCCAATCCCAACCGCGTCGTCATCGACATTCCCGACGGCGCCGTGCGCCTGCCGCCCGATCCCGGCCCCAACCCCGTCGGCCTCGTCAAATCCGTCCGCAGCGGCCAGACCGCAAGCGGCCAAACCAAAGTCGTCATCGAAGTCACCGAACCCGTCGTCATCGACAAGACCAAGATCGAAAAGGTCGAAGGTGGCAAAGGCGTCCACCTGTCCGTCGACATCATTGCCGCCGAAACGCTCGTCAAATCGGCAAAAAAACCGTTAAAGTCGCAGCCTTTTGCATTGGGAGCCGCTGGCATTCAGCCCCCACTCCCCACGCCGGCCAAGCGTCCCAACGAAGCCGCTAAAGCGGCCTACAAGCCGATCATCGTCATTGATCCCGGCCACGGTGGTCAAGATACCGGCGCCATGAAGAATGGCGCCATCGAAAAAGACGTCGTGCTCGCCTTCGCCAAGGTCCTGCGCGATAAGATCGAGAAGACCGGCCGCTATAAAGTCTTGATGACCCGCGACACCGATGTCTTCGTCGAACTCGATGAACGACGCGCCTTTGGTGAAAAGCACCAAGCCGCTCTGTTCATCGCCGTCCACGCCGACTACGCCACCACCAAAGCGCGCGGCGCCACCATCTATTCCCTTCGCGAAAGCGTCGCCAATTCGCTGAAGCGCTCAGCCAAAGGCGACGTATCCGAACATCTGCTCTCGGATAGCGAATTGGCCGCCGTCAAAAAAGCAAATGGCGATAAAAACGCCTCCGCGGTCCGCAACATCCTGGCCGACTTTGCCGGCCGTGAAGTGGACTCCACACGCGAGCGCACCAACATCTTCTCCCGCTCAGTCATCGAACACATGGGCGAAACGACCAGCCTCCGCGAAAAGCCAGACCAACAGGCAGCGTTTCGGGTCCTAAAGACGGCGCAATTCCCATCCGTGCTCATCGAACTGGCCTACGTGACCAACAAGGAAGACGCAAAGCTTCTCCAGTCTGACGCGTGGCGCGGCAAGGTTGCCGACAGCATCACCACCGCCGTCGAAAACTACTTCACCCACCAACTCGCCCGCCTCCCAATGTAACGCTGATTTTCAATCGCGACTTTTCGTTTTCCATATCAAATATCGTTAACCATCCGCGTTCTGCTCATATTAATTCTTACATCTTATCCCTGATCGCCTCGGAGGCGATCGGCGATGATGGTAACACGGCGCAGACTGCAGCAGTTCGGCACGCACAACAGCGGCTCGGTCATGGTGACATTCGCCATCATGGCAGCATCGCTCATCATGGCTGCCGGCATGGCGATCGATTACAGTCGCAGTTTGAATGTCCGCACCAGCCTGCAGAACGATCTTGATTCTGCAATGCTGGCTGGCGCGCTCAAATCTGACGACACGTCCGAGATCGCGGACGTTGCTCAACGGTATGTCGCCGACAACTGGCGCAATAAATTCGGCGTGACAGGTCCGGTCGCCATCACGATCGACAAACCGGAAGAGTCGCTCGTCCGCGGACGAATAACAGTTGAGGTGCCGACCACCTTGATGGGACTAGCCGGAATTCCGACCGTGCCGATTACTGTCGAAACCGAAATCCAGATGGCCGGCGAAAACATCGAGGTCGCCCTTGTCCTGGACGTGACCGACAGCATGATCGGTCCAAAAATCGAGGCCCTGAAAAGCTCGGCTACGCAGCTGGTCGAAAAAGCATACGAAAACGAGCAGTCCCGCGATCATGTCCGCATCGCCCTCGTTCCATTTGCTGATTACGTGAACGTCGGCGAAATCAATCGCAACGCCAGTTGGATCGATGTGCCTGCCGACAGCGAAACAACATCCGAAACGTGCGACCCCAATTATCGTGAAGTCATCGGCACAAGAAACTGCCGCATGCAAACCTTCACCTATGATCGCGACGGCATATCGACGTCCTACGAAGCCCAAGTCTGCGATTACGATTACGGCCCGCCGGAAAATCGCTGTTTCACAACTACGTATCAAAACCGCTGGTACGGCTGCGCTGCATCGCGCGAATATCCCTTGGACACAATGGACGAACAGTGGGAACAGCGCGTCCCCGGCGCGATGAACGTGGGCTGCGGCGCCCCCGGCATGGAATTGACGAATGATGATGCAGCCCTGAAGCAGCGCATCGACGAGATCACCACATTCGGCAACACCTACATTCCCGCTGGTCTCTTCTGGGGTTTAACCGTCCTCTCGCCCCAAGAGCCGTTCACAACGGCAAAAAACTTTGGCGAAATCGTCGAAAACGTGCCCGTAGAGAAAATTATGGTGCTCATGACCGACGGCGCCAACACCCGCTCGCCCGACTACGTGAATAACACCCATTATGGAACGGATATCGACCTCGCCAACGCCAGAACCGCTGAGCTCTGCACGAACATCAAAGCGAAGGGCATCAAGCTATACACCGTCGCATTCGACGTAACCGACAATGCCCTCAAGGATATGCTTCGCAACTGCGCAAGCTCAGCAGGGCAATTCTATGATGCCGAGGACGCCGCCCAGCTCGAAACAGCATTCACAAACATCGGCGCCAGCCTGTCGCCGTTGCGGATTGCGCGCTGACCCGCCCTGCGGCCCACCATCGAAATAAAGAAAGGCCGGTCGCAAGACCGGCCTTTCGTCGATCTACCGGTGCGGATCGCACCCGCCACCGGCCTTCGTCATTCAAGCTCTACTTGGAGGGTGTGCGGGTTTGAGTCGCCAGAGAAGAAGAAAAAGCCATTCGAGATCAAGCCTCCTTGCGAACGATCGGCGCGGTTGCGACGCCAAAACGACTGCTAGACGTGGTCGAAAGTGCATTTTCATGAGGCACTCCCTCGCGGGTCGTGGCACCACACAGCGGAGCCCGGGTCCATGGGCTCCCCTTCGAAACAGTTGGACAGTAACGCACGCCGCGAGAGCGACGGGTGTGCCCATCGCGGCGAGTTCTGTCCGATTGGTCTGCAAGAAGGTGTGCGGCCGTCTTGGACGGCTCTGCGGGGATGATTTGGTGCGGTCCGCTGCGACGTTCCCTCAAGCAGCCCCGTCCAGGACCGCTCCACGTCGAACCGGATAAATTGGCCATCGATGTTTGACCGGCACAGAGTTTTCAAGCGCTTCCGCCTTTAATCTCCGACGCACGCACCTCTCCGGCGAACTCTGGTTGACCAGAACAAACCGAAAGCGAGGCTCCCCCCGCCGAACGGATGCTAAGTGATTCGTTCACAGGTCAGATGACACAAGTTTCAGCGGAACTTGCTCAAATTCCGATCCGTTGCAAAACGGCAGCGACCCCGCTCATCACGGGGCCGCTTTAGAAGTCTGGAGGGCAAGAAATCGGCGAGCTTTATGCCGCCGCATCGGCACTGCGGGCGGCGCCACGGACGGCCTTCTGCACCTTCTCGAACGCCCGCACCTCGATCTGCCGGACGCGCTCGCGGCTGACGCCGAATTCAACCGACAGCTCCTCAAGCGTGGCCGGGTTCTCCGCCAGACGCCGCGCCTCGAAAATGCGGCGCTCACGCTCGTTCAATGTATCGAGAGCCGTGATGAGAAATGATTTGCGCTGGCTTGCCTCTTCGCTCTCAACGAGCCGCTCTTCCTGGTCCGGCGTCTCATCGACCAGCCAATCCTGCCATTCGCCCGCTTCCATATCGGCGCGCACCGGCGCATTCAGCGATGCATCGCCGCCAAGCCGACGGTTCATAGACACAACTTCGTCTTCGGTCACTCCAAGCTTCTTGGAAATCGCCTTGACGTGTTCCGGCTTCAGATCGCCGTCTTCCAGCGCCTGCAACTGGCTCTTGGCCCGCCGCAGATTGAAGAACAGCTTCTTTTGAGCAGCCGTCGTGCCGAGCTTGACGAGGCTCCACGAGCGCAGAACGTATTCCTGGATCGAAGCGCGGATCCACCACATCGCGTACGTCGCCAGGCGAAAACCGCGGTCCGGATCAAACCGCTTGACCGCCTGCATAAGGCCGACGTTCCCTTCGGAGATGACTTCTCCGATCGGCAATCCATACCCGCGGTATCCCATGGCGATCCGCGCCACGAGCCGCAAATGCGACGTGATCAGCTTCTCGGCCGCTTCCTGATCGGCGTGCTCCTGCCACGCTTTGGCCAGCATGAATTCCTCATGCGGCTCAAGCATGGGAAACTTACGGATCTCATCGAGATACCGCGACAACCCCTGCGAACCACCGGCTAAAACTGGAAGAGATCGTGCGCTCATATCGCTTTCTACGGAACGGTTCCAACGGCGGACCGGTCCCGGCTCCCTATCACCCTACTGTTCATATGGGAGGTCACCCTCCCAATGAAAATGGGATTACATAGAATTAACCGGCCAATTTGGGTTGTAGCTTCATACCATATTGAATGTCCGGCTGTCTTGCATAAGACGTTCGAGATGCCTTCGTTCCGTCGCTGATCACGCCCGCCGCCCGCGCCCGCGTTTGATTTTCCCAGCCACCGGATGGCGCGATCCCGCCCGCAAAGCGTCTGTCAACCCGTCGAAGTCCACCGGCGTCGCCGACTGAAACGCGAGCGCCTTGCGCGTCACGGGGTGCTCAAACCCCAATTCAGCCGCATGCAACGCCTGCCGGCCCAAACCCTCCAACGCCAACCGGCCCGCATCCCCCAGGCGCGCCGCACGCGTTTGGAAACCCCGCCCATAGACCGGATCCCCCAAGAGCGGATGCCCGATGTGCGCCATGTGCACCCGAATTTGGTGCGTCCGGCCAGTTTCCAAAATCAGCCGCACGAGCGACGCCACGGGCGACCCATCCGTATCGGTGTAAATTTCCAGCACCTCGTAGTGCGTGACTGCATGCCGCCCTGCGCCTTCGGGGACGACGGCGATCTTAACCCGGTTCTGCGACGACCGGGACAGCGCCGCATCCACCACCCCCTTGGTGCGCGGCGGCACGCCCCACACAAGCGCCAGATACGCCCGCTGTAACCGCCCATCCGCGCCATGGGCCGCGAATTGCTCCGACAGTCCAGCATGTGCCGCATCGGACTTTGCAGCAACGATCAAACCCGACGTGTCTTTATCCAAACGGTGTACGATCCCCGGCCGCTTCACGCCGCCAATTCCCGATAAGCTGTCGCCACAATGCGCGATCAGAGCGTTGACGAGCGTCCCACTCCCATGCCCCGCGGCCGGATGCACAACGAGCCCCGCCGGCTTATCAATGACGATGAGATGCGGATCCTCGAAAACAACGGAGAGCGGAATATCTTCTCCCAGAGGTTCGGCCGCCACGGGCGGCGGCAGCGTCACGGTCATGACTTGGCCGCTACGCACCTTCGTCCCCGGATCGCTGACGGCCGCCTCGTCCAACATCACTTGGCCCAGCTTGATCAAACCCTGCAATCGCGACCGGCTGATACCCGGCATGGCCGCCGCAAGAACGCGATCGATGCGCTGCCCCTGCGTCTCTGCGCCAGCGACCAGAGTGATCACTCCCGCCGCCGCTGGCAGGTCCCCGGCCACGTCCTCAAAGTCGTCGTCCGGTTGATCAGCAATCATGGTCGTCTTTGGAGCCTCGGATTGACGGCAGAAATTCTCGTGCGCGATGGGGAGCACGAAACGCGCCAGCGATCCAGCGCCACCGCCGCTACCGGGGCGGACAACACCACTTTTGCTGCATACGCCGCAGCAAACGCCACCAAGAACACCGCCAGATCGCTCTTGAACCTAACTCGCCGTTCCTCTATCCGTCTGCCTCTGGCCCACGCCCCGTTCGTCTAGTGGCCCAGGACACCCGCCTCTCACGTGGGCAACAGGGGTTCGAGTCCCCTACGGGGCGCCAGACATTCCCTACGGGGAGCCATCATGACGAAATCCCCCTCATCCCTCATCGCTGGCGACGACGTCCTCGGCGATCTCGTCGATTGGCACGCCGCCGGCCAGCGCGTTGCCCTTATCACCCTCATCGCGATCGACGGCGCAACGCCCCGCCCGCTCGGTGCGCAGATGGCCGTCGCCGCGGATGGGCGGTACACCGGCTATCTCTCCGGCGGCTGCATCGAGCCGTCCGTCGCTCAAGAAGCCGTGCAGTCCATCTCTGAAAACAGGAATCGCCACGTCCGCTACGGCAAGGGCGGACCGTATTTCGACATCAAACTCCCATGCGGCAGCGGACTCGACCTCTTCATCGATCAGGGTTTGACGAACGCGACACTCGAGCGAATCTCCGATCACCGCCGCTATCGCCGGCCCTTCGTCCACGTAACGGAAACGCAGACCGGCCTCAGCACCATTACGCCGATGGCACCTCAAGGAAAAACCCATGTCTCCAATGGCATCTTCCATCGCGTCCATCTTCCCACCCCGCGCGTCCTCCTGGTGGGCGGCGGCCCCGCGCTGACCGCGATCGCACACCTCATCGCAGCTGCCGGCTTCGACCTCGATATCGTCACCCCCGATGACGTCGCCCGCACCGCCTTGAACAACGCCGGTCTCACGTCTCGCGCTTTGGTGAACGCAAGTTCGGACCGCCTCGCAGCGCTCGATCCTTGGACCGCCGCCATCGTGGCTTTCCATGAACACGAATGGGAAGCCCCGGTTCTCGCCGAAATCCTTCGCACACCGTGCTTTTACATCGGCGCCATGGGCGGCCGGCAGGCCCACACAAACCGCATCGCGCAACTGACCGAGATGGGCATTCCATCCGCCCAGCACACCCGCATCCGCAGCCCCATCGGCCTCTTACCGGGCGCCAAGAGCCGCGCCACGCTCGCCGTCGGCATCCTTGCCGAACTGGTGGCGGAGGCCAAAGCGGCCGGCCTCATGGCCTGATCAAAACAAAAAGGCGGCGCTCATCACGCCGCCCTCCAGTCATTGTCGATGCGGCGAGTCTACACCGCAAGATCGAAACGGTCCGCGTTCATCACCTTCGTCCAGGCCGCGACGAAGTCCTGCACGAACTTTTGCCTGTTGTCGTCCTGCGCATAAATCTCAGCGTAAGCGCGCAAGACGGAATTCGAACCGAACACGAGATCGATCCGCGTTGCCGTCCAGTTTTTAGCGCCCGACGCACGATCGCGCGCCTCATAAAGATTGCGCCCCACCGGTTCCCACTTGCACGCCATGTCCAGCAGATTGACGAAAAAGTCGTTCGTCAGAGCGCCGTCCCGCGTGGTCAAAACACCATGCTTCGTACCATCGTGATTGGTGCCAAGCACGCGCATCCCGCCCACAAGAACCGTCATCTCGGGAGCGGTGAGGCCCATGAGCTGCGTGCGATCCAGCAACAACTCTTCAGCCGTGACCACATAGTCCATCTTCAGCCAGTTCCGAAACCCGTCGGCGATCGGCTCGAGCGGAGCAAAGGAATCAGCGTCCGTCATCGCATCCGTTGCATCGCCGCGCCCGGGCGCAAACGGCACCTCGATGGTATGACCGGCAGCCTTGGCTGCCAATTCGACACCAACGTTGCCGGCAAGCACGATCGTATCAGCCACCGATGCACCCGAAGCTTTTGCAAGCGGCTCGAGCACAGCCAGAACCTTCTGCAACCGCGCCGGTTCGTTCCCCTCCCAGTCCTTCTGCGGAGCCAACCGGATCCGCGCCCCGTTTGCACCACCGCGCATGTCGGAGCCGCGGAACGTGCGCGCACTGTCCCAAGCGGTAGCAACCATCTCGGCAATCGAAAGACCCGAAGCCGCAATCTTGGCCTTGAGGCCCGCCACGTCATACGACGTCGGACCCGCCGGCACCGGGTCCTGCCAGATCAGATCTTCTTGCGGCGCATCCGGCCCGATGTAGCGCACCTTCGGGCCCATATCGCGATGCGTAAGCTTGAACCACGCACGCGCAAAGGTCTCCGAAAAGTACGCCGGGTCCTTGTAGAAGCGTTCGGAAATCTTTGCGTAAGCCGGGTCCATCTTCATCGCCATGTCGGCGTCGGTCATGATCGGATTGAGCCGGATCGACGGATCTTCAACATCGACGGGCTTATCTTCTTCCCTGATGTTGACCGGTTCATACTGCCACGCGCCAGCCGGCGACTTGCGCAGCTCCCAATCGTGATTAAGCAACATGTGGAAGTAGCCGTTGTCCCACTGCGTCGGATGCGTGGTCCAAGCGCCTTCGATACCAGAAGTCACGGCGTAGCGGCCCTTGCCGGTCTGGTTCGGGTTCGACCAGCCAAAGCCCTGCTCGCTGATATCCGCCCCTTCCGGATTGGGTCCCAACAACTTCGCATCCCCATTTCCGTGGCACTTACCAACGGTGTGACCTCCCGCCGTCAGCGCAACGGTTTCCTCGTCATTCATTGCCATGCGAGCGAATGTTTCGCGCACCTGTGCTGCCGTCTTCAGCGGATCAGGCTTGCCGTTCACGCCTTCCGGATTGACGTAGATGAGCCCCATTTGCACGGCAGCAAGCGGGTTTTCCATTGTCGACGGTGTGCCGAGATCGCCATAGCGGCTATCGGACGGCGCCAGCCATTCCTTCTCCGCTCCCCAATAGATGTCCTTCTCGGGATGCCAGATATCCTCGCGGCCGTAAGCAAAGCCGAACGTCTTCAGCCCCATCGACTCGTAGGCGACGGTTCCAGCGAGGATCATGAGATCCGCCCACGAGATCTTGTTGCCGTATGTCTTCTTTATCGGCCACAGCAGGCGCCGCGCCTTATCGAGGCTGACGTTATCCGGCCACGAGTTGAGGGGCGCGAAGCGCTGATTTCCCGTGCTGCCACCACCCCGGCCATCGGCGATGCGATAGGTGCCGGCCGCATGCCAGGCCATACGGATCATGAGCCCGCCGTAGTGTCCCCAGTCCGCTGGCCACCAAGCCTGACTATTCGTCATGAGCGCGTGCACATCGCGCTTGATCGCATCATAGTCGAGCGACCGGACCGCCTCGCGATAGCGGAAGTCCCGGCTCAACGGATTGGTCTTTGCGTCGTGCTGATGCAGGATGTCGAGGTTCAACGCTTTCGGCCACCACGCCACGACGTTGGTCTCAACGGCCGTGTTCCCCCCATGCATGACGGGGCACTTAATCATTTCGTTCATGTCGTCTCCTCAACGCATCGCGTGGAGCCGCGGCTCCTTAAAAAGCCTCTAGCCAACTTCCACGATAAGGTAAAGTTTTAAGGTCTGATACGATCGATCAGGTCACCTGATGAGCGACAACGAGACCTGCGAGTTGTCTCCATAGGTATTATACGCGCAGTTCCCGTCGCGAACGCTGACAAAACGCAAATGCCGGCAGCCCAGACCGTCCAGCCTCCCAACAGAGAGTGGCCCAGCGGACACGACGCCCGTCAGATCACTCCGTCTTTCCGTCACGCCACTCCGGATCGATAGCCCTTTCCCCACCTCACCGCCTAGAGTTGCCCAAAATTGACACGCGGGTTCGACCGGACTGGCCAGAGAACTCTCATCCGGCAAGTCTGTGCCGGGGTGCGCAGCAGTGGGGTAGCGTTATGCAATTTCAGCTCTTGGGTCGTGAAACGGGCGGCTCGCCGGAAGAAGGGCGCGGCAAGGAAATCATCGACCGTCTTCGCGCGGGCGAACTGCCCCAGATGGTCGATTGGTTCGACCCTCAATTGCTGGCCAAGGTCGGTGTCCGCTCCGTCCTCTCCGCCACCATCGGGTCCTATACCGACCAGCGCCTCATCCAGGCCGCAACCGATCTCGCCACCGAAGACGAACTAAAAGTCCGCTACGATTACAGCGAAACCGGAAAACCATTCGACGCTCTGAACCCAGACGCCACCGGCGCCGTATGGGTCGATTATATCTCCGATCTCGGCGACGGCTTCGAGCCCACCTTCACCATGGCCTACATGCTGGCTCAAGACCGCTTGAAGGTCGAAGGCATCGCTGACGATCTCCCCGCCGGCGGCCTTCTCATCATGGGCGGCGATCAGGTCTACCCCGACGCGACAAAACAGGAATACCAGGACCGCCTCCGCGATCCCTATGATTGGGCCTTCAACACCGACAAACCGCAGCGCAAGCTCTTCGCCATTCCCGGCAATCACGATTGGTACGATGGCCTCGCCTCGTTCAGCGCCCTCTTCTGTTCCGCCCGCGATCGCATCTCCGGCGGCCTTGGTGCGCAACTCGGCGGCTGGCGCTGCCACCAGCACCGCAGCTATTTTGCGATCAAACTTCCGCACGATTGGTGGATTTGGGGTCCCGACATCCAGCTCGCCGATAACCTCGACGACAGCCAGCGCGACTATTTCGACCTGATGGCCGACCAGACCAAACCGGGCGACAAGATCATTCTGTGCCTCGCCGAACCGAGTTGGCTGCACCACAACTACGACAACTTGCACGAGATCAGCATGCTGGCGCGCAAGAACGGCGCCAAGATCCTCGCGGTGCTGGCGGGCGATTGGCATCACTACAGCCGGTATGCCTGCGATAAACTTGGCATCCAGTTCATCACCTGCGGTGGCGGCGGCGCCTTCGCCCACGCCACGCACGGCCTCAGGCAGCGCATCTCCTTGAATTGGGCGACCCTCACCGGCGCCTCCAAGCGCATCTCCGA
>JALHQM010000007.1:0-56402 GCA_022841965.1 Hyphomicrobium sp. | reverse complement strand
CCGTTCCGCAATCAAAAATTCGCGGTCCTCGTCGGCATCATCTACTTCCTCTTCGCCTGGGTCTGGTCATCCTCCGACCCGCGCCACTCACCCATCATGACCAAGCTCGCCGAGGACATCGCCGTCCAGGCGCAGCACTCGCGTACCAAATACGAGAACATCCGCGCAGAAATCGCGGACTTGGGAACACGCCTGCAGGACCAGCAGGCGTCGCTTCCCGCCGGCGAACCACCGACCACCGAAATGGTCGTGCTGGAAGAGCAGCTCGATGCGGCCCGCAGCAAAGAGGAACCCGCGCGCGAAGAGTGGTCCGATCTCGACGAACGCAGTAAAGCCGTCGATGGTGGCCGCAAAGTGCAGCTCAACGATCAGATCCGCGAGCTGGAAAACATGACCAACCTCTCCATCAATGAGCGGTTGAAGTACCTCGTCGTCTTCTTCCAGCAATATTCACCGCTCGAAGAAGTCCTCAACCCGACAGCCCTCCTCGCCGCCTTGCAGCAAGGACCACTGTTCGCATTCCTGCTGCTGGGACTATGGGCCCTGCTGGTCAATTACGTTGAAGCCAGCGCCACTTTGCATGGCCGCATCGCCAAGTTCACCATCGGCACGATCCACTTCCTCGCCCATCTCGTGGCACTTCTGGTCATCAGCTGGATCGCCAGCGGCGTCGGAACACCATTGGCCACCGTCCTCAAGTATCACATCGCCGATCCCTGGCCCGACGTGATCCGTGTCACGTGGAACTTTGGCGTCACGCTCCTCCTCGGCGGCCTCCTGGGCGGCTTCGTGATGGGCCTCTATTGGACCGTCACCTCGACACTCTTCAACATGCACACGGGCGATGCGTTCGGCGCGCTCGGCATCAAAAACTACAAGCACTTCCTCCGCATCCGCCTCGAACCCGACCGTGCCATCATCTATCCCGTCGCACTCGACAAGGTCCCCGGACCGTCCGAGTGGCGGTGGCGCCTCCGCCCCGGCGAACAGCGCCCATCCCACAATCCGCTCATCATGCCGAAGAAGCCCCTCTCACCACGCCTAATCGAGGAGCCTGTGATCATCGAGGCCGCCAAAGTCCTCGCGTGAGGGGCGCGGCCTAGTAGTGATACCCCTTCTCGCCGTGATCGCTGAGATCAAGACCGGTGCGCTCTTTCTCGCGCACCGGTCGCAGCCCGACCGTTAAATCAATCAGCCTGAAAAACACCACCGACAGCAGCCCCGACCAGGCCAGCGTGATGGCAACAGTCTTCACCTGCGCCGCCATCTGCGTCCGCAGATCGTAGACGATCGTCATCTGCCCCGGCTTGGCAATGTAGTCCACCACACCCGTCCCGCCGAGCGCTGGCGCAACGAGCAATCCCGTCGCCAACGCACCGATGACACCACCCACACAATGCACGCCAAACACATCAAGACTATCGTCAAATCCAAATATGCGCTTCAGCCACGTGCACGCGCCAAATCCAAATAGCCCCGCCACAAGCCCCAACACGATCGCGCCCATTGGTCCTGCAAAACCCGCTGCCGGTGTCACCGCCACCAGCCCAATGACGATGCCCGTAACAAAGCCGAGCGATGTCGGCTTCCCCTTCGCCAACCACTCCACCGATGTCCACGCCACCGCAGCCGCAGCCGCCGCACCAAATGTATTCCCCATCGCCAACGCCGCCGTCCCGTTCGCCTCCAACGCCGATCCGCAATTGAAACCGAACCACCCCACCCAAAGCAGCGCCGCGCCCACCATGCACAATGTCAAGGAATGCGGCGGCATCGGTTCGCGGCCGTAGCCCGATCGCGGCCCGGCGAGCACCGCACCAACAAGACCCGCCACCCCAGCATTCACATGCACCACCGTACCGCCTGCGAAATCGAGCACGCCCCACTGAAAAGCGAGACCTGAGGTAGCAATCAACCGCCGAAGCTCGAGTTCGGCAGTCCCCCGCGCCTCCGGAGACGCAAGCTCGACCTTCCGTGCCGCTTCAATGAGAGCATCGGGCCCCGGCCAGTACCAAACCATGTGAGCGATCGGGCAATAGACAAACGTCACCCACAAAACCATGAACAGCATCACCGCGGAAAACCGGACCCGCTCTGCAAATGCTCCCACGATCAGAGCCGGCGTAATCGCCGCAAACATCATCTGAAACCAGATATAGGCATACTCGGGCACATAAACGCCGGGCGAGAACGTCGGCGCCGTGCTATCTGTTGTCACCCCGGCCAGAAACGCCTTTGACAGGTCGCCCACAAACGGCGCCGTTCCCCCACCCGCTGTAAACGCGAGACTGTAGCCGTACACCATCCAAATCAGGCACACGACGGCAACCGTCATGAACACCTGCATCATCGTCGCCAGAACATTCTTCGTCCGCACGAGACCGCAGTAGAACAGCGCCAACCCCGGGATGGTCATCAACAGCACGAGCACCGTGGACAGCATCAGGAATGCGGTATCGCCCTTGTCCGGCGCGGCAACCGCCCATCCCGGCGCGCCCAACAGAAGCACTGCCGTCAGTGTCAGCCGATGAAAGACCGCGCCCTGAACTGAACGAATTTTCATGCCCTGATCTTCTCCTGCGGAATAAAGCGTCCCGCCACCCGTTACGCTCATAAGCGAACTAATTCAGCCTGGGCCGGTTGATCCTTGAACTGTTTCAATTTCGACCGGTCTGCCTAAATCACGTTCACAACGCATCGTTGTCGGTGTCACGCGCCTGCGTTACGACGATATCCAGCGGACAACGGCAAGATGTGCCGCTTATTCGCAAAACGGTGCAGGATACTGAAACGACCGGCCAAACATGCGCAGCGGGGCATGTGAAAACGGAATTGGCTACCATGGCACCAAATGACGAACCCAAAATGGATGAGCTGAAACGTCTTCTGCGCCGGCTTGATGGCCTGGATGCGCGCCGCGCAGCATCCGGCAGCACCAACCCAGCCGAAAGCGAACAGCGCGACTATGTCGGCACCTTGCGCGGCGCACCGGAACTGGACGATGTCGCCGTCCCCGTTCCAGAGCAGTCACAAAACGTATCCCCCAAATCGGCAGCGCTGCTTGCAGCCGTCATCGCCGCCATTCTTTCGACCGCAACCGTCTATGTTCTCATGTCCGCCGAAGACCGCATGACGGCCCCGGCCGCAAGCCCGCCGATCTCTGGCCCACCCAAAGGAACGGCTTCACCCGCAAACAACCGGGACGGCGCCACGATGGAGTTGGTGCGCAGCGCATCAACCCTTATCGAAAAAGGCAACATCGACGGCGCCCGCGAACTTCTCCGCCGCGCGGCGGAACTCGGATCTGGCCCCGCGGCACTCGAACTCGCACGCACTTACGATACAGCACAAGCAACGCCACCGGCTCCGGGAACGAGCGACACGAATTCCACGCTGGCCCGTGTGTGGTACGAGCGCGCGCGCGAGCTCGGCCTCGCCAACGCCGCACCGGCCACACCGCCGGCGGATCGCTAAGCAGTGAGAGTGCGGACCGCGTGAACGCAAACCCGTCGCAGCGAACGAATGGCGCCCCGCGCCAGCGCCTTGGCGGGCGCCTTGAGAACGTGCGCCAGCAATTAATCTCCTGCGGCGGCGTAATGTCCGCCCTCGTCGAACCCCAATCAAAGCCTCTCGTCACCGATGCGTTGCAAAAGATCACGCGTCTCAGCTTGCGGATCGCCGTTGTCGGTCAGATCAAATCCGGCAAGAGCACCTTCATCAACGCCTTCATCCGCCACCCGCGCCTTCTGCCCACAGCCGTCACGCCGTGGACCACCGCAGTCACGAACTTACATTTCAGCCAATCGCCCCCGGCCGACGGCGCCATTCGCTTCTCCTTCATGAGTGCCAACGAATGGGGCGAGATTGCCAACGGCGGTGGCCGCTTCCGAGAATTGACCGAACGCCTCATCCCCGGATTCGAACCGCGTATTCTGCAGTCGGAAACCCGCGCCCTCGTCGAACGCGCAAAGAAGAAACTCGGCGCCGACTTCGAACAACTGATCGGCCGCGGCCACCTCTTCAGATCGCTCCATCCCGGCCTCTTGGAGCAATACCTCTGCTCCGGCGACTACGCCAATTCCGAAAACATCGGCCGCTACGCTGACATCACCCGCACCGCAGACATTTATCTGCCTGGCGGGCCCTTCGAATTTCCAACAACCGTCATTGACACCCCCGGCATCAACGATCCGTCCTTAGTTCGCGACGAGATCACCCGCCGTTCGCTCAGTGCCGCCGACGCCTACATCATCGTCCTGACCGCACGCCAGCCGCTATCCGAGCAAGATGTCGCTCTTCTGCGCTTCATGCGCGGCCTCAACAAAGACCGCGTCATCGTCCTGGTAAACCGCATCGACGAGCTCACCGACGTCGCCAATGAATTGCCCCAAGTCTTAGGTTTCGTCCGCGAACGGCTCGCCCAGGAATTTCCTGGTGCGAAAATTCCCGTCGTCCACGGTAGCGCATGGTGGGCCATCCAGGCCCTGGCATTCGAACCTCAAGCCATCGTCAAGACGTTGCAACGCCCGTCTGCAGCCCATCTCTTCCGTTCGGGTCTGCTTGAAGCCAGCGACGCCGACCCGCGGTCCCTGGCCGACCCGGCAACCCAGGCCCGCGTCAGTCACGCTCTCCACGCCATGTCCGGCATGCCCGCCCTCTACGACGCCTTTGAAGACATCGCCGGTCTCACCAACCCGGCCTTTTCCCTCAGCCTCATCGCGCGCGGCTTTGCGGATATGTCGCGCGCCTGCGAGCAGGCCGCCGCGGCTGAGTTGAATTTGCTGCTCGCCGATCGCGCGCGCCGGCAGAAGACACCCACGTCCGGCACCACTGCACGCGACAATCTCTCAATCCACGCCCACGAACGCGATTTGCTCCAATCGGTTTCTGCCAATATCGACGCCTCTGCAAAAGCCATCGGCGAAATCTTCTCCCGCGTCATCATGGAGGAACAGTCCCGGCTGCGCGCATCTTTGCTGCAGCTGGTCAACTCCCATGCCGAACGTGAGCGCAAAATTCTGGTCAATAGCCTCTCCCGCGGTGCCACGACCGTCACCTGGACGCACGAAGGCTTCGATCTGCGCCGCGCGCTGGCCGAAAACTTCCGCACCGGCTTCGCTGAGGCCTCGGAACGACTCCTCACATTCCACGCCCGGCTTATTCCAGAGCTGTTCAAGTTGCTGCAAACAGTCGTACCCGCTCCTGACTTTCCCATACCGCAGAGCAAGTCACTCTCCATTCCAATCCCTGCTAGCATGCCGCTCAGCCGTATGCTCGTCATCGATCTCGACCGCTCACGCTGGCAAGCTTTTTGGAATCGTGCCGCCAGCTCCGAACAAGCCGGCGCCAAGATCGAAGCACTCATCAAAGCCGAATTCTCAGCCGTCGCCGATGAACTGGCGGCCTCAGCGGGGCGCACATTCCAAGACTTTGCCGCCACCACAATCGGCTGGGCTCTCGGCGCCTGCCGCAACATTCAACAGGCTCTCCAGCGCCGCATTGCCCGGCTACTCGATGAAGACGAACTGAACAACGGCGCAGCATCCATGACCGACGAGCGAATAGCCGCACAAGCTCAGCGCCTGAAAGACACGGAAGCCCTCACCCAGCACCTTGAATTTCTTGGCTCTAACGTCGAGCAGATCTTCAGAGGAGGAGATCAGTCATCATGACCGATGAGGAGCGAGTGGCACCCGCGCAGAGCGCGATCCCTGGCGCACAGGCCGACTGGCAGGTCTACGCGGGCCAATTGCGCGCTGCCCGCGAACGCCTTCAGAATCTAAAAGTCGACGACCCCGCCATCCCGGCTTGCGTTGCTGGTCTCTCCCAGATCGAAGAGATGCTGCGCCGCCCCTTACGCATCGTCGTGCTCGGCGAATACAATTCCGGCAAAACGTCCGTCACGGGGCTCATGATCGGCAAGGGACTACTCCCTGTCAGCGTTCTCTCCAACACCGGCATTCCCGTTCACGTCGGCTACGGTCCACAACCTGCGCTCTACGGCATCGACCAGAACGGTGTCTCCATCCGCATTGACGGCACCAAAGATGATCCACTGACCGACCTCACCTATCACGCAGTCGACATCCGACTTCCAATGCCATGGCTTCAACGCCACCAAATTCTGGACACCCCGGCGACACTCACGCCTGGGCTCTTCGCCGCCGATGCCGACATCGCAATTTGGTGCACCGTCGCGACACGCGCCTGGACTGAAAGTGAACGCAATCTGTGGAGCGCGATGCCGCCGCGTGTCCATCAGAATGCTGTCTTGGTCGCCACCCACAAGGACAGCTTCTATTCCGACGAAGACTGCGATCAAGTCCTGCGCCGCTTAATGGACATGACCTCAGGTCTGTTTCGGAGCGTGATTCTTGTTTCGGCCGCCACGCCAATCAACCCGATCGACTACCCCGGCGACCCCTCCGGCGACAGCGCCATCATCCACGCGGCCATTGATGCCTCCTCGCACACGATCCGCGAGCGTCGGCGCGCAAAAGCGCAACGGATTGTGCAGCGCCTCGCCCGCCTGGCCCTGCACGAATTTGGCCGCCATGCGATCCGTCCGGAAAGTGAAACGCACTTCAAGCAGTGGTCCGCGCTTTCAGATCGCATTCTGGACGATCAGCGCGCTCATCGCCTCACGCGCGATCAATCGCTGGGAGCGTTACTCCACACCTTCGCTGAAGTGGCGGAAAACCTCCAACCCGGCGTCATCATGCCGGCCCGGGCACCGTCGCACGTGAACGGCCACGCCCAAGAGTCATCCCGTGTGGACGGCACATTCACCAATCCCGCAGCGCTTCGCGCCGACCTCACGGCCGTCTTGCGAATTCTCGCAACGGCCTCCCCATATGAATCACCCCAGTCGCGTGAACAGCGTCAAGCCGCCCGCGCCACACTCGTCGCGCTGGCCGATCTCGACGCCATCCTCGAACACGTCGGCCGCTGGCTCAAAGCCAACCACACCCCAACCGATCACCCGGGCGACCACCGTCACCGCATGAGTTAAGCCGTCGGCGATTTATGCAGTGCGCGAACAACGAGTGTTCCCGCTGCAACGCCGGCGAGCATCGCTGGCACAAACACAAGCGTCCCCGTTGCGGCCAGAGGCAACGACGTCAACGCCGGTCCGGGGCAAAGCCCACCAAGCCCCCAGCCGACCCCAAACAGGGCCGAGCCAACCAACAACTTGGCATCAATGTCGGTTGCCTTCGGAAACAGGAATGTAGGCTCCAATAGCGGCTGTCCCCATCGTCGAACCAACGCATACCCGACCGACGTCACCGCAATCGCGCCCATCATCACAAACGCCAGGGACGGATCCCACGTGCCCGCGACATCGAGAAAGTTCAAAACTTTCGCTGGATCGACCATCCCCGACAGCACAAGACCAAGACCAAACACCAAACCCAAAGCGAAATTGGCAGCCAACCTCATCTCAGCCTCCCACGACGTGACGCGCGACATAAACCGTCACCGCAGCGGTCGCCATAAAAGTCACCGTCGCAACGATCGATCGCGCTGACAATCGGGACAACCCGCACACGCCATGACCACTGGTGCAACCGCTTCCGACAATCGAACCAAATCCGACTAACAGCCCGGCCACCACGAGAAGCGGCACATTCTGCGAAACGGTCTGCTGCACGCCTTCGCCGCTGAGAAGCGTATAGGCACCGGGAGCCAACACGAGGCCAGCAATGAAGGCCAGAGCTTCAACCGGACGCGCGTTAGGGTCCGGCAGCAAGGCCCTGCGAACAATCCCCGCAATGCCCGCGATCCGCCCGGAAACAAGCATCAATCCAACCGCCGATAATCCAATCAACGCGCCACCGGCGAGCGCGGCAAAGGGTGTGAATTCGGTCGTCATTGTCAGTGCGCACTCCAGATCTGAGCCGCGCGACTGCGCGCCTGCCCTACGGATTGCCAAATACATTAGAATTCTCTAATTTATCAAGAGCAAAATTTCAGAGGCAGCCATGGCAAGAACCGCCCGAGACCCCGCCACCCTTTTGGAAAACGCCTCCAATGTCGCAAACCTGATGAAAGCGCTGGCGAATGAGCGCCGCCTTATGATCCTGTGCGTCCTTGCCGGACAAAAAGAAGCCAACGTCATGTCGCTGGCCGAGGAGGTCGGCGTGTCGCAGTCGGCCCTATCACAGCACCTGGCGCGCCTACGCGAGGAGAACATCGTCACCTATCGCCGCGACGGCCAGACTCTGTGGTATCGCATCGCCGATCCCCGCATCGCCAAACTCATGCAAGAATTGGAGCGCCTCTTCTGCTCCCGTCACTGACGCGCATCGGCAGCCGGACGATCACTCCATCGCCAGAATGAAATTCCGCATGACGGGATAGATCTCATTCTCCCATCGGCGGCCGTTGAACGTGCCGTAGTGGCCGACGTTCGCCTGCAGATGGTGTCGCTGAAGGTGTGGCCGCAGTGAAGCACATAAGTCGTGCGCCGCAGCCGTCTGCCCGAGCGCACAGATGTCGTCCCGCCCGCCCTCGACCGTCAACAGTGCCGTCCGCGTGATCTTCGCCGGATCAACCCTGCGCCCACGGTAGATAAAATTGCCCGTCGCGAGATCGGCCCTCTGGAAGATCCGGTCAATCGTTTCGATATAAAATTCTTCCGTCAAATCGAGCACGGCAAAATATTCGTCGTAGAAGTCCTTGATCTTCTTCGCTTCCGCAACCTCGCCCTTAGCGAGATGCGAATAAAGCTTCTGGTGCTGCGTCCGGTGCCGCTCCATGTTCATGGCAAGAAAAGCGGTCAATTGCACAAACCCCGGATACACTTTGCGCCCAGCCCCATTGAACCGTCTCGGCACCCGCGAAATCACCGTCCGCTTGAACCACGACAACGGCTTTTCCATCGCCAGCTTGTTGACCGCCGTCGGGCTCTCCCGCGTATCAATCGGACCCGCCATCAATGTCATCGTCCGCGGCGTCGCCGGGTGCTTGTCTTCCGACATAACCGCCACCGCAGCGAGCGCCTGCACGCAGGGCTGGCACACGGCGAGAATGTGGGCGCCCGGACCAATCTCCTCCAAGAAGCGGATCACATATGCGCAATAGTCCTCGACACCAAAAGCGCCCGCCGAAAGTGGAACGTCCCGCGCATTCGCCCAATCAGTGATGTAAACGTCGTGATCGCTGAGCAGGGTCGCACACGTTTTTGCCAACAGCGTTGCAAAATGCCCCGACAGCGGCGCAATGACGAGAACCTTCGGCTGCGGCGTATCAACATCCTTCTTGAAGTGCAAAAGATCGCCGAACGGCAAGCTCAAGGCGATGTCTTCCGTCACCGGCACATCGCGATTACCCACACGCACGCTCGTAATACCGAACTCCGGCCGCGCATGCGTCAAAGAAAACCGCCAGACCATCTCCATGCTGGCGTCAAACGCCCGCTTGGCATCCAGCATAAACGGCCAAGACCCATTCCCGTTGCTCGGCGTAGGGTGGCTCACCATCCGCGCGGCATTGCGGAAATACCCGATCAGATCGTCCTGGAACTGGTAAGCATCATAGAGCATGAGTGACTTTCCGTTAGGCGCGACGCCGCATTCCAAAAGATACAAAAAGCTAGTGTATTATCCCTTGCGCCGCGAGAGACTTCTGAGCGCAGCAACAACGGAATTGACACATGCCCCAAGCGACGCTCTCGATTTCATCCAAGAATTACTCATCTTGGTCTCTGCGTGGCTGGTTATTGTGCAAAATGGCCGGAATTGATTTCGAGGAGCAACCCGTCGCGCTCGATGACAGCAACGCGCGGCGCGAGCTTTTGTTGCTATCACCCTCTGTTCTTGTCCCGCGATTAACCGACCGCGACGTCGCCGTCTGGGGTGCGTTGGCCATCGCTGAGTATCTGAATGAGATCCACCCAGAAGCCGGACTTCTTCCCAAAGACCGCGCAGTCCGGGCCCATTGCCGCGCAGTCTCCGGCGAAATGCACTCGAGCTTTTACAATCTGCGCTCAGCGCTGCCCATGAATCTCAAATCGCGCCACACCAATTTCAAGGTGTTCTCCGGCGCGCGGCCCGATATCGAGCGCATTAAGGAAATCTGGACCGAATGCCTCGACAAATACGGCGGCCCCTACCTATTCGGAACAACGCCAACTCTTGCTGATGCCATGTACGCTCCCGTTTGCACACGCTTCCGCACCTACAACGTCGCGCTGCCAACCAATCTTCAAAGCTACTGCGAAACAATATTCGCATGGCCATTTTTGCAGGAATGGACCCACGACGCAGCCGTCGAGGCGGATGAAATCGACGAACTCGAAGTCGAATTCTGACGCATCAAACAGCTCAAAAAAAAGCGCCGGCTGAAACCGGCGCTCTTAGTTTTGGGAGACGTACCCTCGAAATTAAGCCGCGGCCGCAGTGGCCAACGGCACTTCCGCAACCGTCTTCAAAACCTGCGAAGCGATCTGGTAGGGGTCGCCCTGCGAATTCGGGCGGCGATCTTCCAGATAGCCCTTGTAGCCGTTATTCACGAACGAGTGCGGCACGCGGATTGAAGCGCCGCGATCAGCTACGCCGTAGCTGAATTTGTTCCACGGTGCCGTCTCATGCTTGCCCGTCAGACGCAGATGGTTGTCCGGACCGTAAACGTCGATGTGCTCTTTCCAGTTCTTGGCGAACGCCGCCATGAGCTGCTCAAAGTACTCTTTGCCGCCCGTCTCGCGCAGGAACTTCGTCGAGAAGTTGCAATGCATGCCCGAGCCGTTCCAGTCCGTGTCGCCCAGCGGCTTGCAGTGATACTCGACATCGACGCCATGCTTCTCGCACAGCCGCTCAAGCAGATAGCGCGCCATCCAGATTTCGTCCGCTGCCCGCTTCGAGCCCTTGCCAAACACCTGGAATTCCCACTGGCCCTTCGCGACTTCTGCGTTGATGCCTTCGTGATTGATCCCGGCGGCAAGGCAAATATCGAGATGCTCCTCGACAATCGCGCGCGCAACATCGCCAACGTTCTTGTAACCTACACCCGTGTAGTAGGGGCCCTGCGGAGCCGGATAGCCCTGCGCCGGGAAGCCGAGCGGACGGCCGTCCTTGTACAGGAAATACTCCTGCTCGAACCCGAACCACGCATCCGTGTCATCCAGAATGGTTGCGCGCTTGTTGGTCGAGTGCGGGGTCTTGCCATCAGGCATCATGACTTCGCACATGACGAGCACGCCGTTGGTGCGCACGGGATCCGGAAAATGACGCACTGGTTTCAGCACGCAATCCGAACTGTGGCCTTCCGCCTGCTTGGTCGAGCTGCCGTCGAAGCCCCAGAGCGGAAGCTGCTCGAGATCCGGGAACGCGCTGAACTCGCGGATCATGGTCTTGCCGCGCAGGTTGGGCACCGGCGTATAGCCATCGAGCCAGATGTACTCGAGCTTGTACTTCGTCATAGAGGCTCTCTCCTAAGTTGGTGACATCGGACCCGCATCGCGGCCTTGAGGAGGCCAGGGACGCGGAAAAACTGCGGTCGGCGTTAACAGCACGAAAAAAGTTCTGACCAAAAGCCGCAACTCGCGGCTGGCAGGGCTACTGTGTCGTCTGAGGGCAGCCAAGCCTGACCAGTTCCACTTCACGCACTACAAAAGCTTCATTCTTCATCACCCCCCACGCGAACGCCCAGCGCCCGGGGATGGAGGGTCCACTTTGGAGCTTGGAGCCATCGGCGGCAGGCGTTGCCGCGAGCAATTTCGCATCCGACGGGCAGGCACCAGCAGAATGATCTGCGGCTCGGATGCTACCCAGACAGGCACGTCTGTGCATGCCCATAATTCAGGCAACCATTGATAATTGTTGGGCAATTAGGTGAAATGATATGCAGAACGTGCTAGTTTTCGGGTTCGGAACAATGCGCCGCACCGCCGCGTTTTGCGATCCGGAGACCTGAAAGGAGGCAACGATGACCCAAAGTCTCAGTCGCCAGTCTGCAGAAATCATCCCCTTCCCCGGCCGCACCCGCGCGCCGGTCTACGGGATCGACACTCGCGCCCTTGAGGCCGAGGCCGCGAAGTACCGTTCGGCAGTCGACACAACAGGCTGGTATCACGACGAAGCGATCGAAGAAGACGTGGACCACACCTGCAATAAGGCGTGGCGCATCTAACTCAAGCGGCACGGGCGACCGCCACCACGGCGGCGCCCGCCCCCTTTTACCGGCACCATCGAGAGCGGCCTCAGCCCGTCTTGAGCACGGGCGCGATCTCACGTTGCAGCGCGCGCCAGATCTCCAGCATCGCTCGTGAATCCAGACCGCAATAAGCCAGCAGATCGGCTCGGATCTTCGCCGCCTCCTCCGCACTCACTTTCCCCGTCACCGCCGCGTTCCAGAGGATTGACGCCGTGCCCCCCTCTTGGATTCCCAATCCCTTGTAAGAAAGCTCGGGCACCAGAACCGGCAGCACATATTTGATCGACGTCCGCCCCAGGAACCCCGGATGCACGTACGACTGCTGCGAAAACACCTCCATGAGGTCCACAACGCGCACGTCAACGTCCGCCAGCCAATCCGCATAATCCGGGTTCCGCTCGCCGAGCTTATCGTTGACCCCGCGCTCGAAGCTCTGATTCCAAACCACGATCGATCCGCGCCCCGGCAAACCCGCCTTCAATGCCTCGAGAAACGCCACATCCGGCTTGTCGTCTGAGGGATGCAAAAACTCGTGGTGTTCAATCACGGCATCCGGGCCCGAGACGACATCGAGCGAGAATTGAAACGGAATGTGGTGGAACGGCCCATACCCATCGAACCGAGGCACGCCAGCCGCGAACGTCTCATAGTCGAGAAACGAAATCGGATACGTCAGCGCCGCGAGGAAATCGGCCACCTCGTCATAAGCAACCGCCGGCCGCCCCGTCTGCGCCGCCCGCACCTGGTTGGCTTGTACCGGCGACAGCCGCACATCCTCCGGCACATCCTCGATCCGCAGCACGCCACGTTCCAACAACTCCGTCAGCTTCTTCTTCGACGCCCCAATGCGCGTGATATCGTGGACGCTGTACGCCGGCACATTGGGATTGTGCTCGCCGAATGTCCGGCAATGCTGTCCGCGCGCTTTCACAAAGCACCCGCAAGGCCCGCCCGGCTGGTCAACGAGCGAGAGATCGTCGTGTGCCGCGTCCATCTGCGCCGAAATTTCGTCGCGCATCGCCTCAACGGCGTCGGTGAAATCCTCAGCCGTAAACAACGCATCAAGGTCGAGGTCGCCGTCGCGCACATAGCCACTGTTGAGCCGCACGAGATTGAGCCGCCCCAGCGGCACGCCCTGCCGCCGCAAAACTTCGGCCTGGAAACCAATGTCCCACGTGTAGAGCTCGTCCTTCGCGCGCATGTTGCCACCGCTCGTCGAGCCTTTCACCTCATAGAGGTCATAGGCCGCGCCGGCCTCGTTCCACAAAAGAATATCGCACGCTGTCGTGAACTGATCCGTATCAAACACCGGTTGATACAGAACGGCCGTCCGCGCCGCGACCAACTCAGCCGTCTGAGCTGCGGCCTTCCGGGGAACCGTCACGCCGCCGGGGAAAACCTCCCGCGCCAGCACGTCCACCTCGTTCCCGCCGTCGATGATCGATTGATCGAAATCCGATAGCGGCACCGCATTGTAGATCGCCGGCCGGTGAACCTTCATCCAGGCATCGTGCCGGCAATCCCGCCAAATCAGAAAATTGGTTTTGCTGAGCTTCATCCCTGCCCCCGGCCCCTGATGACTGCCGCCACTATACCGAAAGCCGGTGTCACGTCCCGCCCCGCCACCGGGCTGTGCACAGCGCATACCATCGACAAGTCATTGCTCAAATGATTGACATGCCCTCACCCGCCCGGGAAACTCCCCACCACCGTGCCTAACCGGATCACAGTCACATGGTCGTTCTCGCGTATCTCCTCGCCATGCTCGCCGGCGCGGTCCTCATGTACCTCTGGCTCGATGCCACGAAGTCGGGGTCATTATCCACCGATGCCGCAGAGGAGGCGACTTCACCCACCGCACCCGCCATTGCTCCCCCGGCTGACGCCTCCATCGTCGACCGCATTTTCGCCCTCACCGCGAAAATCGACGAAGAGATGCGCATCGCCACGACCCCCGCCGATTTCGCCTCAAAACCAGGGTTTTCCGAAGCGCGCGCACTGCTGGCTGATCCCGAAATCCCGCTCAAAGCCGTGCTCGATCAGATTGCATCCGGAAACGCCATCTGTTCCTGCCCTGCGCTGGCAGCCCTCGCCGAGCGACCCGACCGCGACAATGCCGCCGCCACGATTATCGCCGACACTGAAATGCTCGGCGGCTGGCCGCTCCACTTCACCCTTAAATATCTCGAACGCCTCGACAGCCGCCGCCCAGCGGGCGCCATTCTCATCGCCGTCCGCGACTGGTGGCGGGACGACACATTCCACCTGAATTGCTTCCGCCAGCACTTCGACGAATTGGAACGCTTAGGCGACACACCCCGCATCGGCGACGAACTCAACGGCCGCCCTCAAGAACAGCTGACAGCCATCACCGACTTCCTGCGCCGCGTTCGCCATCCCTTCGCCATCGCGCTGCTCGAAGACCTCGCGCGCACCAAAGCCACGAGCATCGATCGCGAATTCCTGCAGACGCTCGGCCGCTTCTGGAACGACAGCCAGGTCGCCGGTCTCGTCGAGCCGTTCGGCTGGACGGATGCCATCGAAGCCGTGATGGCAAAACGCGCCGCCAGCGGCACGCCGCGTTCCCTTCTCGTCAATGGCGAAAACCGCGTCGGCAAATCGTCACTTCTGAAACTTCTCGCCAAGCGCCTCGAACCAGACGGCTGGACGGTCTTCGAAGCAGGCGCCGCCGACTTGATGGCCGGTCAGCAATTCTTCGGCCAGCTCGAAGCCCGCATCCAGCGCTGCCTCGAAGAATTGACCGCCACCAAAAAGACTATCTGGGTCGTCCCCGATCTCATGCAGCTCGCCAACAGTGGCACCCATCAAGGCCAATCCTCGAGCATCCTCGACCAGATCCTTCCCGCCATCAGCACCGGCCGCGTCGTCGTCTGGACCGAAGCGTCATCCGCTGCCGCCACCAAACTCCTGCGCCTGCGCCCATCACTCAAATCGACATTCGAAGTTCTGCGCCTCGAAGCGATGGAACCAGAAGACGCCCTCGAACTGGCCCATGATTTCGCCGCCGACCTGCACCAAAAAACCGGCGTCACCTTCGCCCCCGGCACCATCGGCACCGCAGCAGCTGCCGCCCGCCAATACCTCGGCGCCTCGAACTTGCCTGGCTCCCTCATCGATCTGCTGCGCATGAGCGTCGTCGCCGTCGCGAAAGATCCCAAAGCTGTCATCGCCGACCGCGACATCATCGCCACCATTGCGCAACTGACAGGCCTCCCCGGCTCCATCATCGACGGCAACGAACGCGTCGATCTCGCAGCCGTCCGCGACTACTTCTCCTCCCGCGTCATCGGTCAGGACGAAGCCGTCGAAGCCATCGTCTCCCGCATCGCCATGATGAAAGCCGGCCTCACCGATCCCGGCAAACCCATCGGCGTATTCCTCTTCGCCGGACCCACCGGCACCGGCAAAACCGAACTCGCCAAGACGCTGGCTGAATTCCTCTTCGGCACGCCCGAGCGCATGATCCGCCTCGACATGAGCGAATTCCAAACCCCGGAATCAACCGTCAAAATCCTGGGCAGCGCCGACACAGCGGGCTCCGACAGCCTCATCTCCCTCATCCGCAAGCAGCCCTTCTCGGTCATCCTCCTCGACGAATTCGAGAAAGCCCACCCCAACGTCTGGGACCTCTTCCTGCAAGTCTTCGACGACGGCCGCCTCACCGACCAGATGGGCCAAGTTGCCGACTTCCGCTACGCCATCATCATCCTGACCTCCAACCTCGGCGCCACCAGTCATCGCGGTTCCCGCCTCGGTTTTGCCCCCGGTGAGAGCGCCTACACGTCCGATCAGGTCATGCAGACAATCGGCCAGACCTTCCGCCCCGAATTCCAGAACCGCCTCGACAAGATCATTGTCTTCCGCCCGCTCTCGCGTGATCTCATGCGCGGCATCTTAAAAAAGGAACTCGCCCGCGTCCTCGAACGCCGCGGCTTCAAGGATCGCGAATGGGCCGTCGAGTGGGAGGCCTCCGCTATGGAGTTCCTGCTCGAAAAAGGCTTCACCCCTGAAATGGGCGCCCGCCCCTTGAAGCGTGCGATCGACCAGTATCTCATCGCCCCGCTCGCCGCGGCCATCGTCGAGAAGCGCTTTCCCGAAGGCGACCAATTCGTGTTCGTGCGCAGCGACGGCCGCGCCATCCAAGCCGAATTCGTCGACCCCGACGCCGATGATGATGCTGCTTTCGCCGGCCCGCCCGCACATGCCGATGGCGAAACGCCAAGCTTGCCCGCCATGATCCTCTCAGCCGAAGGCAGCGACATCGAGATCGCTGAACTGGAAGCCCAAACCGAACAGTTGAGCGATCGCCTCGCCTCCCCCGATTGGGATGCCCTCCGCCTCGATCTTGCCGGCCGCATGGCCGCGCCCGGTTTCTGGTCGCATCCCTCCCGCTTCGAAACGCTGGCCCGCATCGCCCTCATGGACCGCGTCCGCGCCGCCAACGAAACCGTCGACGCCCTGAAAGCGCGCCTTGAAAAAGGCGCCACCCGCAGCGGCCGATCATCGCGCGAACTGATCTCGCGTCTCGCTCTGCAAATCCACCTTGTCGGCGAAGGTATCCGCGACGCCCATGAAGCAGCCCCCATAGAAGTGCTCCTCGCCGTCGAACCCGCCTTCGATCGCCCCGGCGAGAAGCAAGCCTCCATCGAGTGGTGCCGCACCCTCCTCGATATGTACCGCGCCTGGGGCCGCGCCCGGAATATGCAGATCTCTGAAACAGACGCCGATCCCGCCACCGGGCTTCCCCGCCTGATCGTCAGCGGCTTTGGTGCAGCTCGTACGCTGGACAATGAAAAAGGCCTCCACGTCCTCGAACGCGACGACACCGACGGCGGCGGCGCCCGCGCGACCGCCCGCATCAGCATCATTCCAGCTCCCCTTGCTGACGTACCACCGCACCGCATCCGCGCCGCCATGGAAACCGCCCTCGCCGCAACAGAGCGCTCCTCAACCGTCGTCCGCCGGTACCGCGGCGATCCCTCGCCCCTCGTCCGCGATCTTGTTTCCGGTTGGCGCAGCGGCCGCTACGACACTGTTATGGGCGGAAACTTTGATTTGATCGCCGCACGCTGATCAGCGTTTCGCCCGGATCAGGCGATGCACGAACCGCAGCTTCTCGCGCGCTGCATCGGGAATGACAAACGGATAATAGTCCGCATGTCCCATGCTGCGATTCATGCTGTTAAGCGCCAGCGTCAACGGCACCCAGCGCTCGAGCAAACTATCCAGCGTCTCCTGGGTATACACATCATACTTTTTAAACGGCCAAATCGACCCAAAGATCAGCCCCGCCGCGCGCGGCTCCATGCCCTCCGCCTCCGCCGTGTCGACGCTATCGACCATGTGCAGGTAGTGCGCCCAGGTCTCCGCCCAATCCTCGAAGGGATGCATACTGGCATACCCCGACACATAATTGGATTGCCAATCCGGCTTTGGACCATACATGTGATGTTGATGGAGCGCCGTATTGTAGTCCGTCCGCTCGTCCCCGAAAAGCGCGCGGAACTCATCGAACAGTCCGGCGTTCTCAACCAGAACATGCCAATAATAGTGCCCGGCTTCGTGCCTCAAATGCCCCAGCAAAGATCGATACGGTTCATCGAACTGCTGTCTCTGCCGCTCGCGCTCAACCGCATCGGCTTCGAGAACATTGATATTGATGACCCCATCGAGATGACCCGTCATCGAATTGCGGGTGAAATCGAAAATCAACCGTCCCGGCGGCGACGGGCTCGTGTCGGTCGTCAACCCGAACCGCAACAGCGAGTAGACGAGCCGTTTCTTCGCTCGCTCCAGCTCTTGCCAGGCGGCAAGATTGCCCGCCTCCGACAAATTCGGGATCGTTCGATTGAGATCACACGCAACGCAGAGCATATTGGAGTCGTCTGCTGGCATAAGCCAGTTGCACGCACCGTGAACAGCATTGTTGCAGTATTTGAGGACTTCGGATTTGTCCCCCGATACGCGCCGGAACAGCCCCGGCTCCGTCTCGGCGTTCAGCGCAACAACGGTCAGCGCGATCGGATCGAAACCCAGCGCATGGCCACACGTCACGCACTGCACGTTCTTGAAATAAACTCTGGTGCCGCAGTGGGTGCAGGAAAAATTTCGCATCGGTCCCTGAGTTTGCATCCATCCGGCAAGTCCACCGGAGAAGTAGGCCACTTTGGAAGCAGGTGGTCAATGTTCAAGCACGAAGGACACCCGCTGTCGCGCGGCGTATGGTTAGAACAAAACGTTTGCCCCGAACCTAGTCAAATGAGCGCCACAGTTCCCGGCGTTTGCCCATTGGTTAATCACAATCGCCACAACAACAGCCAATGCAGCGGTGCCACGCTTGTTCCCGTTCGCCGAAGCCGGTAACCCGGAAACACGCATCAAGGCCCGCCGCTCCCGGCGCAAAGGATAAGTCGACACCCATGACGTTGCACGTCGCTCTGACCCACGAAACGACCTACCGCTACGACCGCTCCATTGGCATGGGCCCCCAGATCATCCGGCTGCGGCCCGCTCCCCATAGCCGCACGCCGATCCTCAGCTATTCGCTTACCCTCGAACCCAAGGTCCACTTCCTCAATTGGCAGCAGGACCCGTTCGGTAACTTCCTCGCCCGCGTCGTCATCCCCGAGCCGACTGAAATTTTCTCCGTCAAGGTCGACCTTGTCGCCGACATGGCCGTGATCAATCCGTTCGACTTCTTCGTCGCGGAGGAAGCGAGCCTTTGGCCCTTCGCCTACGATGAAATTCTACTCCAAGAACTCCAGCCCTATCTGGCGCCCGGCCCCACCGGCCCCCATCTCAAAAAGTATATCTCTGGCATCAGCCGCAATCCCAAAGTCACCATCGACTTCCTCTGCGATCTGAACCGCCTTCTCAGCAAGGACATCGAGTATTTCATCCGCATGGAGCCCGGCGTGCAAACGCCGGAAGAAACGCTGGCCAAGGCCGGCGGCTCTTGCCGCGACAGCGCCTGGCTGCTGGTCGAGATCCTGCGCAACCTGGGCCTCGCCGCCCGCTTCGTATCCGGCTACCTCATTCAGCTCACCCCCGACGTGAAGTCCCTCGACGGCCCCACCGGCACCGACGTCGACTTCACCGACCTGCACGCCTGGGCCGAAGTCTACCTTCCCGGCGCCGGCTGGATCGGCCTCGACGCCACCTCCGGCCTCCTTACAGGCGAAGGCCACATTCCACTCGCCGCCACACCGCACCCCACAAGTGCCGCCCCCATCTCTGGTGCCCACGGCAAAGCAGACGTGACGTTCGCGTTCAACATGGGCGTCACGCGAATTCGCGAAACGCCACGCGTCACGAAACCCTACAACGACGAAACCTGGACCGAGATTCTCAAAAGCGGCCACGCCGTCGACGAACGCCTCGCCAAAGGCGACGTCCGCCTCAGCATGGGCGGCGAACCGACCTTCATCGCCGCCGACGATATGGACGGCGATGAATGGAACACCGCCGCCGTCGGTCCCAACAAACGCCGCTACGCAGAAACATTGATCCGCCGCCTCGAACAGCGCTTCGCCCCCGGCGGCCTTCTGCACTACGGCCAAGGCAAATGGTACCCCGGTGAACAGCTCCCCCGCTGGTCCTTTGCTCTCTATTGGCGCACCGACGGGCAGCCCCTGTGGATCGATCAATCCCTCATCGCCCGCGAGAGCGCCAACGACAACGTTTCCATCATCGAAGCCTCCCGCTTTGCCGAAAAACTCTGCGACACCCTCGGCCTTGCCTCCGACAGCGCGATCCCCGCCTACGAAGACGCGGCCCACTTCGTCCTCGTCGAACAGAAGCTCCCCGTCGGCATCACGCCCGACAAGAACAAGCTTGACGATCCCGCCGAACGCGAACGCCTCGTGCGCGTCTTCGATCGCGGCGTCACGGCACCTGCAAGCTATGTGCTCCCGATCCAAGCGTGGCAGACACATGATCACGGCCGCCGCTGGGTCACCGAACGGTGGGCGCTCCGCCGCGAGAAGCTCTTTCTGATGCCAGGTGATTCACCTGCCGGCTTCCGCCTGCCGCTCGGGTCCCTGCCTGTCGTCGCGCCCACAATCCAATACCCGCGTGTTTTGCCGCGCGATCCATTCGCACCTGCCCCGCCGCTGCCCCAGCGCGAGACCCTCCTCCAGCAGCGCCGCACTGAGACCCTCGACGGCCCGCCACTGCCGCCATCTGGCATCAGCGAAATCTCCGGCTCCGTCCGCACCGCCATGGCCATCGAGCCCCGTGACGGGCGCATCTGCGTATTCATGCCTCCGCTCGAAGATGCCGAGGATTACGCGGCCCTCATCGCCGCCATCGAAGAAACCGCACGCACCACAAAAATGCCCGTCCACATCGAAGGCTACGCCCCGCCCCACGATCCGCGTCTCAACGTGGTCAAGGTCACACCCGATCCCGGCGTCATTGAAGTCAACGTTCAACCCGCCGTCCGCTGGGACGATGCCGTCGCCATCACCACGACACTCTACGAGGAAGCCCACCTCACCCGCCTCTCGACCGAAAAGTTCATGCTCGACGGCCGCCATACCGGCACCGGCGGCGGCAACCACATCGTGCTTGGCGGCCTCACCCCGGCCGACAGCCCGTTCTTGCGCCGCCCCGATCTCCTCGCTTCCATCATCGCTTTTTGGCAGAACCATCCATCGCTCTCGTTCCTCTTTTCGGGCCTCTTCATCGGCCCGACGTCACAAGCGCCCCGCATCGACGAAGCCCGCCACGAGAGCCTTTACGAACTCGAAATCGCACTCGCCGAAATCCCCGATCCCGGCGCCGGCACTGTCCCGCCCTGGCTGATTGACCGCATCCTCCGCAACCTGCTCATCGACGTCACGGGCAACACCCACCGCGCCGAAATCTGCATCGATAAACTCTATTCCCCCGATAGCGCCACAGGCCGCCTCGGCCTTGTCGAGTTCCGCTCCTTCGAAATGCCACCCCATGCGCGCATGAGCCTCGCGCAGCAGCTACTGCTCCGCGCCCTCATCGTCCGCTTCTGGGAACGGCCCTACCGCCAGAAGCTCGTCCGCTGGGGCACCGCATTGCATGATCGCTTCATGCTCCCGCACTACATCTGGTCGGACTTCTCAGCCGTCATCGAGGACCTCAAAGACCACGACCTGCCCGTCGAACTCGACTGGTTCCGCGTCCACCACGACTTCCGCTTCCCCAAGCTGGGCTCCATCGCCGCTTTCGATGTCGAATTGGAATTCCGCCAAGCACTGGAACCCTGGCACGTGCTCGGCGAAGAAGGCGCCCCCGGCGGCACCGCCCGCTATGTCGATAGCTCGCTGGAACGTGTCGAGGTGAAGGTTCGCGGCCTGACCGGCGACCGCTTTGCCGTCACCTGCAATGGCCGGGCACTCCCCCTCAACCCCACTGGCGCTCATGGCGAAGCCGTGTCCGGCGTCCGCTACCGCGCCTGGTGGCCGCCCTCCGCCTTGCACCCAACCATTCCAACCCACGTTCCCCTCGTTTTCGACATCGTCGACACGTGGTCCGGCCGCTCCATTGCGGGCTGCCGCTACCACGTCTCCCACCCCGGCGGCCGCAGCTTCGAAACCTTCCCCGTCAACGCCTACGAAGCCGAAGGCCGCCGCCTCGCCCGCTTCGAGGACACCGGCCACACCGCCGGCCTGCTCCAACCGGCCCCCGCCGTCCGAAACCCCGATTATCCTTGCACCCTCGATCTGCGCCGCCGCACCTGAGCCCAACCCATTTACCTCGCCTGGACCGCGAAGGTTGCGGGCGTGGCGATTCGGTCGGATAGTCGGACCCAGCGCGCCGTTCTGGGGAGAACGCTGCGCGCCATGAAGGTTACGAGGGGCAAGGCCTAATAAAAATGATCAACACGGCCCCGTCCAAAGCGGGCCTCCAGAGGAAACTCATCGGCAGCTATCCTTCCACCGCCGGCGCCGGCTACGATGAACTTCTGGATGCCACCGGACAAACGCGCCCGCATTGGCGCGCCCTCCTGGACGGCCTCGACGATTTGTCGGAGACCGACCGGGCGGCCCGCGCCGTCCGCCTTGACCGCCGTGTCCGCGACACCGGCATTGCCTACGACATTTTTTCCGATCCCCGCAAACCCAACCAGCGTTGGCAACTCGACCTCGCCCCGCTGATGATCTCCGCTGCCGAATGGCGATGGCTTGAGGAAGCACTCACCCAGCGCGCACGCCTGTCCGACGCCATCCTCACCGATCTCTATGGCCCCCAGCATCTGATGCGCGAGGGCCTGCTGCCGCCCGAACTCGTCTTCTCCGACACCGCCTTCATCCGGCCCGCGCAAGGCGTCCTCCCCGAAGCGGGCGGCCTGCAATTTTTTGCCGCCGACCTCGCCCGTGGCAACGATGGCCAATGGCGCATCATCGACAACCACACCGAAACGCTGGCCGGCATCGGCTTTGCGCTCGCCAACCGCGTGGTCCACACGCACATCACCGGCGACCTCTTCAAGCAGTGCAACGGCGTCCGTCTGGCGCCTTTCTTCAACAATGTGCAGTCGACGCTGACCACCCACAGCGGCCGCGACAACGCTCGCATCGCGCTGCTCACCCCCGGCCCCCTGCACGAGGATTACTTCTCCCACGCCTACATCGCGCGCTATCTTGGCTACCTCCTCGTCGAAGGCTCCGACCTGCGCACCAAAGGCAATCAGGTCTACCTAAAGACGCTCGAGGGCTTGAAAGAGATCGACCTCATCGTCCGCTGCGTCGATGGCCGCTCCAGCGATCCTCTCGAACTCGATCCCGGCGGTTTCGATGGGCCAGCCGGCCTGATGCGCGTCTGGCGCCGCCAGCCCCGCCTCATCGTCAACGCCATCGGCTCCGCGCTCGTGCAGAACCGCGGCATCGGCTGCTATCTGCCCCAGATCTGCGAACGCCTTCTGGGCGAGGAACTTCGCCTCCCTGACGCCCGCCGCTACTGGCTTGGCGATCCCACGTCCCGCGCGCACGTGCTGGCCAACCTCGACGGCCTCGTCGTGCGCAAGGCCCAGGAAGGCACGGGCCGCCCCGGTCAGGCAGCGCTCGGCCAAGACATCCGCGCGCTCACACCAGCAGACCGCGAAATCTTGCGGCGCGAAATCAAACTCCACGGCGCCCGCCTCGTGGCGGAAGAAAAAATCGGCTTCAGCCACGCCCCCATCGTCACGCGCGACGGCCTCGACCAGCGTCCCTTCGCCGTCCGCTTCTTCGTCGCCCGCACACCGTCCGGCTATCAAGCGATGCCCGGCGGCCTCGCCATGACCGTCGATCCCGATCGCGCCGTCGCCCTCACCGCACCCGATGGCCACACGCGCGATGTCTGGATCGTGTCCGACGACGAACAGGCACCCCACGTCAGCCTCTGGCGCCCAACGCTCGAAACCGCCCACGTCGAACGCTCCCAACGTGTCATTCAAAGCCGCGTCGCCGACGACCTGTTTTGGCTCGGCCGATACAGCGAACGCGCCGACTGGACCATGCGCGTCCTGCGCGGTGCCCTGCGCCGCGTCGAAGAAGATGGCGGCCCCGCCACCGGACGCCACGCAGCCCGCAAATGCCTCGACGTTTTGCTCTCGAAGTCCGACAAATCCAGCGCCACACCGAGCCGCGCCGGCACCGTCGACGTCGAGATCGAAAAACTCTGCACCGATCTCATCAGCGCATCGACCGGCCACCGCACATTAGAGAACACCTTCGAAGGCCTCTACCGCGTGGCACACCTCGCGCGCGACCGCCTCTCGCTCGAAGCCTGGCAAACCCTCTCCCGCTTCCGCCCCGGCGACACCTGGGTCACGACACTCGCCTCCGCCCCACCCGTCGCCGTGCTCGACCTTCTCGACGAAGGCCTCGCCTCACTCGCCGCCTTCAACGGCCTGATGCACGAAAATATGACCCGCAACCACGGCTGGTCCTTCCTCGACATGGGCCGCCGCCTGGAACGCGCTTACAATCTCAGCGAAGCAATCCTGACGCTCTTCATCCCCGTCCCCGATGCGGAGGAAGAAACGGCAAGCCTGCTGCTTCTCCTTGAGTTGGCCGACAGCTTCATCACCTACCGCTCTCGCTATCGCCTCGATCCGATGCTGCCGCTCGTCCTCGACCTTCTTCTTCTCGACGAAACCAACCCGCGCAGCCTCGCCTATCAGCTGGCCGCCCTCGCCCGCCGCCTCGAACGCCTCCCCGGCAGCAAACAGTCCACGACACTGCCCGAGGACCGCCGCCTCATCCTCGCCCTTCTCACCGCCATCCGCTTAGCTGACGTGGAGGGCATGGCCCGCGAACCCAACGGCGCCACCCTCGAACGCACCATGCTCGAACAGATTCAAATGCTGCCGGCGCTGTCCAACGCCGTATCGCGCCACTATTTCAACCTGACGGAAGACGCACCCCACCGCGTCCACACCCGCAGTGAGCCTCAAAATCGCATTGAGCCAATCCCATGATGTTCGATGTCAGCCACCGGACCCACTATGTCTATTCCCATCCGGTCATCCAGTCCCAGCACTTGATCCACATGTCACCACGGCCTTGCTTCCGTCAGGTCGTCCGCAATCACAGCCTCATCGTCGATCCCGCCCCCGCCGTACGCCAAGAATCGATCGACGCTTTCGGCAACCCCGTCGTCCTCCTCGACATTGAAGTGCCCCACCGCGAACTCATCCTTCATTCGCGCAGCACGATCACGGTTTCCGCCCCACCGCCTCTCGATCCCGCCCGCTCCACACCGTGGAATCTGCTCGACGCGCACATCCTCGCAACCGGCAGCCGGCTCGATCTCGACGTGCTCCAATACCGCTGCGCCTCGCGCCTCACGACACCCAACCTCGAGATCGAAGACTTTGCGTTCCAGTCGTTCCACCCCGGCCGCCCGATCCTCGAAGCCGCCATCGACCTCAACAATCGCATCTACGACGAGTTTAAATTCGATCCGACCGCCACCGACATCTCGACGCCGATTTCCCAGATCATGAAGCAGCGTCGCGGCGTCTGTCAGGATTTCGCGCATTTGATGCTGGGCTGTCTGCGCGCCATGCGCATTCCCGCGCGTTATGTCAGCGGCTATATCCTCACCCATCCGCCGCCCGGCCAGCCGCGCATGCAAGGCGCCGACGCGTCGCACGCCTGGATTTCCGTTTGGTCGCCGGAAGCCGGCTGGACCGATCTCGACCCAACCAACGGCCTCATTGTCGCCGACGAGCACGTCACCATCGCGCACGGCCGCGACTATGACGATATCAGCCCAATCGGTGGCGTGATTCTAGGCGGCGGCGAACACACCGTCTCGGTCGGCGTCGACGTGGTCCCCGTCGGATAATCGCGGCGCCGCAAAACCCGCAGCGCCGCAATCCTTATGTCACTTGCAGGCCACCTGACGCGCCGTACAGGTCGTCACGATGCCCACATACTTACAGGTAACCTTGGCCGCGCCCCGCGCCTTCCGGCCGGCAAAAACGTTCGACTGGTAAAGCGACTCCTTCGCCAGGGCACCGGCTATCTCGGACGTCACGGCCGTGGCACTGGCGCCCGCACGCACGCAATGATCACCTGCAAAGGCCGGCGCAGAAGCGACCACCATCACACCCACCGCTGCGACAGCGCCAGTCATCTTCGAAATGCTCATTTTAGAACCTCCCATTCGACGTTTTCCAGGGAGGTAACTATGCGCCTGTCCAAACGCCCGCGAAAGACGGCACCCGTCACCAAACACCGCCAGTCCCAAAATTTGGTGCGATGATGCGAAAGCACCACGGTCCAGGCATGCAGCCCCGCGACTCTAACGTCGTCAGCGGTCCTTGGACTGCTCTTTCAACGCGGCCTTCGCCAGCAAATGCGCTGAAACCGGCGCCGTAATGAACAAAAACAACGAAACCGACAATTCCTTCAAACTGACGTTTCCAGTCATCGCGTACCCCGCCACGCTCGACGCAATAACAATCGCACCCACGCCCAGCGTGGTCGCCTTCGTCGGCCCGTGCAACCGCGTGAAGATGTCCGGCAGCCGGATCAGCGCGATCGATCCCAACAGCACAAAAAAACCGCCGGTTACGATCAAAAACGCTGCAAGTGCTTCAGCAGACATGGCTCAGCTCCTATTCGATGATAGCCCGGCCAATGAGATACTTGCACAGCGCCACCGTACCCACGAACCCCATCATCGCGATGAGCAGCGCCGCCTCGAACGAAAAGGAAATTCCCCTAGAAAGCCCCATGAGCACAACCAGTGCAATCGCGTCGATCGCCAGCGTATCGAGCGCCAAAATCCGGTCCGCCATCGTGGGCCCCTTCGCCAGCCGCCACAGCGTCAGCGCGGTAGCAAGCCCGACCAGCACGAAGCCAATCGTTATCGCAGGTGTCAGCATCCGAAGATCTCCTTCAGCGGTGCCTCATAGCGCGTCTTGATCTCGTCGATCAGCAGCGATTGATCCGGCACATCGAGCCCGTGAATGTGCGCCACGCGCTTGTCCATATCGATGTCGATGGAAAGCGTCCCCGGCGTCAGCGTAATGATGCTCGCTAGGATCGTTGCAACATACGGATCATCCGTATCGAGCGGCACATCGACAAACTTCGATTTGATGCCCTGCACATTGCCGAGCACGATCCGCGCCACCGCAACGTTGGCGACAATGATGTCATACACCACGACGAACATCAGCCGCAGCGCCGCACCAACGCGAAATGTCCGTGGCCGCCCCGGCCAGAATTGCGACGTGAACACGGGGATGAGCAAACCCAACGTCAGCCCGAGCAGCAGCGTTCCACCGCTGACATCACCCGCCAGCAGAGCCCACAGGGCGGCGATTGCGAGTGTCAGGATGGGCTGCGGCACAAGCCATTCGCGCAATGTCATGGCCGCCGCTCCCTCTGCACCGCTGCCGGATCGCCGATCACGGCCGAAACGTAGGCATCCCGCGCCAACATCTGCTCCGCGGCCGCCCGCGCATACGAGGCCACCGGCGCCGCCCAGACGCTCACAGCAATGATGCTCGCGGTCAGCAAACCTAAAGCCAGCATCAGACCAGAAGCCGGCACTAAGGAAACATCCCGCTTATCCGTGCCGTCTGGTGCCCCCGGCTCCCAGAAGACCACACTTGCGGCCCGCGCCAATACGAGAGCTGCCACAAACCCCGACACGATCAAGGCCGTCCAGATCAATGCGGGATGCGCCGATCCCTCCATGGCCTGCATCACCATGATCTTGCCGATAAAGCCCGACAAAGGCGGCGCTCCACAAGCTGCAACACCAAAAAACAAAAAAAACAACCCTGCCACCGTGGTGCTCTGCAACCGCGGCCCAGCGACCAGCCGGTCCTCCGCCTCGCCCCGCTGCCGCCGCAACACATCAGCCAGCAGTAATAGCGCCGCGGTCACCAGCGTCGTCTGCACCAAATAATAGAGCGCCGCAGCGATTGACCCTGCGCCCGGCTCCGCCACCGCCAGCAACAAGGTGCCCCCCGATACGAGAACGAGGTTTGCAACCACCGCGCCAAGCGAGGTGGAAGCCAACATGCCCGTAGCACCCAGCACAATCGTCCCAAGCGCGAGCCACGTCAGCCACGGTTGTAAAAGCCCGGCCGTAAAGGGCGCCGCCAGCAAGCCAATCGTCACCACGCGCAACAAGGCATAGATGCCGACCTTCGTCATGATGACGAACAGTGCCGCCACCGGCAATGTCGCCGCCGTATAAACATGCGGCAACCAGAACCCGATCGGCAAAACCGCCGCTTTCAACAAAAATACCGTAACGAGCAGCGCGCACATCACCGCCACGACGCCTTGGTCTTCCGGCTTCACGGCCTGCAGCGCGACCCCGAAATCGGCCATGTTGAGCGTGCCGAGAAAACCATACAGCAGCCCCAGCGCAATCAGGAACAGCGCCGATCCGCTCAAATTCAAAACCACATACGCGATGCCAGCCCGCGCCCGCTGCAATCCCCCGCCGTGAACGAGCAGTCCGTAGGACGCCAGCAGCAGGATCTCGAAAAACACGAACAGGTTGAACAGATCGCCCGTTAGAAACGCGCCGTTGAGCCCCATCAACTGAAACTGCAGGAATGCATGAAAATGCAGCCCCCGCTCATCCGTCCCCGACGTTGCCGCTAGAAACACCGGCATCGCCAGCACGCTGGTGAGAACCACCATCAGCGCCGCCAACCGGTCAAGCACGAGCACGATGCCATAAGGTGCAGGCCAGTCGCCCAGCCGATAAACGCGCACGATGCCATCGTCGGAAACCAGCACCTGGCCCGCAGCAGCCGTCACAAGAAGCCCCAGCGAGAGCGCCGATATGCTCCGCTTCACAGCGATATCCGCCTTGGTGGCGATCAGCAGCACAACGGCGGTCACCAGAGGAATAAGCACTGGCAGAAAAGGCAGATGAGCCATCATCGGGTCTCACCCGCATCCACGTGGTCGGTCCCACTCTCAGCCTTCGCCTTCAGCGCAACAACCAAGAGATACGCTGTCATGCCAAAACCAATCACGATCGCCGTCAACACGAGTGCCTGGGGCAGCGGATCAGTTTGATTGGACAAGCCCGCCACGCTGAGAGGCGGCGCTCCCGCATTCAACCGGCTACCAAAAAAGATCAGCGCGTTCACCGCATACGACAGCAACGTCAATCCCAGAACCACAGAGAACGTCGTCGGTCTTAAGATGAGATAGACGCCGGTTGCGGTCAGAACGCCCAGGGCCACGGAGACGAGAACTTCCATCGCGCTAACCCCTGTCCTTTGCAGGCGCGCCGGCAGGTGCCGTAGTCTCACCCCGCCGCAACGCCGCGATCTCTGTCATCGCCAGCAACACCGTTCCGATCACCACAAGAAACACGCCCAGATCAAAAGCCATCGCCGACGCCAACTCGAACTTGTCGATCACCGGGGGATAAACATATCCGTGCGTCGATGTCAGGAACGAAGCGCCGAACCAAAAACTTGCAACCCCAGTGAGCGTTGCAATGCCAAGCCCCACCCCAAGGAGCCGCACGTAATTGAGCCGCAGCCGCTCGGACGCAAAGTCGACGCCACCGGCCACGTACTGCAGCATCAGCGCCACCGCCGCAACAAGCCCAGCAATGAACCCGCCACCCGGCAAGTTATGCCCACGCAAGAAAATATACACAGCGACCGCCAGCGACAACGGCAGCAACGGCCGCATGAGCTCCGCCAGCATAATCGGATACCGGTCAGCTTTCGCCAGCGCCACCGTCGGCGGCCCCTGCATCCGCGTTCCGCTGAGTAGCGCATGCAGACCCAACGCGGCCATGGCCAGCACGACGATTTCGCCCAGCGTGTCATAGCCGCGAAAATCAACGAGAATGACGTTGACGACGTTCGTTCCCCCGCCGCCCGGTTTTGCATTCGCCATATGATAGCCGGCGATCGTCTCATAAGGCCGCGTCAGCATCGCGTAAGCCATCGCGCTAACACCAACGCCCGCCGCCGTCGCCAAAACCCCATCGCGCAACCGGCGGGAACCCGTGCTCTGCGCCACCGGCGTCTCCGGCAGATATCGCAAGCACATCAGCAACAGCACGATCGTCACCACCTCGACCGAAAGCTGCGTCAGCGCCAGATCAGGCGCATGGAACCTTAGGAACGCGAGAGACACCACCGCGCCCGTAACGCTCATGAATATGACAGCCATCACCCGGTTACGCCGGTAGACCACGGTAGAAACCGCACCAAAAAGCAGGACCGCGAAGGCAAACGCAGACGCCAAATCGACTTCGCCGACCGGCAGTGGACCGGTCAGCGTCGATACCCACCCGGCCGCTCTCCCGGTCGTCCACCAAGCCCACACACCGAGGACCAGAACAAAAGAGAAGAACAGCACGAGGTTTCGCTGCAACGATCGCGAGTCAACCAGCGCCATCACGCTCGTCGAAACCCGCGTCGCCCCGCGATAAAACCGCTCGAATGCAACCGGGCTCGTGAGCCTCCACGTATATCGCTCTTGAAGCGCGTAGAGCTTGTGCCGCCGCGTAAACTGAAACACACCCAGTCCGAACGCAACAACAGTCATGGCGAGAGGCAGATTGAACCCATGCCAGATCGCCAGCTTAATCTCCGGCACCGCACCCGGCAGCACGGCCTCAGCCGCCACCGTCAACAACGGACCCACCGAAAACTGCGGCAAGAACCCGACGAAGAGAACCAGCGCCACGAGAATTTCAACTGGCAGCCGCATCCAACCGGGCGGCTCATGCGGTGTTTTGGGCATGTCCTGAGGCGGCTGACCGAAGAACACGTCCCACACAAACCGCACCGAATACGCCACGGCGAACATGCCGCCGATCGTGGCCACAACCGGCAAGATTAGATTGGCGCCATCGAATCCCGGATGCGCCACCGCTGCGGTAAAGAACATTTCCTTCGACAAGAATCCGTTGAGTAGCGGCACGCCCGCCATCGACCCGGCCGCTAAGATCGCCAGCACCGCCGTCCGCGGCATCGAGTAGAACAGCCCACCCATGCGCCGCATATCGCGCGTCCCGGTCTCGTGATCGATGATGCCCGCCGCCATGAACAGCGACGCCTTGAAAATCGCGTGATTGACGATGTGGAACACCGCCGCCACGGCGGCAAGCGGCGTATTGAGCCCAAACAAAAGCGTGATTAGCCCCAGGTGGCTCACCGTCGAATAGGCCAGAAGCCCCTTCAAATCGTGCTTGAGCAGCGCGACATAGGCCCCATAGACGAACGTAATCGCTCCCACAGTCGACACGATCACGAACCAGAGGTCCGTCCCCGCCAACACCGGATACATTCGCGCCAACAGGAACACGCCGGCCTTCACCATCGTCGCTGAATGCAGATACGCTGACACCGGAGTCGGTGCCGCCATCGCGTGCGGCAGCCAGAAGTGGAACGGGAACTGCGCCGACTTCGTGAACGCGCCGAGCAGGAAGAGAATGAGGATCACCGGATAAAGCGGATCAGCCCGCACGTCGCCGGCACGCGCCTCGATCACACTGAAATCAAAACTACCCGCCACGCTGCCAAGCAGCAGCACACCGGCCAGCAGCGCCAATCCTCCTCCGCCCGTCACCGCCAGCGCCATCCGCGCCGAGATCCGCGCTTCAACTTCCTGGTACTTGTAAGCGATCAACAAGAACGACGTGAGCGACGTCACCTCCCAGAACACCACCATCAGCACAATGTTCTCGGCCAGCACGATTCCCAGCATCCCGCCCGCGAACCCGAGCAGCGAGATGTAGAAGCGATGGAGGTCATCGGTTTTCGGAAGGTAATACGCCGCATAGAGTACGATCAGCACCCCGATGCCGAGGATCAAGATTGTAAATAGAAGCCCCAGCCCATCGAGCCGCAGTGCAAAATCGAGCCCCCACTCCGGCAACCACGCCACCCGCCACAACACCGTCGTCCCGGCAAAAACCTCCGGCGCCAGCACGAGTGCGCTCGCCAGACCGGCCGCCATCGCGCCTCCCGCCGTCCAAGCCGCCAGCGATCGGCGGCCCCGCGCCACGAGCGCGACGAGCAGCAGACCGGCGAATGGCGCCAGAAGGATGAGAGGCAGCGGGGCTGATAACATGCGGCGCTTGAACCGTTCTTATTTCAGTGGGTTGACCATCGGCAATCAATACGCCGTCGCCCCACCGGAAACGCACAACGGAGCGCAATCCGGACACAACTAAGGGGCTCACGACCCATTTGCAAAGTCCGCAACGTCACGGTCTTACAAGAGGAATACCCAGTTACCAACCGCCAGACGCCAACTATGGACGCGCATGGGCCCAAGCCAGGTCCACCAAGGCAAAACAATGAGTTTGATCGGCATCAACGCCGCCCCGGCGATCCAGCGCGAAACTGCCAACCATGAGCCCCACATTTTCACACCATAAAAATGCCGTCGCGCTGGCAGCTCTCGTCGCAATCGCCGTCCTCGTCGTCGCCACCAGGGCGGCCACCGGGGAGAGCGACGGCGAAGACCCCATCGGCCTCACCGAATACGAAATAGCCTGCATGTCCTGCCACGGGCTCGACGGTAAAGGCGACGGACCCAAAGCCCGCATGCTCTCCATCATGCCGGCCGATCTCACGCGCATCGCCGTGCGCAACGGCGGCGTTTTCCCTGCCCGCACGATCTACGACATGATCGACGGCCGAGGTGTCATCCCCGCCCACGGCCAGCGCGATATGCCAATCTGGGGCGACCGCTACCGCAAGACCGGCGATCCCGGCGAAGATCCCTCAGCCGTCGACCAGCGCGCCCGTGACCTGATGCAGGCGCTCGTCGACTACATTGAAGGCATTCAGCAAAATTAACGCCGGCCATCGCGCGGTTCCCGTGCTGGCCATGTCCATGCTATGCGCAGGATATTGTTTGTATCCGGAGCCAGCCCTCAAGCATGACCGCCCCCAAAAAGCGCACTGCCATTCTCATTTCCGGCCGCGGCTCAAATATGAAAAGCCTGGTTCAGGCAGCCCGCCGCCCTGATTATCCCGCCGACATCGTGGTCGTGATATCGAACCGCCCCGATGCACCCGGGATCGCTTGGGCAAAAGAACAGGGCATTCCTGCGATCGCCATGGACCACAAACTCTATTCCGACCGCGCCCACTTCGAGAGCCAGCTGCACGGCATCCTGACCACGTCTCGCGTCGACCTCGTCTGCCTCGCCGGCTTCATGCGCCTCATGACGCCAGAGTTCGTCAATCTCTGGCAAGATCGCATGCTCAACATTCATCCAGCACTTCTTCCAGCCTTTAAGGGGCTGGACACACATGCCCGCGCGCTTGCGGCCGGCGTCAAGTTCGCTGGCTGCACCGTCCATCTCGTTCGCCCTGAAATGGATGAGGGCCCAATCCTCGGTCAAGCAGCCGTCCCCGTGCTCGCCACCGACACCGAACCCGAACTAGCCGCGCGCGTGCTCGCAGCCGAACACCAACTTTACCCCAGAATTCTGGAATTGTTCGCCTGCGGACAGATCACCGTTGACGGCAATAAAACCTCGTCGCGGTCAGACGTTAACGCAACCTGGGCCAAATTTTCACCCCAAGTTTGATTAAACCGGGATTTCGCGTGCCACTTTGGTTACCGTCCGCCGGTAAATTGACGCGGGCGGACCCGTCTCATGGACACTCTCGCGACCTCAGTGTTAGGTCACGCAACGGTTCGACGCCCCGCGGGCTTGCACTGTGAGCGAACCGGCAACGGCCGGCCAGAGCGGCCCGCGTACCCAGCTTCATGCGACGCCAGCGTTTCTCGCATCAGGTATCGCCGGGTCTAACCGGAATAGAAGCCGCGCTTGAGCGGCTTGGAGACGAAAGCATGACGATTCAGCAGAACCTCGGTCACACGCAGGGTCTCGGCGAAGCGAATAGCATCTGGTTCAAACTGTCGGCCCTGTCCAAGGGGAATCCCGACAACCCGATGCAGACGCTGCAGATGATGGCCGACCGTTACGGCCCGGTGATCGCGGTCAACATTGCCGACCAGCGCGTGGTTTTCCTCACAGAACCCGAGCATTTCAAGCACGTCCTCGTCACCAAAGCCGACGACTACATCAAATACTTCGACGGCCTCAAACCCGTCTTCGGCAATTCCATGATCACGAACGACGGCGTGCTCTGGCAAAAAATCCGCATGCCACAGCAGCCGGCATTCCATCCGGATATGTTCGCCGAATACATCCCCTACTTCCTGCAGGCCATTCGCACCAAGATGGACCTGTGGTCGAAACTCGCTGAAACGGGCGAGTCATTTGAAATGGTCGAGCAGACGTGGACGCTCGCCGCTGACATGATCTGCAAGGCGCTGTTCGACCGCGACATGCCTTTCAATCCGCACTTCGTCTTCAAGTGCGTAAAAACCTATACCGACGTGATGGAGCACAAGGCCATCCGCATGCGCGTTCTCCATGGTGAGGATGGCGTCAACATCACCGAAGAAAATGCCGCCAAGGCCATGGAGATTTGGGCCAGCGTGCCACCCGCCGTTTTCGCGCAGAACCCCAACGAAGATCGCCAGCGCACGCTTCTCAAGATGATCGAGGCCGTCGTCGCCGATCCCAGCGTTCCCGAGTTCGATGCGCAGCAAGCCGTCGACGAATTGAAGCAGTACCTGTGGGCTGGCACCGAAACCACGGCCCTGACACTCGCCTGGGCGCTGTACCTAACGTCGAAAAACCCCGAGGCTGCCGACCGCATCCGCAAGGAAGGCGAAACAGTCTACGGCGACCGCGAGCCGACCTCCGCCGACTATTCAGCGCTCGCCTACACCCGCGCTGTCGTTCAGGAAACGATGCGCATCTACCCGCCCATTTGGGGCCTGATCCGCGTCGCCACCAAAGACGACGTCATTGGCGGCAAAGAGATCAAACCCGGCGACCGCGTCGTGATGTTTGCCTACGGCGCGCACCACAATCCGAAATTCTGGGACGAACCCGAAGAGTTCCGGCCTGAGCGCTGGATGGGCGGCACCAAAGGCCAAGTAAAGTATTCCTACCTTCCCTTCGGCGGCGGCAAGCGCTCCTGCATCGGCGGCGCCATGAGCCAGGTCGAAAACACGCTCGCGCTGTCCATGCTGCTGCGCCGCTTCCGCCCTGAATATTTGGGCAAGGAACCGCCAGGATTCTCCGGCACGGTGACGCTGACGCCCAAGGGCGGCCTCATGTTCCGCATTCGCGAACTGAGCTAGACATTCAAACACATCCAACAAAGAAAACGGCGCCGGTGCATCCACCGGCGCCGTCGTCATGTCGCGCACCAACGATCAACCGCCAGCAATGTCCGCTTCGATTGTTTTGATATCGCCTTCGGCTCCCGCCAGATCGTCAGCGGCACACTTGCCCTCAAGCACTGTCAACTGCCCCTCGATCTTGGTCTGCTTATCGGTGGCAAACTTCTTTGCTGCTGCTTTCTCGGCTAAAGCAAATGCCTGCTCAAGGCACGCATCCTTGGAGGCGGGCGGCGCCGCAAACACAACTCCTGAACCCGCGGCCAAGATCACAACGACGGCCATCATACGTTTTATCATGTCAGGCTCCTTCCAATCTCAAAGTCCGGAAACACAAACGGTGGCGCGTCCACCAAACGTGATCTGCGGCAGGTAACGCAGATCGATGTAGTCGATGCCACGATGCCGTCCCGACAGATCGATCGGACGTGTCTCGGCACCTTCCGGGATAACGGTCCGAACCGCCAAGTCTTCAGCCTGACCGTTGGCGTAAACGACCCGCAAACGCTCCAACCGCAGCTTGTTTCCGCGCACGGTGAGTTTGATAGCGCGGAACGCCCCTTCCTGGCGGCCGACACGAATGACATCCTTGCCTTCCAGGAACCCGACCTTCGAGCAGCCCAATTCCTGCCAACGCCCAGGCCCCGGACCAGCCCCTGGACCCGGCCCGAAACCGCCTTCGCGGCCCACGAGTTCGATCCGCGCCGGGCCGAATGTGCGGTAGACGACTTCGATGTCTCTCAGCCGGCGCACGCGCCCCGGCAGATCGATCGGCGGCAAACCGGTTCCAGCGCGCACGATCTTGTCGATGCGCAGACGCTCCACTTCGTTGTTGCCGTAGCGGATGTTGAGTTCGATGATCTCGACGTCGCCATCAAACGCGCGCACACCGACGCGGCTGAACACGCCATCACGCGGATTGATGCGAATGACTTCGCGTTCAACGCGCGGCTTCACCACGATTTCACCGATGCGGTTCCAACCACCGCCGCGCCGGTCTTCATAAAACGACCGCTCGTCGAAGCGTTCGACATCGCGATCTCTATCTCGATCTCGTTGGGCCAGGGCCACCTGTGGCACCAGAGGCATCAGCACCGCGAGTGCAGCAGCCATCAGGACAATTTTTTTCATTAGCGTTTCCTCGATCATCCACAGATAACGGCACGGGCCCTCACGCCGGGGCTGCGGACACACCCCGCCGTCGATACTCTCTGCACGGCAATTGCGCAGTTTCTGCGGCCAATAGCAGGTTCAGGCCGATAAGACCTTGATCGTCACAATCTCGCCCAGCCTCGGCACCAGACCCGGCCACTCTTCCACCGGCGCGCCAGCCAGCGTCCCACGGATCGCCGCAATCGGGCCGCCATGACAGATCGCAACCACCGGTCCACCCGGCACATGCGCCGCCGCATCAAGCCACGCCATCGCCCGGTCCCGCACGGTAAAGGTCGCCTCTCCGTGCCCACCCGGCCGGAACGTAGCCGGCGCCGTGACAAGCCCCATCATCGCGTCCCCGCTCGCAGCGTAAATCGCGTCCCAAGTCTGCCCTTCCCAAGCCCCAAAGTGGCACTCGGCCAACCGCGCATCAATGACGAGATCGATGTTGGCCGCCTCGCGCACAACCAGCCCTGCCAAAAAACGCGCCCGCCGCAACGGTGAAATATAAATCCGCCGCGCGCCCAGCGCCGCAATGCGTAGCCCCAATGATCGCGCCGCCGCCCGCCCCTCACGGCTGAGCCCCACATCGCTCTGCCCGTAACATCGCCCCGCCCAGTGCGCCGCCACTGCTGTATGCCGAACGAGATGGACAACGCGCATGGGCTTACCCGTCGCGCGCCAGAGCCAGCGTCGTCAGGATCATCCCCGCGTACGCCGAAAAACCCAGGCAATCGCCCGTCACACCACCCAACCGCCGCAGCAAATACCCGCGAAACCAGACGACAAACGCCGCAATGGCCAACACGGCGGCAGCCATTCCAACAAAATCAAACATGAGTGCAAACAACACCACCGGCGCGCACCACATCACCCCGCGCCAGAACGTGCCCCAATCGGCAACCTGCCCGACGTCCTTCGCCAAACCCTCCCGCGCCGGCACCGGCGGCACCACCGCCATCACCGCAAGAATGACGAGGCGCCCGATAGCCCCCGCGATCAGGAGGGCCGCCACCGCACTCCACACATCGCCAAGCGCCATCAACCCACCCGCCCGCAATGCCACCGCCAGCACGAGTCCCAACGCGCCATAGCTGCCAATGCGGCTATCCTTCAAAATCGTCAGCACGTCCTCGCGCGTCCACCCGCCCCCGAACGCATCACAGAAATCCGCCACCGCATCCTCGTGAAACGCGCCCGTCAGCCGCGCTTCGACCGCCAAAGCCGCGATGATCGCAACCGGCAGCGGCAGCACGCGATCGAACATCAAAAGTGCAAGCGCGGTCAGCAGGCCAACCCCCGCGCCGATCACCGGAAAGAATTGCAGCCCCCGCTTGATATCGTCTGGAAAAGTTGACAGATCGCGCGTTTCGCCACCCGGCACCGGCAGCCGCGTCAGAAACTGTACCGCCGTGAAGAACGCCCGCGGCCACGGCGCGTCATGCCACTGAAGCCCGACGCCGCGCTCGCTCATATGCCACCGCCTCCGCCTGTCACCTCGTCCAGTGTTGCCACATCTTTGAGAAGTGCGGCCGCCGCGTCCAGCATCGGCAGCATTAAGAGCGCCCCTGTCCCCTCGCCCAACCGCAATCCCCAATCAAGATACGGCTCCAAGCCCAGACGATCGAGCGCCATGCGATGCGCTGGTTCCGCGCTCACATGCGACGCAATGGCCGTCTCCAGCGCCGCCGGATCAACCGCTTGAGCCACGATCGCCGCAGCGCCCGAAACCACGCCATCGAGGACGACCGGCAGATCCGCATCCCCCGCCGCCGCGATCGCGCCGGCCATGGCGACGATCTCAAATCCCGCCACGCCCGCCATCGCCGCCACGGGATCATCGTCAAGAACGGCGCGCGCCCGCGCCACGGCGGCGCGCACAATGGCCCGCTTGCGCTCCAACGTCTCCGCAGTCGCCCCCGCTCCCGAGCCGACGAGCGCATCACTCTCCTGCTCACATCCCAACGCGATCAACGCCGCCGCCGCCGTCGTATTCCCGATCCCGATCTCGCCCAACACGACAACGCGCACGCCATCCGCCCGCGCATCCGCCACTGCCGTCTGCCCCACCATCCACGCCGCCCAGAACTGGTCCGACGTCATCGCCGGCCCCTGCGCCAGGCTCAAAGTCCCCCGTCCCACGCGCCGATCGCAATAAACCGGTCCCGCCGGCACCTCGCGCACGATCGACCCGACATCGACAAGCCGCACCGACGCGTCATAGGCCCGCGCCAGCGCCGAGCATGTTGCCCGCCCCGCCGCAATTGTGGCCACCATCGCTCCCGTCACCGCCTGCGGCCAAATCCCGACACCATCCGCAACAACGCCATGATCGCCCGCAAACACGATGAGCCGCCGCGGCTTTGTCTCCGGCCTCAGCGTCCCCTGTATCGACCCAAGCCGAACGGCCAACTCTTCCAGCCGCCCAAGACTACCCTTGGGCTTCGCAAGAGCGTCGAGATGAGCGGCAACCTTTTCCGGATCGATCATGCAGCACCCGTCAAAAACAGGATCGGGCCCGCGAAGGGCCCGACCGCAATCTCATAACTCTCGACCGTCAACACCTCTCAGCCGACGATCTCATCGAGCCGGAAATTCAGGGCGATTTCGCGCTCTGCCGACGCCGCGCTATCCGAGCCGTGCGACGAGTTCTCGCCCTTCGACACTGCAAACAACTTGCGGATCGTACCCTCAGTCGCTTCTTTCGGATCCGTGGCGCCCATCACACTGCGATAGTTTGCAATCGCATTATCACCTTCCAGAACCTGCATCACGATCGGCCCCGACGTCATGAAATCGCAAAGTTCGCCGTAGAACGGACGCGCCTTGTGTTCTTCGTAAAACTTTTCCGCCTGCGCTCGCGTCCAACGCACGCGCTTCTGAGCGACGATTCGCAGGCCCGCCTTTTCGATGACGGCGTTGATCGCACCCGTCAGATTGCGCTGTGTCGCGTCGGGCTTGATGATTGAAAAAGTGCGCTCGATAGCCATCGTCTGGTCTCTCCAGTGGTCTTTGCAACGTATGTCAGGATTGGGCTGCCGGGCTTATAGCTGCGGGCAGGATGACCAGCAAGCTTTCCCCCGCGCGGAATCACTCGTGATCTGGCCCGACCCGCGCCGCGTTGATGCCCGGATTGTATGACTAATACTCGTACAATAGAGCATCAAGCCGCCTTTCGACCCCCATCATGCCGCCAATCTGCCCTGCCACCGCGCCAAATTGCCCGGCCAAGAACCCCGCTCCAGCGCCAATAAGAAAGTCTAATTCTGTGTTCACATTGACGTTCGGGATGCTTAAGTCCACGAATCTCCGCAAAGTCAGCCCGTTTGTGGCAAAAGTCCTGCACAGCGATGAGGCCCCTCGCCCTGAGACCTCTCAGGCGGCAGCATGAAACGAGGCGTACTCGTGAGCGAAACGATGACTGAGGACAGCGTCTGGTACCTCGCCCGTGATGGCAAACAGCACGGTCCCTTGTCGCATGTCGAAATGGCCAAACTTGTTGAACTGGGCCATTTGCGCCAGACCGACCTCGTTTGGCGTCCAGGCCTTGCCGATTGGCGTCCCGCACCGACTGTCTTCGATATGTCGCCGCCGGCAGCGCCGGCACCGCAACCCGTCGTCACCTCACCCGCCGCATCCGCTCCGGCACCAGCGCCGATGGCGGCAGCACCAAAGCCGCAACCGTCCTTCGCCAATCTGTCCTCCAAGCCAGAGCCTGCTGCCGCGGCTCCGGCCCGTTTCGAATTCGCACAACCGCAATTGGAGCAGAGCGCTCCGGCTTCGGCTCAAACATGGCCGTCCGCACCCGAACCGCAATCAATGGCTTTTGATACCGGCGCGTTCCGGCCGTCGCCGTCAGCGTCGGGATTTGGAACCCAAGCCGGCACCTCAGAGCCGGCGTCAGAGCCGTTCCGCCCAGAACCCTTCCACATCGAACCAACGTTCGGAGACACCCCGCCGGCGAAAAAAAGCCGCGGTGTCGTTGTGGCTTTAGGCCTCCTCCTCGCCATCGGCGGCGTTTCGGCTGCCGGCTATACGTATCGCGATACAATTCAAGCTCTGCTCCAGGGCGCGGGCGCGCCACCGGCCGGCGACATTCCTGTCGTCGAGGCCCCGCCTGCTGGCACCACCAGCACGCCGGTAACGGTTGCGGCCCAAACGACCCCAACCGCCGGTGAAGCCACGGCACCAGCGCCCGAAGCCCCACCTGTCGCAGCCCCGCCAACTGCACCGGTCATGGCGGCCGTCGAACCCCAACCGGCAACCCCACAAGCACTCCCAGGTGCGGCGGTCACCTCAGATCCCAACGCGATCGACACGGCCCTCCAGTCGTCCCCGTTCTGGAGCTACGCCAAAACAGAGTTCCCGCAGTGGTACGCGGACCGCCTGCGCGACGTCGGTGACCTGAAGGCCGCGAACCAGACCGACGCCGCCATTGATCGCAAGCTCGTCGAGCAGATCGTTGTGCTTCGCCGCCAAAACGCATCGAAGGCTCTAGCCGCAAGCCCCGAACGATTGAAGGAAATTGCCGAAACCTTCGTCGCCAATCTCGGTGCAATGCAGAGCCAGAGCGTCGACGCCTGCTACGAGTTCATCGAAAAAGGTGAGATGACCCCGGCGGCAGCCGCTCTCGTCCAGAAACCCACCGAAGGCGCGCCGTTACATGCTCAAATGCGGGCCGTTTTCGCAGCCGTTGTCGACGGCCAGAAAAACCCAATCACGCGCTCGGCCCCGCAACCCGAAGACTACAATCTTCTGGCCGCCGAACTCGGCACTATCGGCTGGAGCCAAGCCGACATCCAGCTCTTCGCCGATCCAAAAGCACTCGCCGCCGCCCCGCGCGACCGCGTTTGCAAAATGGTGAAGGACTGGTTCTCCGCTCATCTCGCCGTCAAGAACAACCCCGCCCGCGAGCGCCTGCTCCACGAAACGCTGCGTCTCGTCATCGCCGGTTGATGCTTGTCGCCACGCTCAAAAGAGCGGCAACTGTCCACCCACAGGTACCGGTGCCTTAAACAAATCCGTGCGCAACGCCATCCGTTCCTCATTCAAATGAAGCCGCCGGAGCGCCAGCCGGAACCGCTGCGCGACCTGCACCGCGTAGGGTCCGCTCCCACGCCCCCGCACCCCGAACGCCGCCATATAGTCGCGCCCGCCATGCATCGACTGTAGCAAATGAAGAACGCGGTTGGCCCGGTCCGGCACTTCGGTCGCGAGCCACTCCCGAAAGAGCTCTTTGACCTCCAGCGGCAACCGCAGCATCACATACCCCGCCTGCTGCGCGCCGACCGCCTTTGCTGCTGAAAGTATGCCTTCGATCTCATGATCATTGAGCGCAGGAATGACCGGCGCCACCATCACCGCCGTCGGAATGCCAGCCTCGCTCAGCTGCCGCAAGGCATCGAGCCGCCGCGACGGTGTCGATGCGCGCGGCTCCATCCTCCGCGCCAGATGACGGTCGAGCGTTGTCACCGACAAGGCAACCTTCGCCAACCCCCGCCCCGCCATCCGCTGCAAGACGTCGATATCCCGCACCACCAGCGCCGATTTCGTCACGATCCCGACTGGATGTCCCGTCCGCTCCAGAACCTCGAGCACCGAGCGTGTGATCCGCCTCTCCCGCTCGATCGGTTGGTAGGGATCCGTGTTGGTGCCAAGCGCCATGGTCGCGGGCCGATAACCCGGTGCCGCCAATTCTTTTTCCAAAAGTGCCGCCGCATTCGGCTTCGCATAGAGGTGCGTTTCGAAATCGAGCCCCGCCGAATGCCCGAGATAACAGTGCGATGGACGCGCATAACAATAAATGCAGCCATGCTCGCATCCCCGGTAGGGATTGATCGAACGGTCGAATGAAATGTCTGGACTGTCGTTGCGCGTGATGATGGTCCGCGCCGCCTCCTCTTGTACATGCGTTCTGAGAGGCGGCAACGCGTCGTCCAGATCCCACCCATCATCGAACGACACGCGCGCCTCCGGCTCGAAACGCCCGCTCGCATTCGACAGCGCACCGCGTCCCCGCCGCCGGTCGGCAACAGCCTGCACATCGCACCGCTCTGCCAAAACGTCAGCCGCCCGTCTCATGCCCAACCTCGTGCTGATCACGACGCACTTATAACAACGCAATAAGAACATAACAAGAACAAAAACCTTGGCAACGGCCAGCGATGCTGCGAAACGTGCGCTTGTTGCGACCGGGAAGCCGTGCCATCGCTGTGTCCCATGATTTCAGTCGTCATCCCCACGCTCGACGCGGAGCAGACGCTCGCACCGGCTCTGGCCGCTCTGATCCCGGCCGCTGTCGATGGCTTTGTTCGCGAGGTCATCGTCGTCGACGGCGGCTCGCGCGACCGCACCTTGACCATTGCCGAAAACGCTGGCGTCGAAATCATCGAGACCGCCCCCGGCCGCGGCCACCAACTCGGCGCCGGAGCAAAACGCGCCCGCTTTCCCTGGCTTCTTTTCTTGCACGCCGACACGGAACTAGGTCCTGGCTGGGAATCGGCCGCCGCCAGTTTCATGGACAAGATCGATATGGGCCGAAACCCACCAGCAGCGGCCGCCTTCCGCTTTCGCCTTGCCGACGATGGCTGGAAACCGCGCGCGCTCGAAGCTGCTGTTGCCGTGCGCTGCGCGCTCTTCCGGATGCCCTACGGCGACCAAGCCCTCCTCATTCCACGCGCACTTTACGAAACCATCGGCGGCTTCAGCGAACAACCGTTGATGGAAGACGTCGACATCGTCCGCAGGATCGGCCGCCGCCGGCTCCAGATGCTCCGCGCCGATGCAATCACCAGCGCCATCCGCTACCGCCGCGAGGGCTACGGTAAACGTATTTTGCGCAACCAGGCGTGCCTTGCACTCTATACCGTTGGCATCGCACCCGAACGCATCGCCGCGATCTACACGCCCGAACACCCCGCACCGGCCCACGCCAAACAACAGCCAACATCTCCGTGAAACGCCGATCGATGATGTCCAGGCGCACGCTGATTTTGATGGTCAAAGTGCCAGCCGCCGGCCGGGTCAAGACCCGCTTAGCCCGCGGCATCGGAATAGGACCAGCCACCGGCTTTTATCGGCACGCCATCGCAACACTCATGGCCCGCTTGGACATCCCCCGCCGATGGACGCTTGTCCTGGCCGTCGCCCCGGATGCCGCACGTCGAACCGCCGCTTTGCCGGGTCCCGTACGTGCGCGCGTCCCGCAAGGAAGGGGTGATCTCGGCCAGCGCATGCAGCACGTCATCGACCACGCCCCAACCGGCCCGGTCATCGTCATCGGCTCCGACGTGCCCGGCATCTCAGAACGCGACATTGCCACAGCCTTCCATCGCCTCGCAGGCCATGAAGCAGTGATCGGCCCATCGCCTGATGGGGGATATTGGTTGATCGGCTTCAGTCGCCGCCCGCGCCGCCTGGGGCCTTTTCGCAATGTCCGCTGGTCATCCGACTCCGCCTTTTCCGGCACGCTGCGCAATCTCGACGGAAGTCGCGTAGCGCTCATCGGCCAAAAAGCCGATATCGACGATGTCGGCGATTGGGCCAGCGCCGGTCCTTCGCGGAGCCGCCGCATCATCGCGCCCGCAACGCATAAGTAGTGGTTACGCCGCCGACTGCCCCACATACTCGACCGCCGTCACCGGCATGCAGACGTCGACCCGTTGCCGTTCGACGGGCACCAGATCGGGGTTGTCGAGATAGATTTCGATCACTGGCCGCCGCGTATCGACAATCACACCGTACTGCGGCACCCACTCGCTGCGCAGTTTCGAGATGGTCTGCGCCAGTCCCACCGTCCCCCCCAGGTGCCGCTGACGCGCATAAGCGCCACCCGGCAACCGCCGCACGTTGAACTCAGGTGGCACGACGCCCCGCGCTTCATCAAGAAGCTCCACACACGCCTCATAGCGGCACTTCTCCGGCGGGGTCTGGCGCGGATCGTCCAGCAGCAGTCCATAACCGGTTCCAATTTGGCGGATCATCCCGGTGCCGTTGAGCCAGGCGAACACTTTGCTCCACGCAGCCGCCGACGACTCCGCATACGGCCCCACCGTTCGGCACGCAGCAACATTCAATGGCCGCAAATAGACAAACCCCGTATGCACGCTCAGTCTCCGCCTGCTGCGATTGCCAAGTTTGACGAAAGTTTCTGCGGCAATCTCTGGTAACTTTAGCAGTCTCGAATTCAAGCGCGTTTAAGTGCGGCCCTAAAACTTATGCTCAATTCAAACTAATTTCGCGAAATCCACGAGTAAGGATTTGTTGACGGACGCAAGGCAGCCCGAGATCAGGTCACCTTGAGCGCCGCCCGCACACTCAAAAAATCCAGCCAAGCCTGACGTTTTGCGATCGGCGTCCGCAGCAGATAGGCAGGATGCAAGCTCGCCAATACCGGAACTTTCAAAGTTCCCAATTCGATCGATTGCCATTTGCCGCGCACCTTCAGAATACCTTCATCAGTCCGCAAAATTTGTTTCGTCGCAGCACCGCCAAGTAAAAGCAGCACACGCGGAGCGACCAATTCGATTTGCCGTTCCAGGAATGGGCGGCAAATATCCGTTTCCTGCGGTGTCGGCGTGCGATTACCCGGCGGACGCCAATAGACGGCATTCGTAATGTGAACGTCCGCTTCGCTCCAACCGGCAGCGCTTAGCATCCGGTCGAGCAACTGCCCCGCCCGCCCGACGAACGGACGCCCGTCCATATCTTCCTCACGCCCCGGCGCTTCGCCGATAATCATCAGCGGCGCCTGCGCCGCGCCCCTGTAGAAGCAGAGAGACTTCGCCGTCGCCTTGAGCGAGCATCCTTCGAAGGCCTCAAGAGCCCCGCGCAACGCCTCGAGATCGGCCGCCGCCCGTGCCGCGGACCGGGCGGCGCCCGCCGCCGCATCCGGCGACGCGGTGGCAAATTTTCGAACCGGCGAAACCGCCGGCAGCGGCGCCTTCCGCTCCGGCGGCGGACTGCTCCGTCCCACCGAACGCTCAACCCCAGCAGCTGTCGAACGGCCAAGATCGGCGCCACTGTCCCCCAGATCAAAGCCACGTCCAGGCGGACCGCGCCCATCCGCGAGCCAATCGGTGGCCTCGTCCGCCACGGGCGCATCCGCCCCCATGGCCAACGACCACTCCAGCACAGCCCTCAAAATCTGCCGGTTCTGATCAGTCATCGGCGCACCATAGCGGGCGCTCTGCCCGAGTCCACATTGCGCTCTAAACGCTCAGGCCTAGTCCGCCCTGCCCCCGAATTCGTTTCCTGTGACGGAACGCCAGCTTTTCTTGACGCTTCACCCCACACAACCTAATCGGGAGCGCTGCCCCCCGACCGCCCCGATCCACCCGAACCGCAGGACTTTGCCGAGATGGATGTAGAAGCATTCGAGCTGCCGCCGCGCGAGGCCATGGAGTTCGACGTCGTCATCGTCGGCGCCGGTCCTGCCGGACTTTCGGCCGCCATCCGGCTCAAGCAGCTCGCCGCCGAAACCGGGCGCGAAGTCTCCGTCGTTGTTCTTGAGAAGGGCTCCGAAGTCGGCGCGCACATCTTATCTGGCGCCGTCATCGATCCCGTCGGGCTCAACCGCCTGATACCCGATTGGAAATCGAAGGGCGCACCGGTCGAAACCGAAGTCACGAAAGATCGCTTCCTCATTCTCGGCCCGCAAGGCGACATAAGCCTGCCGGCCATCCTCATGCCGCCGCTCATGAACAACCACGGCAACTATATCGTCTCCCTCGGTGCCCTCACCCGCTGGCTCGGCGAACAAGCAGCCGACCTCGGCGTCGAAATCTATCCCGGCTTTGCCGCAGCCGAAGTCCTCTACGACGAGAAGGGCGCCGTCATCGGCGTCGCAACGGGTGATATGGGCGTCGGCCGCGACGGATCTCCCAAGGACGGCTTTGCTCGCGGCATGGAATTGCGCGGCAAATACACGTTCATTGCCGAAGGCGTGCGCGGCTCACTGGCCAAACAACTCATCGCGCGCTTTGGACTGGATACTCAGTCTGAGCCGCAAAAATACGGCATCGGCTTAAAAGAACTCTGGGAGGTCGCCCCCGGCCAACACCAGCCGGGCCTCGTCCAGCATTCGTTCGGTTGGCCGCTCGGCAACCGCACCGGCGGCGGCTCATTCGTTTATCACTACGGAGACAACCTCGTCTCCGTCGGCTTCGTCGTTCACCTCAACTACGAAAATCCATATCTCTCCCCCTACGACGAATTCCAGCGCTTCAAGACTCACCCCGCCATCCGCGGCACACTTGAGGGCGGCAAGCGCATTGCCTATGGCGCGCGCGCAATTACCGAAGGCGGCTGGCAGTCTCTCCCCAAACTCACCTTCCCAGGCGGCGTTCTTCTTGGCTGCTCCGCCGGTATGGTCAATGTTCCCCGCATCAAAGGCAGCCACAACGCCATGCTGTCGGGCATCGAAGCCGCCGAATCAGCCTTCACAGCGTTGAGCACCGGCCGCACGCACGATGAACTGAAAACCTATGAAAGCGCCGTTCGCGACGGCGCAATTGGCGCCGACCTCAAGCGCGTGCGCAATTCCAAGCCCATGTGGTCGCGCTTCGGCACCGCCATCGGCATCCCACTCGGCGGTATCGACATGTGGTTGCGCACGCTTCTCGGCGGCTGGTCGCCCTTCGGAACGTGGCGCCACGGCAAAACTGACGCTGCATCGCTGAAGCCGGCGGCCGGCTTCGAACCGATCGCCTACCCCAAACCCGACGGCGTACTGACGTTTGACAAGCTGACCAGCGTGTCATTCTCGGCCACCAACCACGAGGAAGACCAACCCGTCCACTTACTCCTCACCGATCCCACGATCCCGGTCGACATCAACCTGCCGACTTGGGCCGAACCCGCTCAGCGCTACTGCCCAGCGGGCGTCTACGAGATCGTTCGCGACGCCAAGGGCACGCCTCGATTCCAGATCAACGCCCAGAATTGCGTCCATTGCAAAACGTGCGATATCAAGGATCCGAGCCAGAACATCACCTGGGTCTGCCCCGAAGGCGGCGGCGGCCCCAACTACGCGGGCATGTAATTAACATTTCGATCGAGCAGCGTGGCTCTTGCAAGCGGCTATAGCAAGCAGTTCAGGCCGCCACTGCCATGCTAATCCGCCGGCTTTTGTTCCACGGTGTTATCCTCACCTGTCGGCGCATCGTTTTCGCCGGCATCGCCCGCATCGTCTGGATCATCCAGCGGCACACGGACGGTTTCTCCCGGTCCAGGCTCACCCTCCACCGGGGCATCTTCGACCATCGGTTCTCCGACACTCTCTCCGACCACGTCCTCTTCAGGATTGGTCTGCTCTTCGGCAACCGCCAACGGTTCCCCTCCAAGTTCCAAGGCGGACGCCGCGCGCAGACCGATGCCGCCAAGGAGCAATGCCGCCAGGGCCAAAGCCTGACATGCGGTGCGCCAAGAAGCCGTTCGAGATCGCAGCATAAGATGTGCTCCAGACGAGGGATGAGGATAACTGGACGAAGGTAACCGCCATTTTCCGAGTCTACCCGACAAAACGCCCCTGATTAACCCCAAACCGGCCGTAAGATTAGATAGGGTAAAAACTCTGCAAATGACCTTAAGCTCTGTCGCCAAGCTGCCGCAGACTTTGCTAGAATTGCGTCGCAGTCGTTCGCTCCCGGTACCGCAAGCAACGACCACAGAAGGATATTGCGCCCATGCGAGCACGTTCGGCCCGGTCCTTTCCCCGCCCAATGCTCCGCGCCACCCTCGTGGCCGCGCTGCTGGTGGCCGGCGCCTCGGCCTCAAAAGCGGAGACGACAGATACAGTTGACGTGTCCCAAACCTTGTCGGGCAGCTACCTCGCTGGACGATTCGCGCGCGCCGACAACGAAATGGACAAGGCTGCCGAATTCTACTCGAACGCTCTTGCATTCGATCCCGTCAGCGACATGCTCCACGAGCAAGCTCTGTTGATGGAAGCATCGCAAGGCTCCTGGGACAAAGCCTTGCGGCTCGCTGAAGGCCTCGTGAAAATGGAACCGGGCCATCGTATGGCTCAGATGTTTCTTGGCCTCGGCGCCTTCCGCAACGGCGATTGGAACACGGCCGAGAAAAACTTCCGCGCCTCGGCATCCGGTCCCATCGGCGAATTGACGAGTTCACTCGCGACGTCTTGGATCCTGCTTGCCGAAAAGAAGCCAGCCGAGGCGCTCGATCTGCTCCTCGTTCCCAAGCAAGCCGAATGGGCGCAGTTCTATCTCCGCTATCACCGTGCGCTGATTGCCGACGCCGCCGGCCGCCGCGCCGAAGCGCAACAGGCCTATGACAAGATTTTCAAACAGGACGCGCGCACGCTTCGCACCGCGCTGGCCTACGCCCGCAGCCTCGCCAATGCCGGCAACATCAAGGGCGCGCGCACCATCCTGCGCCAGCACATAGAAAAGTCGCAAGGCGAGGGCCACACCCTGGCCCGCGCACTGATGAAAGAACTCGAGCCAGCGGACGCGAAAGTTCCGCTTCTGGTTGCCACTCCGTCCGAAGGCTTGGCCGAAGTCTTCTACGGCCTGGGCGAAAGCCTCATCGGGGAAGGCGCCATCGGCGTCGGCATCGTCTACCTGCAGATGGCCCTCTACCTGGAACCCCAGCATCCCTTCGCGCTGGCAGCACTCGCCAATGCCCACGAAGCAAACCGGCAGTTCACCGAAGCCATCGCCACCTACGACCGCATTCCCAAGGGGTCGCCACTCGCACCTGCGATCGAGATCCGCAAGGCCTTCAATCTCAATTCGCTCGAGAAGCCCGACGAGGCCCGCACCATTCTCGAGCGTCTTCTTTCCATCGACGCTCTGGCCGAGAAATCCGCCGAGCCGCCTGTTGAACAACCCGTTGCAGTCGCGGAGCCCGACTTCAAGGCCATCGACCTTGGCGGCGACGTCCTCCGCTTGGGCTCGGCGGGTGATGCCGTGCGCGAGTTGCAAGACGCCCTTCAGCGCCTCAACCTCAACATCGGTGGCACAACCGACGGCCGCTTCGGCGTCGGCACCCGCAAGGCGGTGCAAGACTTCCAAAGGGCCCATGGTCTCGACGTAGACGGCGTCGTCGGCCAGCAAACGGTTGATGCCATTGTCAGCAAAGCGAATGCCGCCGCCGGCACACCCGCGCCATTGCGCGCCGCCGCAGCAAAAGATGCTGGCGAGCTCGATCCCAGCGAGAAGCTCCAAGCATTGGACGCGCTCGGCAATATCCTACGCTCGCGCAAGCTCTATGCCGACGCCGTCGACGTCTACAATCGCGCGATCGCCTTGATCCCAAAGCCGGACCGCCGCCACTGGGTCTACTTCTATGCCCGCGGCACGTCTTACGAGCGCTTGAAAAATTGGCCCCCCGCCGAAACCGACCTCAAGAAGGCCCTGGAGCTCTACCCCGATCAGCCCCTCGTCTTGAACTATCTGGGCTACTCGTGGATTGACCAGGGGATCAATCTCGATGACGGCATGCGTCTCATTGAGCGCGCCGTCGCGGTGAAACCTGATGACGGCTACATCGTTGACAGCCTCGGGTGGGCGCACTTCAAACGCGGCAATTACGCTGAAGCCGTGCGCTATCTGGAGCGCGCCGTTGAACTTCGCCCGGACGATCCCGTTCTCAACGATCACCTCGGCGATGCGCTGTGGAAGGTCGGCCGCGAACGCGAAGCGCGCTTCCAGTGGGATCAATCGCTCACCCTGAAGCCTGAGCCCGAAGACGCACTGAAAACACGCCGCAAGATCGATGATGGCCTCGTCGTGATCGAACACAACACGCCTAAGATTGCCAATGGCGCCAGTGCCGAAGCCAGTGCCGAAGCTAGCAAACCCGCGACACCCTGAATGACGGTCGTCACAGAACGGGCGCGGGCGAAAATCAATCTGACGCTCTCCGTCCTCGGCCGCCGTCCGGACGGCTATCATTCCCTGTTAAGCCTCGTCGCCTTCGCCGATCTGGCCGATATCGTGACGCTTGATCCGGAACGGCCTACGGCGTTGACGGTGGACGGACCGTTCGCCAGCGCGATCACGGGCACCAATTTGGCAGAAGCGGCCATGCACCTCGTCGCCGAAAGCGCGCCCAGCCTTACGATCGGTCATGTCACGCTCACAAAGCACCTCCCCGCGGCCTCCGGCATCGGCGGCGGTTCATCCGACGCAGCAGCCGTCCTGCGCGCGATCCGCAAAGCTCAACCCGCCGCCGCCGATCGCCTCGATTGGACCGGCATTGCCCGCCGCCTCGGCGCCGATGTTCCCGTCTGCTTCGCAGATTGCGCCGCATGGATGTCCGGTGCCGGCGAAAACCTGCACGCCCTCGACTCAACCCTACCGCCGCTCGACGCTGTCCTGGTCAATCCGCAAGCTCCCGTTCCGGCCGACAAGACCGCTCGCGTGTTCCGCGCATTGGGCGCCCCACCCCTCACCGCTGGCAATAACGGCATGGCCAGTGCGATCCCGGCCGTTCCCAGCCGCGCCGAACTGCTCGCTCTGATGGCGCGCACAGGCAATGATCTCGAGGCGCCCGCAACAGCCGTGGTACCTGAAATCGAGCACGTCATCACGGCACTCGAGGCCTGTCCCGGCGCACGCATCGCGCGCCTCTCCGGCGCCGGTCCAACATGCTTTGCGATCTTTGACACGGCCGCATCGGCGTACGCGGCCGCAGCAGGTCTAAAAGCAGCTCATCCACAGTGGTGGATTGCACCCGCCGTCATCGGCTGAGCAACAAGCTCAGTGCCCGTAAGCACCAAGTTCAGTGCCCGCGATTGACCGAGAAGGCGATCACATCTTCCATCGCCGACTTGTAGGCGCTAGCTGGGAAGATCGCCAACGCGTCCCGCGCGATGGCGCCATACGCCCGCGCGCGCTCCATCGTTGCTTCCAGCGCCTTGTGCTTCTTCATGAGTGCGATGGCGTGGTCGAGATCATCGTCTTTGATGTCGCCTTCGACGATCGTGCGGTTCCAGAACGCCCGCTCCGTCTCGCTGCCGCGCCGGAATGACAGGATCAGCGGCAGCGTAATCTTGCCCTCGCGGAAATCGTCGCCGACCGACTTGCCGAGCTTGCGCGTGTCGCCCGAATAATCGAGCGCATCGTCGACCAGCTGGAAAGCTAGTCCGAGGTTGCGCCCGTAAGACCGCATCGCCGCCTGCTCGTCCGCTGGCCGGTTGGCGAGCGCAGCGCCCACCTCCGCCGCCGCCAGGAACAACGCCGCCGTCTTGGCATTGATGATGGCGAGGTAGGCATCCTCCGTCGTCGACGTATTCTTCGCCGCAGCCAACTGCATCACTTCGCCTTCCGCGATGACGGCCGCCGCGTTCGAGAGGATCTTCAAAACCTGCATGTTACCGACATCGACCAGCATGCGGAACGCCTGACCCAGCAAAAAGTCACCGACGAGCACGCTCGCCTGATTGCCCCAGATCAGCCGCGCCGTCTTGCGCCCGCGCCGCGCATCGCTCTCATCCACAACATCGTCGTGCAGCAGCGTCGCCGTGTGCATGAATTCGATCGCCGAAGCGGTCCGGATATGCCCATTCCCCGGATAGCCGCACATTTTTGCCGACGCCAACGCGAGCATCGGCCGCAACCGCTTCCCCCCCGACGCAATCAGGTGATGCGCCAGCTGCGGGATGAGATCCACATCCGACACGGCCTTATCGAGGATGATGCGATTGATCGCCTCCATATCCTCGTTAACGAGGTGAAGCAGGGGGTCCAGGCTCTCAGATTCAGACCGGGCCTCATCGAAGGGCACAACAACTCCCACGGGGCTCTTCCTCTCGCTATTTGCCGTGTTTGCTATACCGGCTTCTACCCTGCATATTCTCCGGCACTTTGCCGCACAAGACGACAGTATTGGGAGAGGAAAAAATTCATGCGAGAGCTGATGCGGGTCAACGATCCGGTCTTGATCAGCTACGTCGACGCCCTCCTCCGCGGTGCCGGCTTCAACCCGGTGTTTCTGGACCGCAATATGAGCATTCTCGAGGGCTCCCTTGGCATATTGCCCTGCCGCGTCCTCATTGACGAGGACGACTGGGACGCCGCCCGCCGCGTCATCGACAATGCCGATCTAGGACATTGGGTGATCGAAGAGGCCGGACCATGACCGCCATGACCATACCACCATCCCTTGCCCCACCCCCCGTAACCGAAGACGCCTTTCTCGGCGACCGCTTGCGCATTCTACAACCGGCGACGGGCTACCGCGCCGGCATCGACGCCGTTCTCCTCGCAGCATCCATAAACGCCCCTAACGATGGCCTCACAACAATTCTCGACTGCGGCGCGGGCGTCGGAACGGCCGGCCTATGCGTCGCTGCCCGCTGCCCGAACACCCACGTGACGCTCGTCGAGCGCGAGCCAGCGCTTCTTGCCTTGGCGACGCGCAACATAGCCCTCAATGCCTTTGCCGGCCGCGTCTCAGCGGTCCCCGGCGACGTCACCGCGCCCGCAACCAGCGCGGCCGCCCCCCGCCTTGCACCAGAATCCTTCGACCACATTCTCGCCAACCCGCCCTTTCACGACGACGCCGGCGGCACCCGCGCCCGCGACCCGCTGAAGCGTGCCTCGCACGCGATGCCTCAAAGCGCCCTCGACGATTGGGCCCGTTTTGCCGCCCGCATGGCCAAACCCGGCGCCCGCTTTACCCTCATCCACAAGGCCGACGCACTTCCCAACCTCATTGCATCCATGCAGGACCGCTTCGGAGCTCTCACCATCACACCGATCCATCCCTATATCGATGAACCGGCTATCCGCGTCCTCGTATCGGGGATCAAAGGCAGCCGCGCGCCCCTGACCCTGCATCCGGCCGTTGTGCTGCACGACACCGGCGGCGCCTTCATGCCATACGTCAGCCGGATTTTGCGCCAAGGTGCCCCGCTCACGCCCCAACTCAAGGATTGATCAACAGCATGTGGCCGTTCACGCGCACGCCCGTCGTCCCTGTTCTGCGTCTCTCAGGCGCCATCGGCATGGCCAGCCCGCTCCGCCCCGGCCTCTCCATCGCCACGCTCGCCGAGCCACTCCAGAAGGCGTTCGAGATGTCGAAAACGCCCTCCGTCGCACTGATCATCAACTCCCCCGGCGGCTCCGCCGTTCAGTCGAGCCTGATCCTGAAACGCATCCGCGCGCTCGCCGACGAGAACGAGAAAAAAGTCCACGTTTTCCTGGAGGATGTTGCGGCCTCGGGCGGCTACTACCTCGCCATCGGCGGTGATGAGATCTACGCTGAGCCCTCCTCGATCGTCGGCTCCATCGGCGTCATCTCGTCCGGCTTTGGCTTCGTCGAAGCCATCGATAAACTCGGCATTGAACGCCGCGTCTACACCGCCGGCCGCTCGAAGGCGATCCTTGATCCCTTCCTTCCCCAAAAACCCGAAGACATCGAACGCTTGGCCAGCCTCCAGCGCGACGCCCACGATGTCTTCATCGGCGCCGTCAAGGAGCGTCGCGCCGGCAAACTCAACGGCCCTGATGACGAGCTCTTCTCCGGCGCCTTTTGGAGCGGCAAGCAGGCGCTCGAGTTCGGCCTCATCGACGGCATATCGGATATTCGCACCCGCATGCGCGAACTCTACGGCGACGACGTCAAGCTGAAGGTCGTCCCCATTGAGCGCCCCGGCCTGCTGTCAAAGCTGCGCCGCTCGCCCTCGTTGGATAGCCTCGCCTCCCTCACCTCCCGCGACACATCACTCACAGATGAACTTCTCTCCACCCTGGAGACAAGAGCCCTCTGGGCGCGCTATGGTTTATGAAACCCGTAGAGCTTGATTGGAGGCGATCATGCCGCCCGTAATCTTCGCGCTCGCCGCCGCCGCTGGCTTCTTCGCCGCCGCGCGCCTCATCTCCTCGATGATCGGCGAACCGCCCGCCGAACAGATGCAGGCAAGCGAGCAGCCCAAACAAGCAGCCGAGTCCGCCCGCAACCTCGGTCAACTTGAGTTCGATGCGACGGCCGGCGTCTACCGTCCGAAAGCCTAGCTGATTGCCAACAGCGCGATCCCGAAAAAGAGAAGCACGTTCAAGAGCGACGACACATTAATGTCGCCAGATTCTTTCACACGCACCGTGCGCACCACCTCACGGACCTCCACGCGCGGCGCACCGGCGGTACCCGTTTCTCGCTGGCGCACCCAACCCCAAGCGTAACGCCCCAGCGTCGACACGCGCGCGGCAATCTCCGCTGGGGCCCGCTGCCACCCGTACTTGTAGAAAAAGATAATGCCGACGAGCACCGCAATCTGCGCCAGCGTTGACACCCAGCCGCCGAGAAGAAACCAGAGCAGCGACCAAGCGATCGACACCACGCTTGCCACCGCCCACCACAGCCAAGCCAGAATATCCAAAGTAATCGCTCCTGCCTGCGAGGTGTGTTGATCGGGGTCTGCTGATCGAGGTCCGACCCCGCCCAAGGCGTCTGACCCCATTTTCATATGACCGGCCCGCCGCGTGTGGGCAGTCCTATAGAACGTGACGCCGTGGCCAGAATACGTATAGTGCGGCCCGAACCGGTACAACCGCACCCATGAGCCTTTGACATGACGACGAAATCCAGCCCCGCCCTGAGACCGCGCGAAGCGTTCCAGGACCTGATCCTGACGCTGCAACAGTTCTGGGGCGCACAAGGCTGCGTCGTTCTTCAGCCCTACGATATGGAAGTCGGTGCCGGCACCTTCCACCCCGCAACGACCCTGCGTGCGCTCGGGCCCCGCCCATGGAGTGCCTGCTATGTCCAGCCCTCGCGCCGCCCCAAGGACGGCCGCTACGGCGAAAACCCCAACCGACTGCAGCACTATTACCAGTTCCAGGTGATCATGAAGCCATCGCCGGAAAACATCCTCGACCTCTACCTCCAGAGCCTCGAGGCCATCGGCATCGACACCAAGGTCAACGACATCCGCTTCGTCGAAGACGATTGGGAAAGCCCGACGCTCGGAGCCTGGGGTCTAGGTTGGGAGGTCTGGTGCAACGGCATGGAGGTCACTCAGTTCACCTACTTCCAGCAAGTCGGCGGCTACGATTGTTCTCCCGTCGCCGGCGAGATCACCTATGGCCTGGAACGTCTCGCCATGTATGTCCAAGGCGTCGACCGCGTTTTCGATTTGAACTTCAACGGCCGCACCGACAGCCGCAAGCTCTCCTATGGCGACGTGTTCCTACAGGCCGAACGGGAATACTCCCGTTACAACTTCGAGCACGCCGATACGGCGATGCTCTTGCAGCACTTCAAAGATGCGGAAGCCGAATGCCAGTCGCTCCTTCAAAAAGGAAAGAGTGCGGCTGACCACCTACTTGCCCTTCCCGCATATGACCAATGCATCAAGGCCAGCCACGTCTTCAACTTGCTGGATGCCCGCGGTGTGATCTCCGTCACCGAGCGGCAGAGCTATATCTTGCGCGTGCGTGAACTGGCCAAAGCGTGCTGCAGCGCTTGGCTCGCAACCGAAGGCGGTCGCGCAGTCGCGTGAACGACGGCCTCAGCTGCCCGCCTTGCCCGCCTGTTTGAGCCCTGCGAGATAGGCTGAAATCAACAGATCAACCAGCGGCCCCGCTCCATTGCTGGTCACCACTGCCAGCTTGTCCGCCGTTGCCAGCGACGTGATGCCGTGCACGCCAGCCCATAAAACATGGGCGGATTGGGTGATGTCCTCTGGGCTGCTCTGGGGCATCATCGGAGCCACCACGGCTTCCACCCGCTGCATAACAGCATCGAGCTTCTGCTGGTACCAGACCGGGACGTCCCGGCCTGCAGGCAAATGGTGTTCAAAAAGCAAGTTCCAGAGCTTCGGCTGCTTGCTGGTGTAACTCAGGTAAGCCCGCCCCATGGCCCGCGCCTGCCGCATCGGATCGCCCTGCTCCGGAACGCGATCCAGTTCCGACGCCAATCCATCGATCAGCCGGCCCTCGATCGTGAGCACGAGATCATCGAGATTTTCAAAGACGTTGTAGAGTGTCCCCGGTGAATAATTGATCCGCCGTGCGATCTCGCGTGCTGATAGCCCGCCAAGCCCGCATTCGCTGATCAAATCAGTCGACGCGTCGAGAATAAGCTCGCGCAACTCTTCCGGCGTGTGTGATGACCGTCGTCCCATTGAAACAATCTGCGCCCAGAAAAAGAAAACCTGGCGTCGAATAAATGGTGGTCGCGGGATTGACGAGATGCCCTAAGGAATATGACCCTCGTCGCGACACGCAAAAAATTCTCAGTGCACAATACAACATCGGGCGGAAAATACACCCGCCCGATGCCACACATAACTATACGCAGTTCAATTCATTCGCATCCGGGCGTCGGTTCGCAGTCGGCCGACTCGCCTTCCTCAGGCTCAAAGCTGATGCACCCCGTCCCATCACCGCTGCGAGGAGCAAAGAC
>JALHQM010000006.1:74562-85027 GCA_022841965.1 Hyphomicrobium sp. | reverse complement strand
TCCGCGCCCGGCCGCCGCGTCGCCTTCACCAACGGCTTGATGGCGTGAACGAGCGCATTGCCCGCATCGATATCCACGCCTGAATCGCGGTAAGTAATCGAGCCCGTCGTGTCGTCTTTTATGGTAGCCATGCAACCCCGGCAGTTTCCAGCGACCCCGACCCAACCGCGAGGCGGTCATTCTTCGCGCCAGGGCACTGTTACGCCTCAGCCGAGGGGGCCGCGACCCGATTTTCGCCCGAATGCTCACGAGAACATGCCGGGCTCTATCAGCTTGGACGCATGGGAGCAATGTCCGGCCGTCCAATGCCGGACGAGAACTCCTCCAAGACGTTCAAAGATAAGGTATTTCAAGATGCACGCGACGATGATGACGGCCCGGTTCGCCGTTCTGACGCTTGTCGCCGCTTTTCCCGCGGTTGGCCCAGCGATGGCCAAACCAGGCGCCGACCGCACATACACGATCGCCAACTATCCCGTCGAAGCCCGGGCAGCCAATGCGGTCGCCGCCAAGGACACCGCCATCGCAGACGGCCAGAAAGCCGCCTTCCGCTCACTCCTGAAACGGATCGTGCCGGTCACGTCGTATCGCGACATCGAACGCATCGCGGCCACCGATCCCGCAACCCTAATCGATGGCGTCGCCGTCCGCTCCGAACGCAACTCCGCCACCGAATACATTGCCAGCCTCGATATCTCGTTCCAGGCCGCTGAAGTGCGCGATCTCCTCAATCGTCAGGGCATCCCCTTCGTCGACACCCAGGCCCCCGCCACCATTATCTTGCCTCTGACGCGCGACGCCAAAGCCGCCGCCGGCCCCGCCGGTGAATTCCGAGCAGCCAGCGGGGCATGGGGCGCCGTCTGGCCCACGCTCGACCTCGCCAACTCCGTCTCGCCTCTGAGAGCCGAGACCTTGAAACCCGAACTCGGCCCCGACACCTTGCGCGGCCTGTACGATGACGCAACCCGCACCGCCTCGATCATGACCCTTGCCGCCGCTTACGGCACCGATCAGGTCGTGGTCGCCATCGCCGAAGTCGACACCGAAGGCCGCAAGGTCAATGTGCTGCTCGCCGGCCAGGACGGAGCGGGACCCTTCGCCCTCAATCGCGCCTATCGGCTCAACGACGGAGACCTCGCCTACACCCTCGAACTTGCAGCCGTCGTCTCGCAAGGCGTCCTCGAAGGCCGCTGGAAAGCTGTCAACAGCGGCGGGTCCGTTGCTGCCGCCGCCGCGTCTCCTTATTCGGCGGACCCAGGAGGATACGCCGCAACAAGCCCCGCCGGCGACGACGTCGCCTTCGACGCTCAGTTTTCCGGCCAGACCGAATGGAACGCCATGCGCCGCGTTTTGCTTGAAGCGCCCGGCATCGACGACATCCGCATCGGCACGGTGTCCGCCGGCAACGCCTCGGTCAGCGTGAAATACCCCGGCGGTGGCCCGGCACTGGCCCAGGTGCTGGCCAGCTACGGGATAGCCCTCACCGACACCGGAGGCCTATGGGTCATGCGCCAGAGCCGCTAAACGCCGGCCCGAATGATCGATCGCCATGGTAAGGCTTTTTCCAGTCCGAGGCTTGCCCGATCCGGCCAAGCGTGGCAGCTGTGACCTCCACCCCCGGATGGGGCCGAAACCGCGCCCTTCGCGGTGTCGGTTTCGCCAACGCCTCACCTCCTACAACCATAAAAAGACCTGACCGTGAGTGTGCCCAACATCATCACGACCGGCCGCGTGATCCTCGTCCCGGTCATCTTTTGGCTTCTCGTCACAGGGCAGTCTCAGTTGGCGTTTTTCGCCTTCCTGGTCGCCGGTCTATCCGACGCCGTCGACGGTTACCTCGCCAACCGCTTCGACTGGAAGACGGAACTGGGCTCCTACCTCGATCCGATCGCGGATAAGCTGCTCTTCGTCTCCATGTTCATTGCCTTCGGCGTTTCCGGCGCGCTGCCAGTCTGGCTCGTCATCGCCGTCGTCTCGCGCGATATCCTCATCGTCGCCGGGGTCGTGCTCGCCTGGCTCATGGATCGCCCCTTCCAGATGAAGCCGCTGGGCGTCAGCAAAGCGCACACGGCGGCTCTTGTGGTCCTTGTCGCCGTCGTTCTGGCCGATCAGGCGTTCACGCTCGGCCTCGACACCTTGAAGATCCTGCTGATCGGCCTCACTGGCGCGTTGACGTTCGCGTCGCTGGCGGCCTATCTCGACCTGTGGCTGCGGCATATGTCGGCGGCCGACGAGCCCGGTTCGCACACCTGACCTTGACGCAAGCCGCTCACCGGAAAACGCTGGAACCTTGTCCATGACCGTGCCGGAGCCCAAAGCTGTCCCCGAGCAGCTCGTCTTCGATCTGCCGCACCGGCCTGCGCTCGCGCTAGAGGATTTCCTCGTAAGCACGAGCAACGCGGCCGCAGTCGCCCTCGTTGATGGCTGGCCGAACTGGACCGCGCGCGCCGCCATCGTCGTCGGCCCCACGGGCTCCGGCAAAAGCCACCTCACCAACGTCTGGCGCCTGAAGTCCGCGGCTGGCAGCATGTGCGCCTCCGAGCTCAGCGAAGACGCCGTTGCTGAAATCGAACACACCGGCGCGCTGGCCATCGAGGATCTCGACCGCGGTATCGCCAATGAGCGCATCTTCTTCCATCTCCTGAACCTGACCAAAGAGAAGGGCTACGCTCTCCTCGCCACGTCGCGCACGGCACCTGGAGATCTCGACGTCGCGCTCCCCGATTTGCGCTCCCGCCTGCGCGCCCTGCCGATGGTGCGCATCGAACCGCCCGACGATGAGGTTCTGAAGGCTGTGCTCGTGAAACTCTTCACGGACCGCCAATTGACCCCCGAACCCCACGTCATCAGCCATCTCGCCCTGCACATGGACCGCTCGTTCGAATCCGCGCAGAACGTCGTCGAAGCCTGCGACCAGCTGGCCCTCGCGCGCCAGCGCCGGGTCACGCGCGCCATCGCCGCCGAAGCCTTGGAACGTGTGCGGGCTCAAAGCCCCGCCGTTGGCAAGGACTGACTGTCATGCAATCGTCGTAACATGCGGGCCAAGGTCGACCCCGCAAAAGAGATAGAGGTGACCGGAAATGTCGACTGCAAAAGGCAAATCCAGGAGCGCATCTCCTGCCGATGGCACCGCACAGCATCCGGTCCCACCGTCGGGTCCGGACCGCTTCTACAACCGCGAGCTCTCCTGGCTGCAATTCAATCGCCGCGTCCTTGAAGAAGCTAAGAACACGAACCATCCGCTTCTGGAGCGGTTGCGCTTTCTATCGATCTCGGCGTCGAACCTCGACGAATTCTATATGGTGCGCGCGGCCGGCATCTATGGCCAGATCGCAGCCGGCGTAACCACAACCACGCAGGATGGTCTCACGCCCTCCCAGCAGCTCGCCGCCATCAATACATTCGCCGCCAACCTCGTGGCCGATAAGCAGGCGATTTGGCGAACGATCCGCACGGATCTCGATGCCGCCGGCGTCAAGCTTGTCGAGCCCGAAGACCTCACCGCGCGCGAGGTCGTGTGGTTGGAAAACCTGTTCCTCACGCACATCTTCCCGATCCTGACGCCCATCGCCGTCGACCCCGCCCATCCCTTCCCGTTCATTTTGAACAAGGGCCTGACCATCGCAGTGCAATTGCAGCGCCCGGCAGATGGCAAGGTCATGAGCGGCCTGATCCCGATCCCCGGCCAGCTCGAACGCTTCATCCGCATGCGTGCGGACAGTTCGAGCGATACGCAGATCCGCTTCATCCAGATGGAGCAGTTGATCGGCATGTTCCTCGAAAAGCTCTTCATGGGTTTTGAGGTCAAGGCCAAGGGCGCCTTCCGGCTGCTCCGCGACAGCGACATCGAATTGCAAGAAGAAGCAGAAGACCTCGTCCGCTCCTACGAAACGCTCCTCAAGCGCCGCCGCCGCGGCATGGTCATTCGCCTCGAACTTGAAAGCCGCATGCCCGATCAGTTGCGTGCCCTTGTCGCTGCCGAACTCGAGGTCGGCGAGGAAGCCGTTTTCGTCAAGGACGGCATCCTCGGCATTTCCGACACCAGCCAGTTGATTGTCTCGGACCGCCCCGACCTGCTCTTCAAGCCCTTGAACATCCGCTTTCCCGAGCGGATCCGCGAGTTCAACGGCGACTGCTTCGCGGCCATCAATAAAAAAGACCTCGTCGTCCACCACCCCTACGAAAGCTTCGATGTTGTCGTGCAGTTCCTGCGTCAGGCCGTGAACGACCCCAACGTCATGGCCATCAAATGGACGCTCTACCGCACATCGCGCGACAGCCCCATTGTCCAGGCGCTGAAGGAAGCCGTTGAAGCTGGTAAGTCCGTGACGGCCGTTGTCGAGCTGAAAGCCCGCTTCGATGAAGCCGCCAACATCCGCTGGGCGCGCGATCTTGAAAACGCCGGCGTCCACGTCGTCTACGGCTTCATCGAACTGAAAACGCACGCCAAGCTCGGTGTCGTCGTGCGCCGCGAGGGGTCCGAACTTGTCACCTACTGCCACATCGGCACCGGCAACTATCACCCCCAAACCGCCCGCGTGTATACCGACCTGTCCGTTTTCACCCGCGATCCCCTCGTTGCCCGCGATGTCACGCGTATTCTGAATTTCGTCACCGGCTACGGCAGCCCAGGCGAACTTGAAGTCATGTCGGCGAGCCCGAATGGCATCCGTCAAAAAATCCTCGCTCACATCCGTGAAGAGATCGAACACGCCAAGGCCGGTCGCTCCGCCTCCATTTGGATGAAGATGAATTCGCTGGTCGATGCGCAGATCATCGATGCGCTCTATGAGGCGAGTAATGCCGGTGTATCCATTGATATCATCTGCCGCGGTGTCTGTTGCCTCAAACCGGGAATCAAGGGTTTTTCCGAAAACATTCGCGTCAAGAGTATCATTGGACGTTTTCTGGAACATGCCCGCATCTATTGCTTCGGCCGCGGAGAGCCGTTGCCTTCACCCAAGGCCGCAGTCTACATCTCCTCCGCCGACATGATGCCGCGCAACCTCGACCGCCGGGTCGAGGCCATGCTGCCGATCCTCAATCCGACTGTGCATGAACAGGTCCTCAATCAGATCATGGTCGCGAACCTGATGGACAATCAACAGAGCTGGCGCATTCTCGCCGATGGGTCGTCAGAGCGAATCCACCCCGCCCCGAAGGAAGCGCCCTTCAATGCCCACAAATACTTCATGACGAACCCCAGCCTTTCTGGCCGTGGCCAAGCCCTGAAGACCAGTTCACCGCCAAAATTCCGCGGCCGAGGTGCGGATTGAAGCAGGGATCAGACGTGACGAGCCTGATGCAGATGTTGGGTGGAACCCGGCGGCCGCGCGAACTCGAGCCGATCGGGGTCATCGACATCGGCTCCAACTCCGTGCGCCTTGTTATCTACGAAGGCGCCGTGCGCTCGCCGACCCCGCTCTTTAACGAGAAGGTTCTCTGCGGCCTTGGCCGCACGGTGGCGACCACTGGCCATCTTGGCGCCGAACCGGTCGAACGGACGATCCGGGCGTTGACCCGTTTCAAGGCCGTGGCGCGTGTCCTCGAAGTCAAAACACTGAAAGCTTTCGCAACGGCTGCCGTCCGCGATGCAGCCGACGGGCCCGCCTTCATCGCCCGCGCCGAAAAGGCCTGCGGCGTAAAAATCGAGATCCTCTCCGGCCAACGCGAGGCCGAACTCGCCGCCGAAGGTATCCGTATGGGCTTCCAGGACCCCGACGGGTTTGCGGGCGATCTGGGCGGCGGCAGCCTTGAACTGATCGACATCGGCGGCAACACGCTCAACGACTCCGTGACACTACCCCTGGGCGGCCTGCGTCTGATCGACCAGACCGGCGGCAAAACCGAAGACGCCGTCAAGATTGCCGATTCCTACCTGGAAAAGATCAACTGGCTCGGCAAGGGCAAGGGCCGGCCGTTTTACGCCGTCGGCGGCACATGGCGCGCACTCGCCAAGCTCCACATGGAGCAGACGCAGTATCCCTTGCGCATCATGCAGGGCTACACAATCCCCACACGCGACGCGATCGAGTTCTGCGAACTCGTCCGCCGGACGAAAAAAATCGCGTCCCTACCCGGCATCGAGGAAGTCGCCCGCGCCCGCCGCGAAGCACTCCCCTACGGCGCCCTCGTCCTCGAACGTCTTCTGCGACAGCTGCAACCCTCCGCCGTCGTCTTCTCCGTCCACGGCGTCCGCGAAGGTCTTTTGTTCAGCCTGCTGCCACCCCACGAGCGCAAAAAGGATCCGCTCCTGAGCTTTTGCGAGGAATTCGCCCGCCAGCGCTCCCGCTCACTCTCTCACGCCCTCGAATTGTGCGACTGGACCGACCAGCTTTTCGAGCAAGACGGCATCGACGAAACGCCCGATGAACGGCGCCTGCGCCATGCCGCCTGCCTCGTGTCGGATGTCGGCTGGCGCGTCCATCCCGACTATCGCGGCGAACAGAGCCTCGACAAGATCGCCCATGCCGGCATGAGCGGCGTTGATCATCCGGGCCGCATCTTTCTGGGCCTCACGGTCTACTTCCGCCACGCCGGAGCGCAAGGCATCGGCAGCGACGGTCTGCCCGAGCAACTCCTCGCGCGCATCGACCGCCGCATGTTGAAACGCGCGCGCATCGTCGGCGGTGCGCTGCGGGCAGCCCACATGATTTCCATTGGTATGCCGGGCGTGATCGACGAAACGCGCCTCACGTACCGCGCCGACAAACTGATCCTGACACTGCCCAAGCAGCACGCCAATCTCGATGGCGAACGCCTCCGCCGCCGCTTCGACAGCCTCGCTGCCGTTCTGGGCCGTGTCGGCGAAATCCGCATTGCGACCTGAGGGGAGGGGAGCGTGGCCGACGATCCCTATACCGTTCTTGGCGTCGCTCGCACAGCCACCGACGACGAGGTCCGTCGCCGTTATCGCCAACTCGTCAAGGAACTGCACCCCGACGTGAACCCGGCCAAGACCGCCGAAGAACGCTTCAAAAAGGTCACGGTGGCATTCGATATCATCGGCGACCCCGTCAAACGCAAAGCCTTCGACCGCGGCGAAATTGACGGCGTGGGTGACCCGCGCCGTCCAACCGGCCCGCGCCCCGGCGCAGGACCTGGAGCCGGCCCCGGCGGCGCCCGCTGGAATGCTGGTTTCGGTGGCTTCGATAGCGAAGACCCCTTCGGCGACATTTTCGCCGGGTTCCGTGGCGCCGGCGCGCAAACCCAAGCCCGCCGTGGCCAAGATGCCCGCTACACGATCGAACTGGATTTTACTGAAGCCGCCCTCGGCGCCGTCAAGCGCGTCACCATGCCGGGCGGCGAAGCGCTCGATCTCAACGTCCCCTCAGGCGTCATTGAAGGCCAGATGCTCCGCCTCAAAGGCAAAGGCCAACCCGGGTTCAATGGCGGCCCTGCGGGCGATGCGCTTGTCGAAGTCCGCGTCCGCCCGCACGCCACATTCAAACGCTCAACCGATGACATCACCATCGACGTGCCACTGACGATCGACGAAGCCGTGCTCGGCGCCAAAATCGAAATTCCAACGCTCACCGGCCGCGTGCAACTCACGATCCCGCCCGGCACCAGCTCCGGCAAAGTCTTTCGGCTGAAGGGCAAGGGCATCGTCAACGCCACCGCAGGCCTCACCGGTGATCAATTGGTCACCGTCCGCATCGCGCTGCCCGACACCATTGACAGCGACCTATCAGACTTCCTGCGCGGCTGGCGCGAACGCCACAGCTATGATGCAGGCCGCAAGTAGCAGCTAGGTCGCCCCGTTCCCCGGCAGAACCTTCACTTCGCCGCCAGAGAGCGTGAGCGCCAGCTCCCCGCGCTTCAACCGGACGGCATCGTCACCGAACAGCTGCCGCCGCCAGCCCTTAAGCGCCAGCACGTCGGGCTCGTCTTCGGCAGCGATCCGCTCCAGTTCTTCCGCGTCCGCAATCAACCGCGGTGCAACGCCATGCTTGGCCGCCGCCGCCTTAAGGAGCACTTTGAGGAGTTCGATCGTCGCGCCTGCTTCTGCCGACACCTGCCGCGAATGGTTCATCTGCGGCAGCGACTTGGGATCGCGTTCAAGTCCCGCTTTCACGGCGTCCATGATTTCGCGCGCCCTCTGCGAGCGCGAGAATCCGTCGCTCAGTGTGCGCAACCCGCCCAGTTGTTCCGGCGTCGTCGGCATCTGATTGGCGATGTCGTACAGCGCCTCATCGCGCAGCACGCGGCTACGCGGCACGTTCTGCGCTTGCGCCATCCGCTCGCGCCACGCCGCAAGCTCGATCAGCACGCCGAACGACTTGCGGTTCTTGGTCCGCATCTTGAGCCGCTTCCAGGCATCCTCGGGCCGCGTCTCATACGTTTCGGGATGCGTCAGACCCGCCATCTCTTCGCTGAGCCACGAGGTCCGCCCCGTTGCCTCAAGCTTGCCCCTCAGATGCCGGTACACATCGCGCAAGTGCGTCACGTCACCGAGCGCATAGACGAGCTGCTTATCCGTCAGCGGACGCCGGCTCCAGTCCGTGAACCGCGACGACTTGTCGATGTCGTGCCCGGTGATGTCCTTGACGAGGTTGACGTAGCTGACGCTGTCGCCATACCCGCACACCGACGCCGCCACCTGCGTGTCGAAAATCGGCGCCGGAATGAGCCCGCCCTCCGAATACATGATCTCGATGTCCTGCCGCGCGGCATGGAACACCTTGGTCACGCTCGTGTTTGCCATCAGCTCATAGAACGGCTGCAGATCGATGCCCGAAGCCAGCGGATCGACGACCGCTTCGACAGTATCGGACGCGATCTGGACGAGACAAAGCTCGGGCCAGAATGTTTGCTCGCGCATGAACTCCGTATCGACCGCGATAAACTCAGCGGAGACGAGACGTTGACAGACCTGGGCGAGATCGGATGTGGACGTAACGAGATGCATCGCCGGCCTGTATACAACAGATCGCCGCTAGGGGAAGCCTCGCCGGGTGCGGCGTGCCGTCGGTCAGAAGAGGGGGCGCCCGATTGGGCCATATGGGCCCAGAAGCCATTGAGAAGTGATTGAGAAGCGATTGAGACGCGATTTAGGAGCGCGTCTCGTCCACAATGCCGTGCGTCGCCTTCAGCATGGTCATTTCTTTGAGGATACTGTCGACGACCAGCGCCAAATCGCCGATCCGGTGGGCGCCCGGGTTGGCCAGCACCGTCCGCAGATTGTGCGCTAGGGGGTGCTCGGCGTGGGTGTCCACGGGGTCGTTATCGCCCGTCGAACTGGGCAGACGGGTCAAGAGAGCTTCGAGTGCGACGATGTTGATGGCTTCGGTCGACATGGCAGGGGTCCCACACGCAAAACGACAAAAACAAGAAGGGCCGCGCCGTCGAGCTGCGGCGTGCTTAACGGAAAATAACCCTTTTGTGCTTAACGATTGGTTACCGCGCGAATCCGACCAGTGATCGCCCACGCGACGGCGCGCCCGGCTGGGCCGCCCCCAAGTCTTGACATTCACCATACCCCGTGCGCTTCTCCGGCCCGATTTTCCCCCCACCGTCACAAGGGATTTTGGGCCATGACCGCGGCCAGCCTGCACCGTTATCGCTCCACCACCTGCGGCGGTCTGCGCAACACCGACATCGGCAACGTCGCGCGCCTATCGGGCTGGGTCCACCGCGTCCGCGACCACGGCGGCGTGCTCTTCATCGACCTGCGCGACCATCACGGCTTGACCCAGGTCGTCGCCGATCCCGACAGCCCGGCCTTCAAGATGGCCGAAAAACTGCGCTCCGAGTGGGTCGTCCGCATCGATGGCAAGGTGCGCCAGCGCCCCGACGGCACGACCAACGCCGAGCTCGCAACCGGCGCGATCGAAGTCTATGCCACCGAGATCGAAGTCCTCTCCGAAGCCAAGGAACTGCCCGTCCCCGTCTTCGGCGAACCCGACTACCCGGAAGATCTCCGCCTGCAGTATCGCTTCCTCGATCTGCGCCGCGAGACGCTGCACGCCATCATTATGAAGCGCCTCGAAATTACGAAGTCCATGCGCCGCCACATGCACGATGCCGGCTTCAACGAATTCCCGACCCCCATCCTCACCGCGTCCTCACCCGAAGGCGCCCGCGATTTCCTCGTCCCCTCGCGCATCCATCCCGGCAAGTTCTACGCCCTGCCGCAGGCTCCCCAGCAGTATAAGCAGCTGCTGATGGTCTCCGGCTTCGACCGCTACTTTCAAATCGCGCCCTGCTTCCGCGACGAAGATCCCCGCGCGGACCGCCTACCGGGCGAATTCTATCAGCTCGATGTCGAAATGAGCTTCGTCGAGCAGGAGGATGTTTTCTCCACGATGGAGCCGATCCTCACCCGCATCTTCGAGGAGCATTCAGACGGTAAGCCCGTTACCAACGGCTGGCCGCGCATCCCCCACGAAGAGGCCATCGCCAAGTACGGCTCCGACAAGCCCGACCTGCGCAACCCGATCGAAATGCAGGACGTCACCGAGCA
>JALHQM010000006.1:52728-74462 GCA_022841965.1 Hyphomicrobium sp. | reverse complement strand
GGCGACGCCGTCTTCTTCACCGCCGGCAACCCCGCGAACTTCTACAAATTCGCCGGCAACGCCCGCGACCGCGTCGGCCAAGAGTTGAAACTCGTCGACGAGAACCGCTTCGCGCTGGCCTGGATCGTCGACTTCCCGTTCTACGAATGGAACGAGGAAGACAAGAAGATCGACTTCTCGCACAACCCCTTCTCGATGCCTAAGGGCGGCCACGCAGCCCTTGAAGCCGCCGAGAAGGAAGGCCGCGACGCGCTCCTTGCTCTCAAAGCCAACCAGTACGACATCGTCTGCAATGGCTACGAAATCGCGTCCGGCTCCGTGCGCAACCACTTGCCCGAAACGATGGTCAAAGCCTTCGAAATCACCGGCCTGTCGCGCGCCGACGTTGAAGCCCGCTTCGGCGGCCTCTACCGGGCCTTCCAGTACGGCGCACCTCCGCACGGCGGCATGGCAGCCGGTCTCGAACGTGTCGTCATGCTGCTCACCGGCTGCAAGACGGTCCGCGAAGTCGCCCTCTTCCCCATGAACCAGCAGGCCGCCGACCTCTTGATGAACGCGCCCTCCGAAGCTGCTCCCAAACAGCTCCGCGAACTCTCCATCCGAGTGGTTCAAGACGTCAAGAAATAGCGTCTCGGCGCACGAAAACGCCCGGCCGTCGTTGCGACAACCGGGCGTCAACATCGTCAAAAGCATTTAGTTGATGAACACCGGCACATCGCGCGGCGGCATCTTCACGGCAACCGTCAGCGGCTTGCCGTCCTTCAGCGCCCGCGCCACCCAATGGCCCGAGCCTGACTGGCTGAAGTCCGACGTCACGACGTAACCGCGGCCATACGCAATGTTACGCAAGAGGCTCTGCTGAGCTTGTGCATCAAGCTTGGCAGTGAACTCACGCGGGGTGGCGGTATCGGCGGCGGCGGCCGGCAGAGCAGCGGCACCGGCGATCAAGGCGGTAAGGGTCAATTGGCGAAGCATCAGGCGTATCCTCTCAGCGTTGTGTTTCTCACGGATGCGGCGCATCAGGCGCCGCAGCGGCGGGGGCTTTTCCCCCTGCCATGAGAGCGAAATAGGAACGGCACCGCGGCTCTGCCAGTCACAATCGCGTTGGCAAAAACACGTCCGGCGTGATCGTTCGTGAGTGCCAAAAAGCGCGGCTGCAACATGAATTGACGGTAAGGTCATGCGCCCAGTTCAGGGCTGGCCGCCAGCATCATCCGCAGTCAAAACTCGCACGAATTTCCGGTCACACATCTTTGAGTGAACCACGGCGGAGTGCCGCTGCGCCCGACATCACGTTTGCTGTGATCGCCAGTGTCGTGGCTCTATCTGCAACTTCACGGGGAGTCCCCCGGCGGCTAAGCCCTATACTCCGCACACCGCTGAAGTCCGTTTGACGGATCGGGCGGTGCGCCATAAACCGGCAGCAACCGCTTCGCGTGCGCAACTCCCCATCGGCGCCGTTCAAAAGGCCTGCAATGCGCCTCTCCGACCTCTCCGACGTTGTGTCATCCGTCCCGCCAGACGTAGCCGCTCTGTCAGTGACCGGCGTGACCGCCGACAGCCGCACCGTCGCCCCCGGAGACGTGTTCATCGCCGTCCCCGGCACCAAAGCTGACGGTGGCCGGTTTATCGCCGACGCCGATGCCCGTGGCGCAGTCGCGGCTATCGCAGCCGTTGGCGCGGCCGTCCCGCCCGGCCTCAAAATCCCCGTGCTGCGCACAGCCGACCCGCGCGTCGCGCTCGCCAGCATCGCCGCCCGCATCTACGCTGGCCAACCCGCCACCGTCGTCGCCGTCACCGGCACCAGCGGCAAAACCTCGGTCGCCGAATTTACCCGCCAGATCTTTGCCGCGTGCGGACGCCAAGCGGCCTCCCTCGGCACCATCGGCGTCGTCTCGCCGAAGTCGACCGTCTACGGGTCCCTCACGACGCCCGACCCCGTTTCGCTCCACAAAACGTTGGCCGCACTCGCAGACGATGGCGTCACGCACCTCGCGATGGAAGCCTCCTCCCACGGCCTCGACCAGCACCGCCTTGATGGCGTCCGCATCGCCGCCGCCGCCTTCACGAACCTCGGCCGCGACCACATGGACTATCATCCGACCGTCGAGGACTACCTCGCTGCCAAGATGCGCCTGTTCGAAAACCTTCTTCCCCCGGACCGCCCCGCGATCATCAACCGTGACGGGGCCTTCGCCGCTGCCGCCGAGGCCGTCGCGCGCCGATCAGGCCGCCCTGTTCTCACCGTTGGCCGCGCCGGCGACACCATCAAACTCGAGAAGGTCGAAGCTCAAGGCTTCGCCCAACGCCTGACGCTCACCGCTGGCGGAAAGACAACCACCGTCGATTTACCGCTCGTCGGCGCCTATCAGGTCGAAAACGCACTCGTCGCCGTAGCCCTCGCCATCGCGGCGGGAGAGGACATCGCCCGCGTTCTCGCCGCCCTCGCCACGCTCCACGGCGTCAAGGGTCGTCTCGAAATCATCGGCGAACGCAACGGCGGCCTCGGCGTCGTCGACTACGCCCACAAGCCCGAAGCCCTTGCCGCCGCGCTCGATGCCTGCCGTCCCTTCGCCACCGGTCGCCTCATCTGCGTCTTCGGCTGCGGCGGCGACCGCGACCGCGGCAAACGCCCCATCATGGGCCGCATCGCCGCTGAACAATCCGACGTGGTGATCGTAACCGACGACAACCCGCGCACCGAAGTCGCCTCCGCCATCCGCGCGGAAGTGCTCGCGGGTGCTGCGGGCGCAATGGAGATCGGGGACCGCGCTGAAGCAATCCGCGCAGCCGTCGCCATGATGGGGCCGGGTGACGTCGTCCTCGTCGCAGGGAAAGGTCACGAAACCGGCCAGATCGTAGGTGACACGGTGCTTGCCTTCTCCGACCACGAGGTTCTGGCGGAAGCGCTGGGAGCCCCATGACGTCCAATCCCCTTTGGTCTTTTGACAGCCTCGTCGCAGCCGCAGGAGCTCAACCGTCCGGTTCGCCCACAGTAGCGATCACGGGCTTTTCGATCGACACGCGCACCCTTGAACCCGGCGACGTCTTCGTCGCCTTGACCGATCAGCGCGACGGCCACGATTTCGTCTCGGCCGCTTTCGCCAAAGGGGCCGCCGCCGCCATCGTCGCTGAGAGCTACGCCGCCAAACCCGGCGACGGCGCATTGATCCGCACAGCCGACACGTTGCACTCTCTCGAATCCATAGCGCGCGCCGCTCGTGCTCGCCTCGCCTCAGACGCCCGCGTCATCGCCGTCACAGGCAGCGTCGGCAAGACGACGACCAAGGAAATGCTCCGCCTCGCGTTCTCAGCCTTGGGCCCCACGCACGCGTCGGAAAAATCATACAACAACCACTGGGGCGTGCCGCTCACCCTCGCTCGCATGCCAGCCGGTACGCGCTATGCCATTTTCGAGATCGGCATGAACCACGCTGGCGAGATCACGCCTCTGACGGGCATGGTTCGCCCCCACGTCGCCCTCATTACCACCGTCGAAAACGCCCACATTGAAAACTTTGCGAACGAAGAGGGCATTGCCGACGCCAAGGCTGAGATCTTCGTCGGACTAGCACCCGGCGGCACCGCACTCATCAATCTCGACAACCGCCACGCCGCGCGCCTGATCGCGTCAGCTCGCGCCCACAAGATCCACATCACCGGCATCACAATCGATCGCAGCATCGCCGATGCGGTGGCACACTTCGGCGTCGACGAAGCCGTGGCGCTCGCAACGGTTCGCATGACCGCCACGGCGAGCTCGGGTGACGCGATCCGGGACGGCGGCCGCGACAAGCTTCCGTTCACGATCGGGACCGTGGGCCTACACATGGTGATGAATGCCCTGTTCGTCACGGCGGCTCTGGACGCCGCCGCTGCCGACACGCCAACCGGTCTCGCCGCACTTGCAGCCTTCACACCGCCGCCCGGACGCGGTTCCCGCACGCGCCTGCCGACCGCCGGCGGCGAAATTCTCCTCATCGACGAAAGCTACAATGCCAATCCGGCCTCGATGCGCGCAGCCTTCGCCGTTCTGCCCACCCTGCCGCGCAGCGATTACCCGCGCCGGATTGCCGTGCTCGGCGACATGCTCGAACTGGGGCCCAACGCGCCAGACCTACACGCCGGGCTCTGGGACGCACTGGAGGCAGCCGGCGTCGATCTCGTTTTTGCTGCTGGTCCCAGCATGGCGCATCTCTATGAACGCGTGCCACTGGGCCGCCGGGGAGCCTGGGCGAAATCCTCCGTCGAACTCGAACCAACGCTGTTGGCGGCCCTTGCGCCCGGCGACGTCGTGATGGTCAAAGGCTCCAACGGCTCAAAAATGGGGCGCCTCGTGACCGCCATGCAGGAAAAATTTGGGTGCCCAGCCTCGTCCGAGACAGACCCGCCAGAGACAGGTCCGGCGGAGTAGGCTAAAGAGACCACCGCGCAGTCCATGGCTGCGCCGCGGGGAAGGGGAGACTAAACGCATGCTCTATGAGCTGGGCCAATTCGGCGACCAGATCGGTCTGCTCAACGTTTTCCGCTACATCACCTTCCGCACCGGCGGCGCCATCTTTACAGCCCTGCTGTTCGTCTTGCTGTTTGGACCCGCGATCATCGACCTCCTGCGCCTCAAGCAGGGCAAAGGCCAGCCGATCCGCGACGACGGTCCCAAAACGCATCTCGCCAAGCGCGGCACGCCCACGATGGGCGGCCTGATGATCCTGGCCAGCGTCACGTTCTCCACCCTCATGTGGTCCGACTGGTCCAACATGTATATGTGGATCGTGCTGAGTGTTACGCTCGCCTACGGTGCCATTGGCTTCTACGACGACTATCTGAAAGTGACAAAGCAACACGCCAGCGGGTTCGGCGGCAAGGCCCGTCTAGGTCTCGAACTCATCGTCGCCGCGCTCGCCACATGGGCCCTTATGGCTCTGTCTGCGCCAGCACTTGCTGGTCAGCTTGCGGTCCCGTTCTTCAAAGACACGCTGATCTACCTCGGCCCATTCTTCATCCTTGCCGGCATGCTGGTCATTGCCGGCGCCGGCAACGCCGTCAACCTCACCGACGGCCTTGACGGTTTGGCCATCGTCCCCGTCATGATTGCGGCGACCACGTTCGGTCTCATCGCCTACTTGATTGGCTCGGAGAAGTTTGCCTCCCACCTCCAGATCCACTACGTCGCCGGCACCGCCGAACTCGCCGTGATCTGCGGCGCGCTCATCGGCGCTGGCCTCGGCTTCCTCTGGTTCAACGCTCCGCCCGCCATGATTTTCATGGGCGACACCGGGTCGCTCGCGCTCGGCGGCGCGCTGGGTGCGATTGCAGTTGCGACCAAGCACGAGATTGTCCTCGCCATCGTCGGCGGCCTGTTCGTTCTCGAAACGCTCTCCGTCGTCATCCAGGTCGCCTCCTTCAAGCTGACCGGCAAGCGCGTGTTCCGCATGGCACCGCTGCACCATCACTTCGAGCAAAAGGGCTGGCAGGAAAGCACCGTCGTCGTGCGCTTCTGGATCATCTCCGTCATTCTCGCACTCGTCGGTCTCGCCACCTTGAAGCTGCGATAGAAGAGCGGGCCGCCCGATGATCCCGATCACCACCTTCTCCGGCCTCGATGTCGCGGTGTTCGGTCTCGGAGCTTCGGGCAACGCGACGGCCCTCGCCCTCATGGACGGCCGCGCCCGCGTTTCCGCCTGGGATGACAACCCCGCCAGTCGCGAAAGCGCGGAAAAAGAGGGCATCCCCCTTGTCGATCTCTTCCGCGAAGACTGGGCCCGGTTCGCAGCACTCATCCTTGCGCCGGGCGTCCCCTTAACCCATCCCGAACCGCACTGGACCGTCCAGAAAGCTGAAGCCGCCGGCGTCGACGTCATCGGCGACATCGAGCTCTTCTGCCGCGAACGCGCCACCGTCTGCCCCGAAGCGCCCTTCATCGCCATCACCGGCACCAACGGTAAATCGACCACCACGGCCTTGATTGCCCATATCTTGAAAGAAGCCGGCCGCGATGTTCAGCTGGGCGGCAACATCGGCCGCGCCGTCCTGACCCTCGAACCACTGACACCCGAGCGCGTCTACGTGGTCGAGTGCTCGTCCTTCCAGATCGATCTCGCCCCCACCATCAACCCCAGCGTCGGCGTGCTGCTCAACGTCACCCCCGATCATCTCGATCGCCACGGGACGATCGAAAACTATGCCCGCGTGAAAGAACGTCTCGTTGCCGGAGCAGACCAAGCCGTCGTCGTCATCGACGACGATTGGACACGCGCCATCGCGCATCGCCACGCATCAGAAGACAAGATCGTTTTGACCGCCTCGACATTGGGCCCGGCCGACATCACGGCCTCCGGCACAACCGTCTTTTTCCAAGGCAAACCCGTCGCCGATCTCGCGGGCGTGGCATCACTGCGCGGCCGTCACAATGGCGAGAATGCCTGCGCCGCTTATGGTGCCCTCCGCCTCGCCGGCCTGCGCGACGACGAAATCATCCCGCATATGCTGACCTACCCCGGTCTCGCCCACCGCATGGAGCAAATCGGCCACCTCGCAACGACGCTCTTCATCAACGACAGTAAGGCAACCAACGCCGAAAGCACCGAAAAAGCCCTCGCCACTTGGTCGGGCGGGATCCACATCATCCTCGGCGGCAAAGCGAAAGACGGCGGCATCGACATCCTGCGCCCCTACTTTCCCCGCATCGCCAAGGCCTACTTGATCGGCGCGGCCACCGACATGTTCGCCGCAACATTAGGCACTGAGGTTCAGCACGAAGCATGCGGCACCATGGAGGTCGCCGTCACCCAAGCGACGCAAGACGCAATCGCCTCGGGCGCACGCGAAAGCGTTGTCCTGCTCTCGCCCGCCTGCGCCTCCTACGACCAGTACAAAAATTTCGAGGAGCGGGGCGACCATTTCCGCCGGATCGTCGCCGAGGAAATCGCGCGCCGAACGCCCGCATGAGTTTCTCCCGCGAAGACCGAAGCCGCCTCGCCGGATGGTGGTTCACCATCGATCATGTGCTGCTGATTGCGATCCTCATCCTCGTCGGCGCGGGCCTCGTCTTCTCGCTGGCCGCCAGTCCGTCGGTCGCCTTGAAGAAGGGGCTCCCCGCCTACTATTTCGTCGAACGCCACGTCATCTTCTCCGCGCTGGGTGCACTCCTCCTCGTCATGATCTCCTTCTTCACCACGCGCGAGACGCGCCGCGTTGCTCTCGGTCTTCTCATCGTCGCCCTCGTCGGTCTCGCCGCTGTCTCCATCACCGGCAAGGAGATCAACGGTGCCCGCCGCTGGCTTTCCCTCGCGGGCCACTCGCTCCAACCGTCAGAATTCTTAAAACCCGCCTTCGTCGTCATCTCCGCCTGGCTGCTGGCTGAAGCCCGCACGCGCCCGGAGATGCCCGGCCTCTGGTTGGCCGTTGGCCTCTACGCACTCGTGGCCACGTTTCTCGTGCTGCAACCCGACGTCGGCCAGACGCTGCTTTTGAGCATCGTCTGGGGCGCGCTGTTTTTCGTCTCCGGCCAACCGCTCATCTACGCCGCCGCCATTGTCCTGTTCGGCATCGCGGCCATCCTCGGCGCGTATATGACATTCCCTCATGTCGAATCCCGCATCGATCGCTTCCTCGATCCCGCCCCCGGCGACCACAGTCAGGTCGACCGCGCGCTGCAATCCTTCACGCAAGGTGGCTTTTTCGGACGCGGCCCCGGCGAAGGCACCATCAAGACCTCGCTGCCCGACGCCCACACCGATTTCATCTTCGCCGTCATCGCCGAAGAGTACGGCGCCATTGCCTGCCTCGCGATTGTTTTGCTGTTTGGCTTCATCGTGCTGCGCGCCCTCTACCGCGCCGGCCAGGAACCCGACCCCGCCGTCAAGCTCGGCATTATCGGCCTTGCCCTGGTCTTCGGCTTTCAGGCCCTCTTTAACATGGGCGTCAATGTCGGCCTCCTCCCGGCCAAAGGCATCACACTGCCCTACCTGTCTGCAGGCGGCTCCTCCACGCTCGCAATCTCCATCACGCTAGGCATGCTGCTTGCGTTGACGCGTCGCCGCGCCGCTTGATCGCGCAGCCAAACCAGACCAGAAACAGCCGTGTTTTGCTGCGATGAGCAGCAGACACGGGGGGACATCTCGACGCCATGGACCGCAACCGCACCATTATGCTCGCCGCCGGAGGCACCGGAGGCCACTTGTTTCCGGCCTTCGCGCTGGCCGAAGAACTGGGCCGGCGGGGCTACACCGTCGACCTTGTGACCGACATGCGCGGCGACCGCTACGGCACTGGCTTTCCTGCCCGCACCGTGCATCAGGTCCCCTCCGCAACCCTCGCGTCCAAGTCGCCAGCAGCAATAGCCAAAACCGGCCTGACGTTGGCCAAGGGCATCCTCGCCGCCCGCAAACTGATGAAAGACATCCGCCCCGCCGTGGTCGTCGGCTTTGGCGGCTACCCCACGTTTCCGCCCTTGCTCGCCGCGCGCCAACTGGGTATCCCGACCATGCTGCACGAGCAAAACGCCGTGCTCGGCCGCGCCAATAAGATGCTCGCCCGTCGCGTCGACGCCATTGCCACCTCGTTCGAGGCGACCAAGTTCCTCGACGGCCAGCTGCTGGCCAAGGCCCGCTTCACGGGCAATCCCGTCCGCGGGATCGTCATCGAAGCCGCCACCACGCCCTATCCGCCATTGGACCCGGCCGGCACCTTCAAGCTCCTCGTCTTCGGCGGCAGCCAGGGTGCCCGCTATTTCTCCGACGCCGTCCCCCCGGCTTTGGCCCTGCTCCCCACCAACCTCAAATCGCGACTAAACGTCGTTCAGCAAGCCCGCGAGGAAGACGTCGCCCGGGTTAAGACCGCTTATGCCGACGCCGGGGTCGCCGCTGAAATAGCCCCATTCTTCAAGGACCTCCCCGCCCGTATGGCCGCCAGCCATCTCGTGATCGGTCGCGCTGGCGCCTCGTCGGTCGCCGAATTAACCGTCATCGGACGCCCGTCGATCCTGGTGCCCTTGCCGCATTCCCTCGACAACGATCAGCTGCAAAATGCCACCCAGCTTGCCGAATCGGGCGGCGCTTGGTGTATCGAACAAAAGACACTAAGCCCGGAAAGACTGTCGGCAGAGATCGCGCGGCTCATGGAGGGTGGCGCCGCGCTCAGCGAAGCAGCAGAGTATGCCCGCAAGCAGGGGCGTCCGGACGCCGTTGTTCGGCTTGCATCGCTCGTCGAAGAGCTAGCAGGCTCCGCTACGGCCACGGCACGCTAGTCCGCCCAGGGCACGGACAAGACCAGGGTCCGGCCCTATGACATGCAAGACGGGACGATAGACACCACGATGCAGATACCCCGCGACGCAGGCACCTTCCACATCATCGGCATCGGCGGCATCGGCATGAGCGCGATCGCCGAAATCCTGATCGCCAAGGGCTTCGCCGTCCAGGGCAGCGACCAGAAGGAAAGCGCCAACGTTCGCCGCCTGCGCGCCAAAGCCGTGCGCGTCTTCATCGGCCACGACGCCATCAACCTGATCGGCGCCAAGAACGTCATTATCTCCACCGCCGTCAAAACGGGAAACCCGGAGCTCGAGGCCGCCCGTCAGAAGGGCCTCACCATCATCCGCCGCGCCGAAGCGCTGGCCGAACTGATGCGCCTCTATTCCACCATCTCCGTCACCGGCACCCACGGCAAAACAACCACCACCTCGCTCGTCTCCACCATCTTCGAAAAAGCCGGCACCGATCCCACCGTCATCACCGGCGGCATCATCAACGCCTGGGGCTCGAACGCCCGCCTCGGCCAAGGCCGCTGGATGATTGTCGAAGCCGACGAAAGCGACGGCACCTTCGTGCGCCTGCCCACCGAAATCGGCATCGTCACCAATATCGATCCCGAGCATCTCGACTACTTCAAGTCGGTCGAGAATATGCACGCCGAATACGCCGCCTTCTATCGCAACATTCCCTTCTACGGCCTCGCCGTCACCTGCATCGACCACCCCGTCGTCCGCCAGATGATCGAGCGCCTCGACATGCGCCGCGATGGCCGCCGCTTGCTCACTTACGGTGTCTCCGAAGGCGCCGACCTCCGCCTGATCGCATCGCGTCAGGACGGCTTCACCACAATTTTCGACGCAGAACTCTCCGCCCGCGTCAAAGGCGGCGCCCGCACCATCACCGGCTGGCAAATCCCCGTTCCCGGCCATCACAACGCGCTGAACGCACTCGCCGCCATCGCAGTCGCCGCCGAAGCTGGCATCGCCGACGATGTCATCCGCGCCGGCCTTGCCGAGTTCTCAGGCGTCAAGCGCCGCTTCCAGCCAACGGGCCAATGGAACGGCATCCAGATTTACGACGATTACGGTCATCACCCGATCGAAATCGCAGCCGTCCTCCAGGCTGCCCGCGCCGGCACCAAGGGCCGCGTCATCGCCGTCTGCGAGCCGCACCGTTACACGCGAGTGCGCGATCTCTTCGGTGAATTCTGCAATTGCTTCAGCGATGCCGACAGCGTCATCGTCGCCCCGCTCTATTCCGCCGGCGAGCCGCCGATTGACGGTGTCGACCAGCACACACTGGCCGAAGGCATCCGCGCCACCGGCCACCGCGCCGTCACGTCCGTCGATCATCCAGCCGACATCGTCCCACTGCTGCGCCGCTACGGCCGCCCCGGTGACATGGTCGTATGCCTCGGCGCGGGCACCTCCACTGAATGGGCCGCGTCGCTTCCGCAATGGCTCTCCGCCCAAGCCGCCGAATAAGCGCGCTTTCGAAGGCCAACACCCCATGAGCTTCCCCGACATCACTGGCGACCTGAAGGCCCGCATGCCCGAGCTGCGTGGCCGTCTCACCGCCAACGCGCCACTGGCGGACATCACATGGTTCCGTGTCGGCGGCCCGGCCCAAGTCCTCTTCGCCCCCGCCGATGAGGCCGACCTCGCCCACTTCTTGAAGAACATCGGACCCGGCATCTCCGTCTACGTGATTGGGCTCGGCTCCAACCTGCTCGTGCGCGACGGCGGCGTTCCCGGCGTCGTGATCCGTCTCGGCCGCGGCTTCAACGAGATCACGACGGACGGCACGCGCCTCACCACCGGCACCGCCGTGCCCGACGTGAAAGTCGCCCGCGCTGCCGCCGAAGCGGGCATTGCCGGCTTGTCGTTTTATCGCGGCATCCCCGGCTCCATCGGCGGCGCGCTGCGGATGAACGCGGGCGCGCACGGCACCGAAACCAAAGACGCGCTCATCGAAGCCCGTGCCGTCGACCGCCAAGGCAACATCCACGTTCTCTCACTCGCCGACATGAAGTTCACCTATCGCCATTGCGGTATCCCGGCCGACTGGATCTTCACGTCCGCGACCTATGAAGGAAAACCTGGCGACCCCCACGCAATCCAAAAGGAAATGGACGAGGTCGCCGACTACCGCGAAAAGAACCAGCCCGTGCGCGAACGCACCGGCGGCTCCACTTTCAAAAATCCACCCGGCAACAGCGCCTGGAAACTCGTCGATGCCGCCGGCTGCCGTGGCGTCCGCGTCGGTGGCGCCAAAGTGTCCGAGATGCACTGCAACTTCCTCATCAACGACCAAAAGGCGTCGGGCGAGGATGTCGAAACCCTGGGCGAAACCGTCCGCGCCCGCGTGAAGGCCACCACCGGCGTCACGCTCGACTGGGAAATCATCCGCCTCGGCGAACCCAAGGACGGCCGCCCCACAGGCGAAGGTCTCGCTCTGCAAGAGAACGCATCATGACACTCGGCATTGCGCCCGCCCGCACGCGCGATCACGTCGCCGTCCTGATGGGCGGTTGGTCCGCCGAACGCCCTGTCAGTCTGAGGTCCGGCGCCGCCGTCGCCGATGCGCTGGAGGGCGAGGGCTATCGCGTCACCCGCGTCGATGTCGATCGCAACATCTCCGCCACGCTCGCAGCCCTCAAACCTGATGTCGCCTTCAACGCGCTCCACGGCCGCTTCGGCGAAGACGGCTGCATCCAGGGCATCCTTGAGTGCCTGGAAATCCCCTACACCCACTCCGGCGTGCTGGCCTCTGCACTCGCCATGCACAAGGAGCGCGCCAAGGCCGTCATGAAACCCGCCGGCGTCCCCGTCGCCGAAGCCCGAGTCCTCACCCGCACTGAGGCCGCAACGGCCCACGCCCTGCCGCCGCCCTATGTCGTCAAACCGGTCGATGAAGGCTCCAGCGTCGGCGTGCTCATCATCCGCCCCGGCAACAACGCATGGGCAAGCGTCATCCTCGAAGGTGGCAGTCCCGATGACATCGTGATGGTCGAACGCTATGTCGCCGGCCGCGAACTCACCTGCGCCGTGATCGGCAGCTTCGTCACCGACGTCATCGAGATCAAACCCAAGGACGGCCTCGTCTTCTACGATTTCGAAGCGAAATATGCCCCCGGCGGTTCTATCCACGAGCTTCCAGCCAAAGTTTTACCGGATGTTTACCAGTTGGTCCGGAAATACACCGGACTGGCGCATCAGGCGCTGGGGTGCCGGGGCGTCTCGCGTGCCGACTTCCGTTACGACGACACGCCGGGTGGTTCGGGCGAACTCATTTGCCTCGAAGTCAACACCCAACCGGGCATGACGGGCACGTCGCTGGTTCCTGAACTGGCGCAGCACGCCGGCTGGAGTTTCGGCGAACTCGTTCGATGGACCATTGAGGACGCGAGTTGCCAGAGGTAGGGGCAGAGCTGAACGGACCCCGGCAGGCGCCACACGCGCCGCGCCCACACCCCGCAATGCCTCGACCCAACTTCGACTTCGGCCACGCCTACGATCCCCGCCGCCTTCAACCCGCCGCACGACCCCCAACCCGTCAGACGCGCCGCGTTCCCGTCCGCACGCTTGTGGGTCTCGCCTTCGTCGCCCTGTGCGGAGCCGCAGCCTACGCCGCACACCGCACCGGCGCCGTGGATCGCGACCAAATCGCCTCAATGCTCGGCTTTGGTATCGACCAAGTCTCGCTCACCGGACATCGCTTCACGTCTGATGCTGATCTGTTCGACGCCCTCGATCTAAAATCCGCCCCTTCGCTCGCGAGCTTCCAACCGGACGCCATCCGTCGGCGCTTCGAGCGCCTGCCGTGGGTGCAGTCCGTCGAAATCTCCCGGGTCTGGCCGGGCCAACTCGCCATCCGCGTCACCGAACGCAAACCATTCGCTATCTGGGAGCGCGGCGAGACGGCCGAACTCATCGATGCCACCGGCCGCCAGCTTGGCCCCATCAAGCGCGACGCCATCCTCGATTTGCCACGCGTCACCGGCGACGGCGCCAATGTTGCCGCCGCCGCGCTACTGGCGACCCTCGACCGCTATCCCGAAATCAAATCCCGCCTCGCCCGCGCCGACCGGCTCGCCGACCGCCGCTGGACCCTGGAACTGATCGACGGCGGCCGCATCCATCTCCCCTCCGACGGCGAAACGTCGGCCCTGGCCCGCCTCGCGGCCGAGCCCCAGATCGCGGCTCTTGTCGCTAAGCCGGGCCAGATCATCGACTTGCGCTCTCCATCGAAAATCGCCATCCGCGCTGCGTCGAGCGCGCCTGCCGGGGGTGGCTGACCGATCATGAGCGCAGCAACCTTACGCCCCGCCCGTTCCGGCCGCTTTGTCGCCGCCCTCGATGCCGGCAGCTTTAAAACCGTTTGCCTGATTGCGGCACTTGATCAAGACGGCCGCGCCGCGCGCGTCGTCGGCGTCGGTATCGCCCCCTCGCAAGGGATCATCGCCGGCAACATCCGCAACCTCGCCGCGGCCGAAGCCGCCATCCGCGCCGCAATCGCCCAGGCGGAGAGTATGGCCGGCATCCGCCTCGAACAAATCGACGTGCTCCTAAACGGGGGCAGTCCGGCCTCGCGCACGTTCGCCGCCGCCGCACAGGTCGCCGGCAACGTCGTCACCCGCGAAGCGCTCGACCGCGTTGCCGCCGCCGGCCGCGCCCACGCCACGGTGCATGGACGACAGATCCTACAACTCGAAACGCTTGGGTTTAGCCTCGACGCCGGCCCCCTGGTCGCCGATCCGATGGGCCAGCCCACCAGCCGGCTGGCGGCTCACATCCACGCCATCACGGCGGATGCCCCCGCTGTTGCCAACCTGACCCGCACCGTCACACGCTGCTACCTCGCCCCGCGCCGCCTGATTCCAGGCCCCATCGCCAGCGCGCTGGCCGTCACCAGCGAGGACGAGCGCCATCACGGCGTCATCACGATCGACATTGGCGCCGGAGTGACGGGCATTTCAGCGTTCCGCACCGGCCGTGCGCTCTTCACAACCACCGTTCCGATGGGCGGCGGAGATGTCACGCTCGATGTTGTGCATTCGTTGCGCACGCCACTTGAAGAAGCCGAGCGAATCAAAACGCTTTATGGCACAGTGCTGAATGCGCAGTCGGATCAGCACGATGTCTTCACCTACGCCTTAACCGGCGACGGCGAGGGCCTCGAGCAGAGATCGACCAAGGCTGATCTGGCCCGGATCATCCAGTCGCGCATGGCCCACCTGCTCCACCTCGTTCGCGACCAGCTCGCGAATGCCGGGCTTCTCGACGGCAATGCCGCGCGGATCGTTCTCTGCGGCGGCGGCAGCGAGATTCCAGGTCTGCAATCTTTCGCAGAAGGCGTGTTCTGGCGGTCCGTTCGCGAGGGGAGGCCCGAGCCTATCTCAGGCTTGCCGCCTCTCTATGCATCGGCGGCGTTCGCCGGTGTGGTTGGTGTGTTGCGTGCCGTCGCAGACAGCACGGCCGTTGATTTGCCCGATGCCCGCGGTGCCGACGCACCCAAAGGCTACATCGGCCAAGTCGGGCAGTGGCTGCGGGACGGGTTCTAGGGAAGGCGCTGCGTGTGGACCATGCCGGGAAGAGAACCGGCGCCCGCACGTTCCTTCTGTGACACCGAGGGCCAAATGAACGCAAAACTGCCGCCGAACATACCAGACCTGAAGCCCCGCATCACCGTCATTGGTGTCGGCGGAGCAGGCTGCAACGCGGTCAACAACATGATTGACGCCAACCTCGACGGTGTCGATTTTGTCGTCGCCAACACCGATGCGCAGTCGCTCGTTGCCTCCAACGCCCCCCACAAAATTCAACTCGGCGCCAGATTGACCGAAGGCCTAGGCGCTGGTTCGCGTCCAGACATCGGCGAAGCCGCCGCCATCGAAACGCTGGAAGAAATTCGCGACCTTGTGCGCGGATCGCACATGGTCTTCGTTGCAGCCGGTATGGGAGGCGGCACTGGAACGGGCGCTGCCGCCGTCATCGCCCGCGCCGCCAAAGAACAAAACATTCTCACCGTTGCGGTCGTCACGAAGCCTTTTCAGTTCGAAGGCGCCCGCCGTATGCGCATCGCCGAAGCCGGCATCGCCGAATTGAAAAAGCACGTCGATACGCTCATCGTCATTCCCAATCAAAACCTGTTCCGCATCGCCAGCGAGCGCACGACCTTCGCCGAAGCCTTCGTGCTCGCTGACCAGGTGCTCTATTCAGGCGTCGCTTGCATTGTCGATCTGATCGTCAAGGAAGGCCTGATCAACCTCGACTTCGCCGACGTCAGAACCGTCATGAGCGGCATGGGCAGCGCCATGATGGGCACCGGTGAAGCCGCTGGCGAAAGCCGTGCCGTCCGCGCGGCCGAAGAGGCGATCACCAACCCGCTCCTCGACGATGTCACGCTTGCGGGAGCCAAAGGCCTGTTGCTCTCCATCACAGGCGGCACCGATCTGACCCTTTACGAAGTCGACGAAGCCGCCACCCGCGTGCGCCAGGAAGTCGACCCCGAAGCCAACATCATTGTCGGCGCCACCTACGATCCGACACTCGGCGATCGGGTCCGCGTCTCCATCGTCGCCTCCGGCATGGACCGCTCGGCTGTCGTGGTGCAGCCGCCAATGCGTTCGGCTTCCACGGTCCCGCCGGCCATGCCGGTCTTCCACAGCGAAGCAGCATCCGCTGCGCAGGACCGCCTCGCCGACGCTTTGCAGTCGCCGGCCTTTGCAGAATTGGCGCGCCCACCGGCTCCCTCGCCCGTTGAAATGGCTCGCCCGTCGGACCCGGCTTCAGGGCAATCGCAATACGTCCCCGCACCGCCGAGCTGGCATACTGGCGACGACGTCGAAATCACGGAACTGGCCCCCGGCACCCTGTCCGGCCCCTACACGCATGCGGCCTCGGACTATGTCCCCCACGCGGCCCCTGCACAGCCCGCCATGGAGACGTTTGCCCCCGCTCCGCCTGCCCAGGTCCGCCGCCCGCCGCGCCGCATGCCGGATTTGGACGAGTTTCCTCCCGTCGGCCAGCGCGAGTACCACGCCAAAACACAGCGCCCCGGTTCGGCACCCCATGTCTACGCCGAACCAGCGAGCCCTCCGGCCGAACCTAAAAAGCGCGGCTTCTTCGAACGCCTAACAGGGCGCTCGAAACGTGACGCTGATTCGCGGGTAACCGGCGGCGAACGTGACGCTTTTAATGCACGCCAGCGGCCCGACGGTGAGCGCTCCTACACCGTAGGGGGGAATTCAGACGCCCGTCGCAATGGCTGGCTCGAGACCGAGCCGCAGCGTCAAGAAAAGCCCGAATTACCTGTGTTTTTCAGCAAATCGCGCCGCTGAACAAGCCCGTTCGTAGCCACTGCAAAAAGACTTCTAATCTAAGTATTTCCAATCAGTAACAGAACGTAAGAAAGCGTGATTTGTGACACCGGAAGGTGACAGTTATCGTCTCTTTGGATGTGATCTTGATTTGCCCCGCCTCAGGGGTCTCGACAAGCGCCATCGAGAAGCGCGGCCGAGACAGGGAGTAGGCGAGACAGCGACGGATCTGGGGAGGCAGACGTCGGCTTAGGCCGATTGGCTGTCTGGGATTTGCGAGGGACGGCGCAGGATGTCGAATCGATTTATCGGCGCGCGACAAACCACAATTGCCCGCGAGATCGAACTCAAGGGTACCGGGGTACACAGTGGGGCACCCGTATCTGTCTCATTGCACCCCGCAGATGTCGACACCGGCATCCTCTTCGTGGCCACCAAACGGGGCCGCACCGTCGCTGAAATCCCAGCCCATGTTTCCAACGTCAAAAATCTGACCCTCTGCACCGTCATCGGTGATGAAGCGGGCGTCACGGTCTCCACGGTCGAACATCTTCTCGCCGCTCTCCGCGGCCTCTCGGTCGACAACTGCGTTGTCGAGATCGACAGCAAAGAAGTCCCTATCATGGACGGCAGCTCGTTGCCGTTCGTCGAAGCCATCGACGAAGTTGGCCTGCAGGAACTGAACGCACCGCGCCGCTTCATCAAAGTCCTCAAGCCCATTCGCGTCGAAGAAGGCGGCTGCTGGGGCGAAATCTCCCCCCATTCCGGCTTCCATCTTGATGTCGAGATTGATTTCGACACCCCGCTGATCGGCCGCCAGCGCCTCGCCTTTGAAATGAGCCCGGGCATCTTCCGTAACGAACTCGCCCGCGCCCGCACATTCGGTTTCATGTCCGATGTGGAACGCCTCTGGAAAGCCGGCCTCGCGCTCGGCGCCAACCTCACCAACACCGTCGCCCTTTCCGATAACCGCATCATGAACCGCGAAGGTCTGCGCGACCCGCTGGAGTTCGTGCGTCACAAGATGCTTGATGCCGTCGGCGATCTCAGCCTCTCCGGCCTTCCGTTGCTCGGCGCCTACCGCTCCGTCCGCGGCGGCCACCGCCTCAACTCGCTGGTTCTGAAGGCCCTTCTCGACGACAAGTCGGCCTGGACCATCGTGCAGGCCCCGCGCGTCCGGGAACTTTCACCGCGCATGTTTGACACGCCCCAAGCACTCGCCGTCGGCGAGTAACCAATCGGCGAAAAACGTTCATCGTCCGGGGCTTGCGGCGACCGTCCGCAGGCCCCGTGGCTTGTCTCGGCCCCACAAGAAACATAATCAAAACCTAGTCTGAGATGTGGGTTGGGCGTGTTCCGCGGTTCTGCCGTCGAGACTCGTGTGCTATCTGGATCGGTACTGGCCACCTGCGAACGCAACGAGAGCACGGAACGAAGAATGCGAAACGGTATCCCGTCGCGATTGCTCACGGTCTTGGTCATGGCCGTCACGACGGCTGTGCTCGCCGGATGCGCGTCGTCGATCGATAGCACCGCTGCCATCAACTCCGATCCGCCCGATAAAATGTACGCACAGGCCGACGCCATGATGACGGCGGGCAAGTTCGATGCTGCAGCTGCCAAGTTCGAAGAACTGGATCGCTCGCATCCCTATTCACCGGAAGCCCGCCGGGCCATGGTGCTCGCTGCCTATGCCTACTACAAGGCCGGCAAGTTTCCTGAAGCCATCGCCTCGGCCGAACGCTACACGGTCATGCATCCCGGCACCAAGGACGCGCCCTTCGCCCATCACATCATCGGCTCGGCCTACTTCGACGACATGAAGGGCGCCAACCGCGACCAAGGCGCCACCCGCAAGGCCCTCGATCAGTTCAAAATCATCAAAACGCGCTATCCGGATAGCTCCTACGCCGAGCAGTCCGATAACCGCATCCGCATTTGCGAAGACACGCTCGCCGCCCAGGAAATGGAAGTCGGCCGCTACTACCTGAAGCGCAAGAACTACGTCGGTGCCATCAATCGCTTCAAGACCGTGGTCTCGGACTATCAGACGACCAACCACGTCGAAGAAGCGCTCGCCCGCCTCACCGAGTCCTATATGGCCCTCGGCGTGAAGGAAGAAGCGCAGACGGCCGCTGCCGTGCTGGGTTACAACTTCCCGCAGTCGAAGTGGTACAAGGACAGCTTCGCGCTGTTGCAATCCGATGGTCTCGCCCCGCGCGAAGATTCAGGCTCCTGGATCTCCAAAGCCTGGAAAGCCATTCCCGTGATTGGCAACTCCGGCTGATATGACGGGCAACTCTGAGCGAACGCGCCGGCCGCGCGTGCAGGCCCTTGCATCATGACCGCCAAAACTGCCAAACCCAAACCCTCCGGCGACCTGACGCAGGAGGACGCTGCAGCCGAACTCGAACGGCTCGCAGCCGCCATCGCCCATCACGACCGGCTCTACTATCAATCCGACGCGCCTGAAATCTCCGACGCCGAATACGACGACCTGCGCCGCCGCAACGACGCGATCGAAGCCCGCTTCCCCGAATTGATACGTGACGACAGCCCCTCGAAGCGGGTTGGCGCGGAGGCTGTCGACGGCTTCGGCAAGGTCCGCCACCGCGTGCCCATGCTCTCGCTCGGCAACGCCTTTGCCGACGACGACGTCATCGACTTCGCCGCCCGCGTGCATCGCTTCCTCGGTCTCGACGACAGCGACACCGTCGCCTTCACCGCCGAACCAAAAATCGACGGCCTCTCGATCTCAATCCGCTATGACCAAGGCAAACTGGTCGAAGCAGCCACCCGCGGCGATGGCTCGGAAGGCGAGCGCGTCACCGACAACGTTCGCACCATCAAAGACATCCCACACTCCTTGAACGGCAACGACGTGCCCGCCATCGCCGAAATCCGCGGCGAGATCTACATGAGCCACGCCGACTTCAAGGCGTTGAACGATGCGCAGTCAGCCCACGGCGCCAAAATCTTCGCTAACCCACGCAATGCCGCCGCCGGCTCGCTCCGGCAACTTGACTCAACGATCACCGCTTCGCGCCCCTTGCGCTTCTTTGCTTACGCCTGGGGCGAGATGTCGGCACTTCCCGCAGACACGCAGCACGGCATGATCGCGGCCATGCACCGCTGGGGTCTGCCGGTCAATCCGCTGACGCGCCGCTGCGTGATAACCGAAGACCTCCTCGCCTTCTATCGTGACATCGGCCAGCAGCGCGCCACGCTCGGCTACGACATCGACGGCGTCGTCTATAAAGTCGACCGCATCGATCTGCGCGAACGCTTAGGCTTCGTCTCCCGCTCGCCGCGCTGGGCCATCGCCCACAAATTCCCCGCCGAACAGGCAACCACCATCCTGCGTGCCATCGAAATCCAAGTCGGCCGCACCGGATCGCTGACCCCCGTCGCCAAGCTCGAACCCGTCACGGTCGGCGGCGTCGTAGTCTCCAACGCCACACTCCACAACGAAGACGAAATCGCCCGCAAAGACATCCGCAGCGGCGACACGGTCGTCGTCCAGCGCGCCGGCGATGTCATTCCGCAGATAGTCTCCGTCGTCCTCGACAAGCGCCCCGCCGATGCAGCGCCTTTCCACATGCCGCACTCCTGCCCCGTCTGCGGCAGTCACGCCGTGCGCGATGCGGATGAAACCGGAGGCGAACGCGGCGTCGTGCGCCGCTGCACCGGCGGCCTCATCTGCCCCGCGCAGGCCAAAGAGCGTTTGAAGCACTTCGTCTCCCGCCTCGCCTTCGACATCGAAGGGCTTGGCGAAGAAAAGATCGAACTCTTTTTCGATGAAGGCCTGCTGCGCACGCCCGCCGATATCTTCACACTTTTATCGCGCGACACCCAGAGCAACGCGCCGCTCAAGACCCGCAAGGGCTTCGGCGCCAAATCCGTCGACAAGCTCTTCGCCGCCATCGACGCCCGCCGCAAGATCGGTCTGGAACGCTTCCTCTACGCCCTCGGCATCCGTCACATCGGCGAACAAACGGCCAAAGACCTCGCCAAATCCTACGGCTCGCTCGACCAATTCCGCCAAGCCGTCGATGCCGCTGTGTCCGGCGGAAAAGACAGCGAAGCCTACACCGACATCGACAATATCGAAGGCATCGGCGAAACCGTGGTCGATGCGTTGATCGATTTCTTCTCCGAACCCCACAACGTCGAAGCCGTCGATGCGCTGCTGGCACAAATCGACGTCCAGCCCTACGAGCGCATCGCCGCTGTCTCCTCGCCCGTCACCGGTAAGACGGTTGTCTTCACAGGCACGCTCGAACGGCTGTCACGTCCAGAAGCCAAAGCCCAAGCCGAGCGCCTCGGCGCCAAGGTTGCGGGCTCCGTCTCGAAAAAAACCGACTACGTCATCGCGGGTGCCGACGCCGGTTCGAAGCTCACAAAAGCGCAGGAACTGGGCGTCACCGTCCTCACCGAAGACGAATGGATCGCGCTCGTCAGCGGTTGATCGCCTCTCACACCGGCTGCGTCGCCGCGTGCAGCCACGTCAAAACATCGTCCTCGCCGGAAAGCTCCGCGCCGATCACCGCGCGCACCCGTGCGTGATAGGCATTGAGCCAATCCCGCTCGTCTTTGCTGAGAAGCTCTTTGGCCACCAGCCGCCGGTCGATCGGCACCAGCGTCAGCGTCTCAAACCCCATCATCGGCCGCTCCCCGCCCTCTGGCGCTTCCGGCTCCGTGACAAGCACGAGGGCTTCAATGCGAATGCCATACGCGCCGGTCTTGTAATACCCAGGCTCATTCGAGCAGATCATGCCGGGTTCCAAGGCCACCATCCCCGCCCGCGAAATCGATTGCGGCCCCTCATGCACCGACAGATAGCTGCCAACGCCATGGCCCGTGCCATGGTCGTAATCGAGCCCATGCTGCCAGAGTGCGCGCCGCGCAAACGGATCGAGATCGATCCCGCGCGTGCCCTTTGGAAACCGCGACGTCGCAATCGCAATGTGCCCTTTCAAAACGAGCGTCGCCCGCTGCTTCATTTCAGCCGACGGCGTGCCGATCGCAATCGTGCGCGTGATGTCCGTCGTCCCGTCGTTGTATTGCGCCCCTGAATCCAACAGGAACAGTTCGCCCTTGCCGAGAAGCCGGTTCGACGCCTCCGTAACCCGGTAGTGAACAATGGCCCCGTGCGGCCC
>JALHQM010000006.1:20871-52628 GCA_022841965.1 Hyphomicrobium sp. | reverse complement strand
ATTGCGCACCGGTTTCAGTTTGAGACCCTTCGGCGCAACCAGCACTTCAAGCCGCCGGATTTCGCCCGCCGTATGCAGCCACGGATCAAAGCCCACCACCGCACCCTTGCTTAAGTGCGCCGTTAGCCACTCACCAAGCTTCGCCCGCGCAATTCCCGGAAACTCGAACAGCCGTGCATCGCACTCCTGCGCTGCCTGAATCGTATAGCGACCGTCAACGAAAAGCGCCGCCTGCTTGCGCGCGATCACCGCCAACCCCGCGCTGCCCGAAAATCCCGTCAGCCAGCGCAGCCGCTCCGCCGACGGCGGTACGTACTCGCCCTGGTGCTCGTCCGCGCGCGGTACGAGAAAAGCATCGACATTCTGAGACGCCATCAGCTCGCGCAACCGGGCGACACGCGGCGCGGCAACGGAGGGATCGGCGGAAGCGGTGAAGGTCTGGAACATGGCCGCTTGTTTAAGCGCACCCATGAATAAGCGCAACTCAGCCGCCTAGCGTTTCGTCAACGTCAGCGTCGACCAGCCGGTTACCCGCTCGTGCCGGTCGAGCGCAAACCCCTGCGCCACGAACGCAGCAATCACGGCGGGTGCCTGCGGGATCAGGATGCCCGAAAGCACAAGTTTGCCGCCCGGCGAGACGGCCCGCCGGATATCCCGCGCCAGCCGGATGAGCGGATCGGCCAGAATATTGGCCACCACGAAGTCGAATTTCGCCGTTCGCCTGAGGCGCGGATGGTCGAGCCCCGTTGCCACATAGGTCGCAATACGGCCCGGCGCCGTGTTCGCCGTCATGTTCGACCGCGCCACATCGACCGATGTCGGGTCCATATCGGTGGCTATCACGGCCGCGTTAGGCAGCACCCGCGCCGCCCCGATGGCGAGCACGCCGGACCCGCAGCCCAAATCCAAAACGCGCCGGAACGCCCGTCGCCGCGTCAGCCGGTCGATCGCGGTCAAACATCCGTAGGTCGTCGCGTGGTGCGCCGTCCCGAAGGCTTCCCCCGCATCGATCAGGATCGCATTCGGCCCCTGCGCCACCCGCGTCCGATCGTGAGAACCATGCACCGTGAAACGCCCGGCGATCACCGGCGGCAGGGCAGCCTGCGAAATCGCGACCCAGTTGAGCGGCGGCACGTCTTCCGCGTGGATGTTCGGCACATCGAGCCCGGTCACATCGCCAAGCATCGCGCGCAAAACATCCGGCTCCGGCAGCTCGGTAAAGTACGCCTCGATCCGCCAACCCTCGCCCGGCGCCTCGAACAGCGTCAGCGCGTCAGGCGGCGGCTCGACAAAGTCTTGCATCGCGGCAGCGAGCATCCGCGCGATGTCGCGGTCGGCGGTGAGGAGTGTGAGTTTACGGGCGGTCATGCAACACAAGAAAATTGCCGACCTTGAGGCAGCCAGCGGGGAAAGGTGCCCGTGGCCTAGCCCAGTTTCACAGGTGAGGGAAGTCCTCGGTGTCGACTTCAGTGCCTTCCTGCTCAATGCCATCCGGCAGATCGTCGAGGAAGCGATCCCATTTCGCATCCAGATGCTGTGCGGCCTCACGGGGGGCAAGTGTATGCAATGTCCCGTCGGCATCCTCGCGCACGATCCCATCCGCGATCAGCCGTTCCAGCGCGTCCGGCAAGTCGAAATCCACCTTGATGTCGAACGCGCTACGCAGATAGCTCTCGATCGCCCGGTCGATCAATTCGAGGTCCTGCCGCTTGCACGTCTCCTTCGCAAGAACACTGTAGAGCAGGATTTCCTCCTTCACATCTTCTTCCGCACCGCGTTCCGACAGCTTGATCATCACGCCGCGGTTATCCGCCATTGCGTGGAAATAAAGGTTCTGCGCCATCACCACCATGTAGCGCTGTTTCTGGTTCATGAAGTTGACGCCCTGACGGAAGGCGATGCCGCCCAATCCCGCCACCGCACCCGCGAGCGCCACCGGGTTGGCCAACGTCAAACCGCCAGCGGCAACTTTCCCTGCAGTGCCGACGAGACCCATGCCCATCGCGCCACCGCCGGTCACGCCAAGCTTGATCTTATCCCACAGCCGGAACCGGACCCGCGTGTTGGGAAACACCATCTCCAGGTCGTTGCGCGGAATGTTCTTGAACAGCTTAATGTAGATATTGCCTTCCTTCACTTCTGCCGGAAGGCTGCCACGCATCCGCGTCACGACTTTCGCCGCTTCCTTTTCCGTGATGTTCTTACTCGCCATCACTTCTTGAACGCGCACATCGAACGGCTTCAGCTTGAACAAGATAAAAAGCCGCCGATAGATCGGCACGTCGAACTCTTCCTTGCGCATGAACTTGCGATAGTTGGTCCGAGTGTCGCGCTTCTTCGAAGCTCCCCGATAAAACAGCAGGCATTCCTCGAACACGCCAAGGTCAACCTGCAGATCCAAGCCATAATGGCTTTCCTTGGTCAGGATGACTTCAATGGATTTAGGATCGACGGCGACATAGTTCGCCTGCTCAAGGATCTGTCTCACATCGCGGACGGTCCGCTTTTGCAACCGCCTTTTTTCGGCTGCCGAGTACTCGCGCGTAATAAGCAGGTCGCTGTCGGGGTCGAACGGCTCATACGCACGCAGCAAAGTCATCAGTCGGCGGTTGTGCTGTTGCCGCCGCCAGAAATCGAGATAGCGAAAAAACCGCCGCGCCTCGCTGTGATCGGAATTTGGCCAAGCCTCCGGCACCGCCAGCCGGTCGACCAGGGCCAGCGTCGTCAGGGGAATGAAGCGCTCGAGCGGCAGAGGGTGCTCAGTGACACCAGCATCGAGACCCGGCCCAGCTGCATCATTGAGTGTCGCACCATTGAGTTTCGCACCAGACGTCGGCACGGCGCGGTCCACATCCGTTGTTCCTGCCGTCGTCGACACCATGGTCACGTTCCTTCCAGTTCCCAATCCGATCAGAGACGCGCGCCGCGCGCCCTCGCTCGTCCCGGCGGCGGCCGCATTCTGGCGAGCCGGATCGTCCTTGTCGAGATGATCCGCCCGTTGCTGGCCCGTGACTCATCGAGGGTCAAGGTGGCGCAGCCATGACGCCGAGAAGATTTCCGCCTCCAGCGCCGCATTTAGAAGCATGACTGAGCATAACGAAAGTCGCGTTCTCGCCTTAGTGGTGCCGTTGTCGCCCGCAAAACAAAATAATAGAGTACTGTGGGTATTCGGGAGGGCAAATTTTGAACCTGCGGGGCGTATGTCTTCTGGCTTTAGCCGGGGCGGGTCTTTTGACCACGCCGGCTGAAAGCATGGATGCTCCCTTGACAACGGCCGGCCCGGGGCGCGTGGCGATGAATTACAGTTGCTCCCTCGCCCAAGGGGTCGTCGTCGTTCAGCCTGCACCCGAAACGATCTACGATGTTACGGGGGCGCGAGAGCAGCGCCTTTTTACAACCTGTGATCCACCGTTCTCGAACAACTGCCGCTCGCTCACCCTGCACAAGTTCGATATTGGGTGCGGCCTCGAACAAGTCCCGTGGCACCGCGTTGTCGCCGCCATCGGTGAGACCGCGGCCGGCAAAGCATCGGTGTCGAACGGCCATTTGGTGCTGGCCCGCGACGCCGACCGCGGCTCCGGGCATGCGCCCAGCTGCAAAGACCGCAAAGGCGGCGCGTCCGGGTCGGGCGAGTGCCTTCCCTGGAGGGTCCGTAAGCCGACGGAACGTCTCGTTCTGCCGCAGGGGTTCGCACCGCTCGGCGAGGCCGGCGCGAGATTTCTGGAAGCCGGCGACCGCACAACCACAGATGCCGCCGCGCGAGGAATGGTGCAGTCCGTCGCCCAATTGCCCGGGAGCGGCCCTTACCGGATCACACATGATCGCAGCGGCGAGGATGCATTTGCCTTCCCCGATGTCCCATCCGTCGGCGCAACCGCCACAACGGTCTCGCAGGACAGCGATGGCAGCGACGGTTGGACAACCTCGCTGTCGTTCAACACAGTCGAGGAGAATGCTCCAGAACTGATCGTCGCAACGTCCTCCGTCTCCGGCAAGGCGACCGCGAACGCACGGAGCCCCGGCGCGGACCTCGGTAGTCTCCCGTGGATTGCATTCATGGCCACCGTCCTCGCGCTCGCCGCAGGACTCTATGTCTATCGCACACCTCAATTGCGATTTGCAGCCGACGTCACCGGCGCCGCCGCTTCCGCGCGCCGCGGCGTACTGAAGGCACAGGTTCAAGCCGGTGATCTGCTCGAAGCAATCCGCGCCCGCTTGGCCATCACAAACGATGGCGCGGCACCAGCACCCGATCAATCCAGTGATCCGGCGCTAGCCAGCGCCCTTCTCCAGTTGCGAGCCATGTTCGCCCGTACCGAAGCGGCCGTGGCCACGCTCTATAGCGCGTCGGTGGTGCGCGAGGTGATGCAAACCGAGTTGGCCGCCATCCGCCATCGCATTGAAGATGCGGAAAGCGCGGCCCGGCGGGGTTCCACGCCAGTTATGAAATTGGCGGCACAGCTCCGTCAGATTGCTCGCGACATTGATCGCGTGCAGTCGATCACGCAGAGTGCCGCTCACAGCACCAACGGGCCGGCCTGAACTGCGCCACGCTCAGAATTCGAACGTCAAAGGCCCGGAACGCCTGAGGAGACGTGCCGGGCCCTCTACATGCCGACTATGAAAGCGGTGCCCTAAGCCGATCAGGAATAACTCAACTGGCCGTTCTGCGCCGGTGCGGGTCCGTTGAAGTGTTCGCCATATCCAGCAGCAGCCGGCGCGGCCGCAGGTTTGGCAATCGATACGACGGCAGCCGGCTCGGTCTGCGGCACGATTTCTGCAGGGTCACGCACACGCCGCGACCGTCCGTCGAAGCTGGCCCCTTGTTCAATCGACAGATACTCCGCCGCGATATCGCCCTCCACCTCGGCGGTCGCATGCAGAACGACCTTGTTGGAGAGGATCGCGCCGTTCACCCGGCCATGCACGTCCACTGCCTCCGCAGTGATCGACCCCGTGATGATCGCCTCGCGCCCCACGTCGAGTTGGCGAGAATGTACATCGCCTTGAATGTTTCCGTTCAGCCGCAGCGTACCCTTGCAGCGAATGGTAATCGATTGCCCCTCAATACTGAGATCGCTGCCGATGAGCGACTCCTCGAACTGCCCCGAGTTATGGCCCTGGCCGGTGCCATAGCCACCGCTCATCTGCGTGGTCAAGTTCTGTCTGGCCAGATGCTGAGCAACGGGCTTCTGCCCGGCCGGCACCACGGTGGCCTGTGCCGGCGGCGCAGCCGGTTCGGTCTTGCGGTGAAACACCATATAACGCTCCCACTCTCGAATTCCGAAACCTGCCCCGACTTACTGGGAATGCAGCGCCCGCGTGGTCGAATTATGTCGCGCGCTCAAGCGCTCAATTCTGCTCCAACTGACGAAAACAGCGCTTCACACGATGATCGCATTCTGTCCGATGAGATCGTCGAGGTCGATTTGGTGCACACCGCTAAGGAGGGCGACATCGAAAAATAGCCCGGTCGCATCCACATCGATGGAAACGATCGTTCCGGCATCGACCTCCGTGATGCGCATCAGATCGGCAAGCGGCGCTGGCGGCGCGCCGCTGAATAGCCCAGAGAAGTCGAGCCGGTCGCCGATGCCGAAATCAGCGATTGTATCGAAGCCGGCCGCGGCCCCGTTGGCATCGACGATGTCAGGCCGCGTCCATGCAAACGTGTCGTTGCCAGTCGATGTTGTGGCCCCCAGCTGCCCGCCGACGAGCAGATCGTTTCCAGCCCCACCCCGGATGATATCGTGACCCCCGTCGCCGAAGATCCGGTCGTTACCTGCCCCGCCCGAAAGACGATCCTGTCCGCCGCCTGCAAACAGACCATCGTTCCCATCGCCGCCGTCCATCACGTCGTCGCCGGCCCCGCCATTGAGCGTGTCGACGCCAAGTCCGCCGTTGAGAACGTCGTGCCCATCGTTGCCGAACAGGAAATCATCTCCGCCATCGCCATTCAGCCTGTCGTTGCCGGCCCCTCCTCCAATCGTGTCCTTGCCGTCCCCGCCGGAGATGACGTTGGCACCGCTATTCCCCGTGAGGAAATCATCGGCGGTACCACCGGCCAAGTCCGCTGCACTGTTGCCGGTCAGCGTGATACGCTCGACACCGGCAATCCCGTTGAGTGAAATAGCGGAATACACGTGATCGATGCCGCCGCCCGGCAATTCGACCACGACATCACCCACATCGTCGACGAAGTACGTGTCGTCTCCCGCTCCGCCCGTCATGACGTCGGCACCCACACCTCCGTCGATGATGTTGTTTCCGCTGTTCCCGATAAGAACATTGGCGAGCGCATTCCCCGTCGCATTGACGGATGCCGTTCCCGTCAATGTCAGTCTCTCTATATTATCGCCCAGGGTATAGCTGGCACTGGCAAGCACCGTGTCGGTTCCCTCGCTGAGCGCTTCCACAGCGAGATCGCCGATATGGTCGACAATGTACGTATCGTCGCCCGCCCCGCCGATCATTGTGTCGGCTCCGCCGCGCCCATCGAGAAGGTTGTTGCGCAGATTGCCAGTGATGACATTGCCGAGGTCGTTGCCCGTTGCGTTGAGAGCTGTCGACCCGGTAAGCGTCAGGTTCTCAACTTGGTCGGGCAGAACAAGGCTGATGCTGGAGAGGACCAGATCGCTTCCCGCTCCGCTGGCTTCGATCACCTGATCGCCAACATTGTCGACGACATAAGTGTCGTCACCGGCTCCCCCCGCCATGGTATCGGCCCCGCTCATCCCATCGAGCCGGTTGTTGCCCGCGTTTCCGGTCAGCACGTTCACCACACTATTGCCCGTGGCATTGATGTCGGCCACACCAATCAGCGTCAGGTTCTCCACGTGAGACCCCAGCGTGAAATTGATGCTCGATCGGACCTCATCTAGGCCGCTGTTAGCACTCTCGCTAATGCGGTCCCCGGCATCATCGACGACATACAGATCGTTTCCGGTGCCGCCATACATCGTGTCCGCCCCGGTGCCGCCATCGAGTGTATCGTTGCCGTCCCCGCCGTAGATTGTATCGCGTCCGTCGCCGCCGGATAGGATGTTGTTGCCTGCATTGCCGGTAAGCCGGTTGGCAAGCGCGTTACCTGTGCCATTGATTGAAAGAGCGCCCGTAAGCGTCAAATTCTCAACGTTCGCCCCAAGAACATACGTGCCGGAAGTCACGACGGTATCGGTGCCCTCCGCCGCCGCCTCGACAACAACGTCCATATCGTCCACGGTGTATGTATCGTTCCCGTTGCCCCCGATCAGTGTGTCTGCGCCCAGACCGCCATTCAGCGTGTTGCTCTGACTGTTTCCGCGAATGACGTTGTTGCCATCGTTGCCCGTCCCGGCCACGGCGCTGCCCGTCAGCGTCAGGTTTTCGAAATGATCCGCCAGCACGAAACTGATCGACGACTGAACCGTGTCCGTCCCTTCGCCTGCCAACTCGATGAGAACGTCACCGGCGTTGTCGACCACATACGTATCGTCACCAAGCCCCCCCGTCAGAATGTCCGCCCCCGCCTTCCCATCCAATACGTTGTTGGCCGCGTTGCCGGTGATGGTATTGGCCAGACTGTTCCCCGTGCCGTTGATGGCCGACAGCCCCGTGAGCGCTAAATGTTCAACGTGATTGCCGAGCGTGAAGCTGACCGACGACAAAACATGATCGTTGCCCTGCCCAGAGAGTTCCGTAATCCGGTCACCCGTGGAATCGACGACATAGGTGTCGTTGCCCGTTCCGCCCGACATGCTGTCGTTGCCCGTCCCACCATCGATTAAATCATGACCGTCGCCACCGGAAATGGTGTCGTTGTCTCCTCCTCCTGACAAAACGTTATCCGCCGCGTTGCCCACAATGCTATTGCGCAGCCCATTGCCCGTGCCTGAGACGGCCGTTCCCGTCAGCGCTAGATTTTCCACGTTTGCGCTGAGGGTGTAGTCGATCGACGAGATGACCCGGTCCGTCCCCTCGCCGGCGTTCTCGACGACGACATCGCCGGCATGATCGACGACGTAAGTGTCGTTCCCTCGTCCCCCGGCCATCCAGTCTGCGCCACCGCGCCCATCGAGGCTGTTCGATCCGGTGTTGCCCGTCAGTGTATTGCCAAGATCATTGCCGGTACCGTGGATGGAACTCGATCCGGTCAGCACCAGGTTCTCGACATGGGCGGTGAGCGTGTAGGTCACTGACGAGCGGACGGTATCGATCCCCTCATCCGCGTTTTCGAAGACGCCATCGCCCGCGTTATCGACGACGTAGGTGTCGTCCCCCGCCCCGCCAACCAGCGTATCCGTACCTGTGCCCCCGTTCAAAAAATCGGGGTCGCTCCCGCCAAACAGCGTGTCGTTACCGCCCGACCCATTGAGCGTGTCCGTACCGCCGTTGCCGTAAATCACCTCGTTGGCCGAAGTGCCGTTAAGGGTTTGGCTCGCAGAGGTCCCGAAGATTGCAAGCAGACCGCTGAGGTTGAACGCCATGAACGCACCTGGTTAATCTGGTTAAGATTAACAAGGTATGACTCCGCAACCCTTTCAGAATGCTTACGGAATCGCTCAACGCTTGGTTAACGGCCGCTCCATATTCGGACGGTTCGCGCTTAAACCTGGGCAACAGCCTAAGATGTGAGCGCCGCTCAGAGCGGACGCACGAAATTGTCCACCACGCGCTTGCGCCCCGCCGTCTTGAATTCGATTGTGAGCTTATTGCCATCCACGTCAGCCACGCGGCCCTCACCGAACTTGCTGTGAAACACCCGGTCGCCGGTCTTGTAGCCGGCCCCTTCGGCGGTCGAAGACGCCACCAACTGACCCTCGATGGTCAACGGCGTCCGCGAGGGCGGCGCAGGCTGCCGCGTCTCGGCGCGTGCATTTTGTGCGCGCTGCCACCCCGGCGTCGAATAAGACGAACGGAACTGCGGCTGCGCATCATCGAACCGCGACCGGCCGTAAGGATTGCCATAGAGGTTTCCCGGATTGGCATACGCCCCTCCAAACGGGCTCTTCGCCTCGCGCACGTCAACATGCGCCTCCGGCAACTCGTCGATAAAGCGCGACGGCATCGCTGCCTGGAACAATCCGCGCATCCGGCGGTTCTGCGCAAACGAAACATGCGCCTGCTTGCGCGCCCGCGTAATCCCGACATAGGCGAGCCGCCGCTCTTCCTCCAGACCCGCAGCACCCTGTTCGTCGAGCGCGCGCTGGTGTGGAAAGAGCCCCTCTTCCCAACCCGTGAGGAAAACCGTGTCGAACTCCAGTCCCTTCGCCGCATGCAACGTCATCAGCGAAATGCGATCGCCGTCGTTGCTCTTGTCCGCGTCCATCACGAGCGACACGTGTTCCAAAAAGCCCGACATCGTCTCGAAGTCGTGCATGAACCGCACGAGTTCCTTCAAGTTATCCAGCCGGCTCTGCGCCTGCGGGCTCTTGTCCGCCTGCCACATGGCCGTATAGCCGCTTTCATCCAGGATCAGCTCGGCCAATTCCGTGTGCCGGATACCATCGATTTGCCCGCGCCACCGCTCAAACGAGCGCACGAGATCCGTGAGCGACTTGCGCGCCTTTCCTGGCAGTTCCTCGGTCAAGATGATCTCGCGCGCCGCATCGAACATCGAAACGCCCGTCGCCCGCGCCAGCTCATGCACACGTTTGACAGACGTATCGCCAAGACCGCGCTTGGGCACGTTCACGATCCGCTCGAACTTCAAATCGTTCGCGGGGTTCGCCGTCACCTCCAGGTAAGCGATCGCATCCTTGATTTCCTGCCGCTCATAGAACCGCGGACCGCCAATGACGCGATACGGCAACCCGACCGTGATGAACCGGTCTTCCATCGCGCGCATCTGCGCGGAAGCCCGAACCAGGATGGCAATCTGATTGAGATTGTGTCCGTCCTTACGCAACCGCTCGATCTCGTCGGTGACGGTCCGCGCCTCTTCCTCGTCGTCCCAAACACCCGACACGCTGACGGGATTGCCCGCCGCGTCATCGGTAAAAAGCGTTTTGCCCAGCCGGCCCTGGTTCTGCGCGATGAGACCGGCGGCGGCTCCCAAAATATGTCCCGTCGAGCGATAGTTCCGCTCCAAGCGGATCACGATCGCGCCGGGGAAGTCCTTGTCGAACCGCAAAATGTTGTCCACTTCCGCGCCGCGCCAACCGTAGATCGACTGATCATCGTCGCCGACACAGCAGACATTCGGGCACCCCTGCGCCAGCATGCGCAGCCAAAGATACTGCGCCACGTTCGTATCCTGATACTCGTCGACCAGAATATACCGGAAGCGCTTGTGATAGTCGGCGAGCACGTCCGGATGCTCCCGGAACAGCCGCAGGTTTTCCAGCAGCAGATCGCCGAAGTCGCACGCGTTGAGATCCTTCAGCCGCTGCTGATAAGCCGCATATAACTTACCGCCCTTGCCGGCCGCGAACGCAAAGCCTTCGCCCTGCGGGATCTTGTCAGGCGTCAGCCCCCGATTTTTCCAGCTGTCGATCAGATTGGCGAGCTGCCGCGCCGGCCAGCGATCCTTGTCGAGACCCTCCGCCTCGATCACCTGCTTCATCAACCGCAGTTGATCGTCCGTATCGAGGATCGTGAACTGCGACTTGAGCCCGACGAGCTCCGCATGCCGCCGCAAAATTTTGACGCCGATAGAGTGGAACGTACCGAGCCACGGCATCCCTTCCACAGTCCCGCCGACGAGATGTCCGATCCGCTCCTTCATCTCTCGCGCGGCTTTGTTGGTGAAGGTCACCGCCAGGATCTGCGAGGGAAACGCCCGCCGCGTCGCCAGAATGTGCGATATGCGCGTCGTGAGCACGCGCGTCTTGCCCGTCCCAGCCCCCGCCAGCACGAGCACCGGACCGTCGAGCGCCTCCACCGCCGCCCGCTGCTCCGGATTGAGCTTCTCCAGATACGGCACGCCGGCACCGGAACGCGGCGCACCGGCGTTTTGCATCGCGCGTGCGGAAATGGACGGACGCTGCACGCCCGGCGCTTCCGGCAGGTCAAACGGCGGATCATCGCCCGTGTCCGCGCCCAAATCGGCCTCGGATCCTCGGCGCGGTTGCGTTGAGTTGGTCATGGGTCCGGTATAGCACGGGCGGCGTGGCCGGAATGGGCCCGCTGCGTTCTCCACATCTGGTTGCGCAGACGGGCGCCGCCCCAACCCGATCCTGCGGTGTGGATGTAGGGTCGGAGCAGGTCTATTTCGAGGGATAGACCGGGCTTTTCAGTTCAGCCCGGAGTGTGTTTCGGCTAAGGTCGAGCCTCGGCCCGAACGGTCTGATCCCGCCTCAGTTCCGGCACCGTCCCGTGGCCACAATTGGGCCGGAACGGTGGCGTGCTGTCCGATCGACTGATTCGGGTGGCCACGCGGCTTTAAGAATGGTCGCAAAGCCTGGTTGAGATAAGTCCGGACGCATGAACAACCTGCTTGTCTATTTTGGAGGCCTGCTCATCGTCGTGTTTGCGGCGTTGTTTGGCGTGCCCCTGGCGATCGATTGGAACAGTTACCGCGGCGTGTTCGAGGAAGAAGCCTCCCGGATGCTTGGCCGCGAGGTGCGCGTGCAGGGCGATGTCGCCGTGCGGCTGCTCCCCTCCCCCTACGTGCATGCGGAAAAATTGCGCATCGGCGGCGCGGTTGGCGAAGAGACCGGCCGGCCCTTGTTCCGCGCCGACGGTTTCACAATGTGGCTTTCGGTTCCCCCCCTCCTGAAGGGCATCGTCGACGCGCAATCGGTAGCCATCGTCAAGCCCGTGCTCGAACTCGCCGTCGACAACGAAGGCCGCACCACGCTCTCGACGCTGCAAATGTCCCCTGGCCGTCTTTCCATCGTCCCGCAGGACATCACCTTTCGCTCCGTGAACATTGTCGACGGAAGCCTGGGCCTCACCGGGCCAACAGGGGTCGAACTGGCCCGGCTGGAAGGCCTAAACGGGGAGTTTTCCGCCGACGCGATCCATGGCCCGTTCCGCTATCGCGGCACGGCCGCGTGGCAAGGCGAGCTGCGCGACATCCGCATCAATACCGCGGCCCAAGATGCCAGCGGCGATCTCCGCTTCAAGGCTGTGGTCATGGTTCCGTCCAACGCCAACAGTTACACCCTCGACGGAACGGCCCGCAACCTGAGCAACGCGGCCTCCATCGACGGCAATCTGATCGCGCGCATCTCGACAGGCGGTTTTGTCGTCGCCGCTGCCGATACGGGGACGCCACAGCCGAACGCCAGCGGCGCCACGGCGCAAAACACACAAGCACCCGGCACCTTCTTCGACGTCACGGCGAAAGTGGCCTCCGAGCCTGGCCGCATTCGCCTCGACGACATCGCGATCGCACTGGAGCAGGGCGGCTTGCCCCAGCTCATTTCCGGCCGGTCGTCGATCGGATGGAGCGATCAAGTCAAGCTCGACATGGACCTCACCTCCAAATGGCTCGACCTTGACCAATTGAGTTCCGGTGCAGCACCGTCCCCTGGCGCCATTCCGCTTGAACTCGCGCGAACATTGTTTGATCGCCTCGTCGACGCCTTGCCCTCCACGGCCGAGACGGCCATTTCGATCGCGGTCGATCAGGTAGGCCTCGGCAAGCAGTCCGTGAGCGGTTTGAAGCTCAAGGCTTCCCGCAGCGGCGGTCCGCTCGAACTCAAAGACGTTCGCGCCGGCCTTCCCGGCGGCACCAATCTGGCTCTCGACGGCATCGTCGATGGCGCAGCCGGTGCGCGCTCATTCACCGGCACAATGGCGCTGTCCGGTCAGAGCCTGACCCGTTTCACAACCTGGGGCTTCGGCGACAATCCCTTCAGCCGCCAGCGTAGCGATGGTCCCTTCGCGCTGGCCGGCAACGTCCGTTTTGATGATAGTGCCATCGAACTCACCGACGCATCGGCCGAAATCTCCGGCACGCCGGTTGTCGGCGAGCTAAAGTTGGGCCTGGCAGGCTCGCGCCGCCTCGCGGTCGCACTCGAAGGCGAGAAGATCAATCTTGAAGATTTGTGGCCGGGCAATCCAGGCCTGAAGGGCCTGCGCGGTCTCCTCACGGGCGCCGCCGCACCTGTCGCAACCGCTCCCTCCGGTAGCGACGGCGAAAAATCAACTTCTGATCTTTTCCCATCAGATGTCGCCTTCGACATTCGCGCCGGTCAACTGATCGACGGCGAGCGAACCCTGCAAAACGTTCACCTCGATGTCGCCTTGCAGAAAGGCGCTCTGACGGTGCCCAAACTCAAGTTCGAGTCGACCGGCGGTCTCGCGGTCGATCTCGAAGGGTCCGCAGCAGACGTTCCCAGCAAGACCCGTGGCCGCCTGCGTGGCGTCATTGAGGCGCCATCCGCCGAAGCGGTCACCGCTCTCGCTGACCTTGTTGATCTGCCGCCCGACGTCCACGACAAAGTGGTTGGCTGGTCGAGGCTCTCACCGTGGCGCGTGGCCACCACGATCTCATTTGGCGAACGCTTGCGCGAAGCCGTCGACATCACTGTTGATGGCACACTGCGCAGCGGCCGGGTCGTCGCCGAAGCCCGGGTTGACGCGGCACGGGGAGAATGGCGCTCCGCTCCCTCCGACATCACCGCCCAGATCGAAACGCCTGACGTCTATGGTTTTCTCGATCAACTCTCCGGCTCGAAGAGTAAGGTTGGTGACCCCCGTCCGGGCAAAGTCTTTGTCAAAGCAGCAGGCAAGGCAACCGACGGCCTCGTTGCCGTTGCTGAACTGAGTGCAGAGACGGTCGAACTTGAATTCAACGGTCGCGTCTCGATACCCGAAACGGGCGAACCGGCTGCAAAGGGTGATATCCGCGTCGCCGCCAATGACCTCGGCCGGATCATGACGCTCGCTGGCCTCTCGCTTGGCGCAGGCGCGGGCGCCGTTCCCGTGAATGGCTCCATCGCCGCCGCCCACGATGGCTCCAAACTCACTCTGGCCAGTCCCGCCCTGAAGATCGGCGAAGCGGCGGTATCCGGTGTCGTGACCTACGTCTCTGGCCGCGATGGCAATGCAGCCAGCGTAAGTGCCGACTTATCCGCGGACAGAGCCTCCTTGACCGGTCTATTGGGTGGCCTATCAGCGGCACCACTGTTGCAAGCCGCTTCTCCCGTCGAACTGCCGTCCACCACAACGCGCCGGCGCCGACCTGAGGAGGAGGTGCTTGCTGTCCTCCCGCCCCCGGCCAAGATCTGGCCGGACCAGCCGTTTGATTTCGGTCCTTTGGACAAACTGACCGGCACCATCCGGGCGGGCTTTCGCACGCTCAGCCTCGATACGGGGCTCGCCATGAAAGACGCGCGCCTTGATGTCGAGTTAGCACCCGGTAAGCTCAATGTGACGCGTCTGGAAGGTGCGGTCCTGGGCGGCAAATCCGTCGCCGCGTTCACGATCGAAAAGCAGCCCGCCGGCGCCGCACTCGTCGGCCAACTCGGCATCTCCATTTCCAGCAAAGGCAGCTCCGAAAGCGATGGTGACGACGCCGTCGACGGCGACGTTGCGTCTCTCAGCGTCGACTTCAACGGCCGCGCTTTATCGCCATCGACGATGATCACTGCGATGAACGGTAAGGGCACGCTTAGCCTCGGCGACGTAACACTCAGTGGCGTAGCGCCCCGTGCCGTCGCCGAAATTGCCGATCAGGCCCTGCAGTCCAAAGGCATTCTGTCGGGTGACCCCCTGCAGAACGCCGTGCGCACGGCGCTTAAAGCAACGCAGTTGAAGCTCGGCAAGGTGACAATTCCCGTCACGATCGCCGACGGTTCGTTGAAGCTCGACCGCGTTCAAGTCGAAACGGCCGAGGGCCGGGCGATCTTCGACACCCTCCTTGATTTGCAGTCACTGGCGCTCGACAGCACCTGGAAGATCGAGGCCAAGGGTCTGAACCGTGCCCAGCCGAGCGTGGCGGCTGCCGCCACCGCTGGCACGGAGCCGGGGGTCGTCCCAGCTCCTGTTCCCGCAACCCGTTCTCTGCTGCCGCCCGTCGCCGTGGTCTACGCCGGTCGCCTCGCCGACATCGACACGTTGGCACCCACGATCGAAACGTCCGCCCTTGAACGCGAATTGACGGTCCGCCGCATGGAGCGCGACGTCGACGAGTTGGAGCGGTTGCGCAGGCTGGATGAAGAGCGCGCTGGCAAGGAACGCGAGCGTCAAAAAGCGATCGAGGCCGAACGCCAGCGCCAACTCGAACAAAGCCTGACGCCCCCAGGAGCGCCTGCCGAGCCCTCTCCTGTTCCTGTTGATGGGTCTGCCACCATCGATCCTGCGGCAGCCGCCGCAGCAGCGGCTGAAGCGGAAACTGCCGCCGAAGCGGCAGCAGCACCAGTCTCACGGCCCCGCGTCCAGGCGCAGCCGCAGCCAAAGAAAAAGCCGTCAACAAACAATTGGCAGCCGTTCCAGATGACACCGTTTCAGTAGGCCGATTTTAGTCCCGGTTGCCGCCGTTGTAGTCTTCGGCTGCGCGCTGACCTCGGAAGTAATCGAGGATCCACATCCTCACCGCACCCGAAAGCCCCGAATTTCCGCGTGCCTCGTCCACCTCGGCCACGATCGTAGCCGGCGTCTTGCCTTCTTTTTCGGCGGCGTCTTTCAAGGCATCCCAGAACGGCTGTTCGAGCGAAATCGAGGTCTGGTGTCCCCGCAGCGAAAACGAGTGCTTGACCGGCCGGCTCACGACACGCTGCCCGGATCAAGATCCTCCTCGGTCTCCCCGCTGCGCTTATAGCCGGGCTCGGCCGTCTCGATCCGCGCACCGTCGAGCGCCGCACCCTCGCGCGCACGATGGGCCTCATCCTGCTCCCGCTCGGCTTTGGTCCGCCCGTGACGAATGCGGTTCTCCTCCGCCTGGCGCACTTTTTCGCCACGCAGTTTAGCCTTGCGGACCTTATTCAGATTGATGATCTCGGCAGTCATGGACGTCCTCAGATGCCGGTGAACAGGAGGTCGAGTGCGGCAATAATTGCATCCCGCGAGCCGCTCAGGTTCGTGACGTGTTGCCTCAGCTGCTTACGTCCGATCGCAGCTAACTCGCTTGTCGACAACACCAGTGTTGTGTCACCGATCCTGATGCGTGGAAACAATCGAGATGGTTCGGCCAAGCGATCTGGCCGCACAAGCGGTGCAACCACGACGGTGGTCTTTGTCATCGTTAAATCTGATTGCAGAACAATTACGAATGGAGCGAAGTCCTTAGATGCCTCGCTTGGATTCGCAAAAACATCGAACTGCCGCATGTCACCAGGTCCGAAGACCATCGGACCACAGTCCGTCGCCCTCAATATGCCGATCATAAGCCTCGAGTGCCGGCGTGTTCCGCCGCCGCCACTCCGCACCCTGGTCCGCAGCCGTCAACCGCGTCAGCGCCTCTTCCAGCGTGGCCGACAAATCGACGCCCCGCGCCGCCGCCTCGGCTGCGAGCCCCGCGTCGATCTCGACTTCCAAAAGCGTCTTACCGGTCTTGCCCTCGGCCATTGCGCGGCGTCCTTACGTTGCACACCAAGTGTAAGAGCAATAACACCGGACCGTCAAACGTGGCCCACCCGCCTCACACCGGATCGGGTCCGATCATCTTTTCCGGCCGCACAATGGCATCGAAATCATCCGCCGGAATGCCGTCCTTGATCGCTTCTTCGCGCAGCGTCGACCCGTTCTTGTGCGCGGTCTTGGCGATTTTCGCCGCGCGGTCGTAGCCGTACTTCTCTTTCAACGGTGTCACGAGCATCAGCGAATTGGCGAGCCCCTTGGCGATGTTGTCGAGCCGCGGCTCAATGCCAGCCACGCAATTGTCCGTAAACGACACCGCCGCATCCGCGAGCAACCGCGTCGACTGCAGGAAATTATACGCCATCATCGGATTATAGACGTTCAGCTCGAAGTGCCCCTGCGAGCCTGCAAAGCCGATCGCTGCATTGTTTCCGTGAATGTGCGCGCACACCTGGGTCATGGCTTCGCACTGCGTCGGGTTCACCTTGCCCGGCATGATCGACGAGCCGGGCTCGTTTTCAGGCAGCGCCAACTCGCCAAGCCCAGACCGCGGACCCGAGCCGAGAAAACGGATATCGTTCGCAATCTTAAAGCAGCTCATCGCGGCTGTGGTGATCGCACCATGCGTCATGACCATGGCATCGTGCGCGGCCAGCGCTTCGAATTTATTGGGTGCAGTTGTGAATGCCATCGACGTGATATTTTCGATCTTGCGCGCCACCAATTCAGCAAAACCGGCAGGCGAGGCAAGGCCTGTTCCAACCGCCGTACCGCCTTGCGCCAACTGCATGAGCTGCGGCAGCGTCATCATAATGCGCGTCATGCCGTTTTCGATCTGCCAGCGATAGCCGGAAAATTCCTGACCGAGCGTGATCGGCGTTGCGTCTTGTGTGTGCGTGCGGCCAATTTTGATGATGTCTGCCCAAGCATTCTCCTTTTCGAGAAGCGCATTGCGCAGCTTTTGCAGCGCGGGCAGCAGCCGATGTACGACCTCCTCGGCGCACGCGATATGCATGGCGGTGGGAAACGTATCGTTCGACGACTGGCTCATGTTGACATGATCGTTCGGATGCACCGGAGACTTCGACCCGACCGTGCCGCCGAGCATCTCAATCGCCCGGTTCGAAATGACCTCGTTCGCATTCATATTCGACTGTGTGCCCGAACCTGTCTGCCAGACCACCAGCGGAAAGTGATCATCGAGCTTGCCGTCGATCACTTCCTGGGCGGCTTGAACGATGACCGCGCCCAATTTTGTGTCGAGCTTGCCGAGATCCATATTGGCTTCGGCGGCCGCGCGTTTGACGATACCGAGCGCCCGAATGATCGGCTGCGGCTGCTTTTCCCAGCCGATCTTGAAATTGCCGAGCGAGCGCTCGGCCTGCGCCCCCCAATACCGGTCGTCCGCCACCTCGATGGGGCCAAAGGTATCGCTCTCGGTGCGGGTGCTCTTAGGTTTCATCTTTACAGCGCCTGTCGTCGTTAGAACCTGGGCGGGCCGGTGGCACACCCCATGCTCCGTGCCGATAGCACGCCAACAGCCCTCCGGTCACCGGACGAAGCGCACCGTGGGCCCCGCAGCTACTTCTTGCGGAACTGGTCGAGGCTGAGTATTTGCGCGCCGCTGGCGGCTTCCGGTTTCGCATCGTCCTCAGCTGTGGCCGCCAGCGGCGTATCCGCGTTGGAGGCCGCCACAGGCTTTGCAGCTTTGGGCGATGCTTGAGCTGACGGAATGCGGGGGACTTCCGCAATGTGTTCTGCCGCTGCGTTACCGGCCGTCTCACGCTCGCCCTTGGGCTTGCGCGGTGTCCGCGACTTCTTCGGCGAAGCGCGACCAGCTGCCGGAGCCGCCGCATCATCCAGTCCGTTCGAGGCCACCGTATGTGAGCGGCCGGAAAGATCGGCCTCCTCGAACTGCAGGCCATAGCGGACCGACGGATCAAAAAACACTTTCAGCGCCGCGAATGGCACCACCAGCCGCTCTGGAATACCATCGAACGTGAGCTTCACCTCGAAGCGCTCATCCGACACGATCAGATCCCAGAACCTGTGCTGGAGCACGATCGTCATCTCGGTCGGGTACTTTTCTTTCAATCTCTTCGACAGGCTGACCCCGGGCACCGTCGTATCGAACGAAATGTAAAAATGATGATCGCCGGGCAAGCCCGACTTCGCCGTACGGGTTAAAACCGCGCGCACGACGCCCCGCATGGCATCGCTTTGCAGCACGTCGTAGTCGATGGAGGAGGAGCCGGTCGTCATGCTGCCGTCGTTTCGTCCCCGTTGGGCCTGCCTGCCTCGCGCATCGAACCGCAACACGCGCGCTGGCTGGCCGCCAGATGAAGTGGAGGGCTTCTGTTGCCCGGTGCCCTCCGAACCGCGCCTTACCCGGCTAGGAGCAAGGACTTCAAGTTTAGGCTTTTAGCGCCGCATTACGCAGCGATAGCAGCCTCAGCATAGTTGTCATTGGCAACTATTCTGAATGACCCGATGACGGTGGTATCATGCCGAGCGAAAGCAAAGCCCTTTACACCCTCGTCGATCCTAGTTCGCCCCCGCAGATGCCGGGCCTTGCGGTTGGCTCCCCGAAGGAAAGCCGCAAGACCCAAACGTGATGGTGGAGGCGCCGGGTACTGCCCCCGGGTCCGAATGGCTTATTACGACCGCGTTTATCGCCATAGCCGGACGAATCCGGCCCCATGTATATAGGCTGTGCGACAGACGATGGAAAGGCGGGCGTGGCCGCACGTCCAGCCGGCATTTCAAAGCATGATGAACACTTTTGCCGCAGGCAGGGGAAACGAGCATGAAGGTGGGTCCTGAAGTCTTGACGCAAGGCCCGCCGCGCTATGCGCCGGACACGCCCTGGTCGCCGCTGGCAGCATTGATAATAACGGCGCTGATCGCACTCGGACCCGGCATCGTCGGCATCGCCGCAGTCCTCCTCGCCATGCCCGAAATGGAGAAAACCGATGGCGGCCAGTCGTTCATGTCCTTGGCGACATGGGAAGGTGTGACCTTCGCAGCCAGCGTCCAGATCCTGTCACTCATCCTCGTGTGGAGTATCGCCGGCCGTGGCGGCCAGCGCGCGGCCGTCCTGCGCTTGACGGGCGAGCGGTTCACGCCCGCCTTCTATGCCACCGCAGCTCTGATACTCATTCTCACGACCGGCATCCTGGAATTTATCCTCTATAAATCGTTCGCCATCGACATTTTCGCCGATACCGCATGGCTCCGCGAAGGACTGACCTCGCCGACAGCCATCGGAACCTGCGTCATCGCCGTGATCCTGGCACCACTCTGGGAGGAGTTCGCCTTTCGCGGCTTTCTCCTCTCCGCACTCGCGAAAACCCGCCTCGGCTTCTGGGGCGCTGCCCTCATCGCCAATGTTCTGTGGACATCTTTGCACGGCACCTACTCCTGGGCCGGCGTCGTCTCCGTCTTCGTCGCCGGTCTGATCCTGTCCTGGCTGGTCTGGCGCACCGGTTCCATTAAGCCCGCCATCGTCACGCATGCCATCGGCAACCTGTTCGCCCTCGCCTTCACCTACGGCTTCGCCCCGTCCCCCCTGCCAATCCCGGCATGAGGGAATCGCTCTAGAACCACGTCATGGATCAATATCTCGACCTGCTTCGCCGGGTTCGCACCACCGGCACCCAAAAGTCCGACCGGACCGGCACCGGCACGCTCAGCGTGTTCGGCCACCAGATGCGCTTCGACCTCGCCGCCGGATTTCCGCTGGTGACGACCAAAAAGCTGCACGTGAAGTCGATCATCCACGAACTGATCTGGTTCCTGGCCGGCGACACCAATGTCGCCTACCTGCAAAAAAACGGCGTCCGCATCTGGGATGAATGGGCACGGCCTGATGGCGATCTCGGCCCCGTCTACGGCAAGCAATGGCGCTCCTGGTCCGCCCCCGACGGCCGCACCATCGACCAGATCGCCGAGGTCGTGCACACACTGAAAACCAATCCCGACAGCCGCCGCATGATCGTCTCGGCCTGGAACCCGGCTGATCTCCCGCAGATGGCACTCGCCCCCTGCCACTGCCTGTTCCAGTTCTACGTCGCCGGCGGCAAACTCTCCTGCCAACTCTACCAGCGCTCGGCCGATGTCTTCCTCGGCGTGCCGTTCAATATCGCGAGCTACGCGCTCCTCACCATGATGATGGCGCGTGTCACGGATCTACAGCCCGGCGAATTCGTACACACCTTCGGTGACGCTCACCTCTATCTGAACCACCTCGAGCAGGCGGATTTGCAGCTTTCTCGGGCGCCGCGCCCGCTACCAACCATGACCATCAACCCAGCCGCGAAGGACATCTTTGCCTTCCGCGTCGAAGACGTCTCACTGACCGGCTACGACCCCCATCCCCACATCGCCGCCCCCGTCGCGGTGTAAAACCAGAAAATCATCATGACCGTCACCACATCCATCATCGTCGCGGTTGCCCGCAACGGCGTCATCGGACGCCAAGGTCAATTGCCCTGGCGTATGCCGTCTGATCTGAAAACCTTCCGCCGCCTCACCATGGGCAAGCCCATTGTGATGGGCCGCAAGACGTTCCAATCCATCGGCCGCCCGCTCGACGGCCGTGACAACATCGTCGTCACCCGCGATCCGCATTTTGAGGCCGACGGTGTGTCCGTCTTCAACAGCATCACGGAAGCCCTTGTCCTCGCCCGCGCGCTCGCACGGACCAACGGCACGGATGAGGTCATGGTCATCGGCGGCGCCGATATTTTTGCAGCCACTCTGCCTCAGGCGCAGCGCGTCTACTGGACAGAAATCGTTGGCGAACCAGATGGCGACGTCACCTTCCCGGCCCTGGATCTGGACGACTGGCGCGAAGTCTCTGCCGAGCCCATTCCGCGCGGCCCAAAAGACGAATTCGACGCCGTCTTGAAGACCTTTGAACGCGCCGCCAGCTAAAGCTCCCCCGCCTGCGGCTCTCATTCAAATAAATGAGCGGCCGTCGCGCCTTGATCCGAACGCCAGAACGCCCACATCCATGCTCAGCGCATTTGCGTCGCCTGGGGGCCTCGCCTATAAGCAAGCAACTTTTCCCACGGCGGCCTTATGCCGATGCAACCTTGATCCGCTGCGCAAGTCGCCAACGTTCAAGCAATCCCTGACATGACCAATCGAAAGGCTGAAGAAGCGATGCCCTGGATCAATCAAAGTAGTGGCGGCGGCTGGAAAGGAAGCTCCGGCGGCGGCGGAGGAGGACCGTGGGGCCAGGGCCCGCGCGGCGGTGGCAGCGGGAGCAGCGGCGGCGGCGGTGGCCAGCCCCCCGACCTCGAGGAAATTCTGAAGCGCGGTCAGGATAAAATGAAGCAAGCAATGGGCGGCGGTGGCGGTGTGCCCGGTCCGTTGCTGTTTCTCGCCGGCGCAGTCGCCATTGCCGTGGTTTCCTGGAACTCCTTCTTCTTCCGCGTCAATCCCGATGAACTCGGCGTGGTCATGCGCTTCGGTCAATACGTTCGTCAGGAACCTCCGGGCCTGCATTTCCGCTTGCCCTACCCGATCGAAGAGGTGGCCCTGCCCAAAGTCACGCAGCAGCGCGTCACCGAAATCGGTCTGCGCTCGTCGTCGAGCGGCCGTGGCATCGCCACCGGCGTCACGGACGTCCGCGAAGAAAGCCTGATGCTCACGGGCGACGAAAACATCATCGACATCGACTTCGCCGTCTTCTGGCGCATCCGCGATGCGGCCGACTTCTTGTTCAACATTCAGAATCCCGAGAACACGGTCAAGGAAGTCGCCGAAAGCGCCATGCGCGAAATCGTCGGCAAATCCCGCATTCAGCCGATCCTTACCGAAGAGCGTCAGAAGCTTGCTCAGGACGTACAGAAACTCGTCCAGGATACGCTCGACCGCTATAAATCCGGCATCGTGATCACGGAAGTCCAACTTCTGAAATCCGACCCGCCGGCCGAAGTCATCGAAGCCTTCCGCTCCGTCCAAGCCGCGCGTCTTGAGAAGGAAACACTGCAGAACCAGGCCAGCGCATACGCGAACAAGTCGGTCAACGAAGCCAAGGGTGAAGCCGAACGCATTCTCCAGGGCGCCGAAGGCTACAAGCAGCAGACGGTCGCCGAAGCCAACGGTCAGGCCAACCGCTTCCTTCAGGTCTACGAGGAATACAAGAAGGCTCCCGAAGTCACCCGCCAGCGCATGTTCCTTGAAACGATGGAACGGGTCATGGGCGGCACCGACAAGATCATCCTCGACGGTAAGAGCGGCCAAGGCGTCGTTCCCTACTTGCCACTTGACCAACTCCGACGCACGCCACCGGCAGCGCCCGCGACGGGAGGTAACTAATCATGCGGAGTTTCTTAGCCTTCATTTTCGTCCTGTTGCTGACAGGCGCCGCAGCCCTCTACGCCTCAGCTTTCATCGTGCATCAGAACGAGCAGGCGCTCGTGCTGCGCTTCGGTGAACCCGTCGGCGTGATCACCAAACCCGGCCTCAACTGGAAGGTGCCGGTCGTGGATACCGTCGACATCTTCGAAAAGCGGGTGCTCGATCTCGATGCCTCCCCGCAGGAAGTCACGGCCCTCGACCAGAAGCGTCTCGTGGTCGACAGCTTCGTGCGCTATCGCATCACCAACCCCCTCGAGTTCTATAAAACACTGCGCTTTGAGGGTGCGGTTCCGTCACGCTTGGGCCCCATCGTCGAATCCGCCGTCCGCGGCGTCCTCGGCGGCGTCAACTTCTCCGACATCGTCCGCGATAAGCGCGAGGAACTCATGGGCCGCATCGCCAAGCAGGTGAACGCGCAAGCAGCCCCTCTCGGGATCGAAGTCGTCGACGTCCGTATCAAGCGCGCCGACTTGCCCGAACAGAACGCCATTCGCGTTTTCGAGCGGATGCGTGCCGAGCGTGAACGCGAAGCTGCCGAGTTCCGCTCGCAGGGCACCGCCGAAGCCAACCGCATCCGCGCTACGGCCGACCGCGAAGTCACGGTCCTCAAGGCGGACGCAACCCGCAAGGGCGAAGAACTGCGCGGTACGGGCGACGCCGAACGCAACCGCATCTTCAACGAAGCCTACGGCAAGGACGCCGACTTCTTCGGCTTCTATCGTTCGATGCAGGCCTACGAACAGGCGATCAAGGCCGGCGACAGCAAGCTGATCCTGTCTCCAGACTCGCCCTTCTTCAAATACTTCAACGATCCATCGGGGCTTTCACCGAAGCCCTGAGCGATCGCCAAAATGACAAGAAACAACGAGACCGGCACCACTCATGAGTGATCTCATCGTCGGAGCCGGTCTCGTTCTCGTTTTCGAAGGTCTCCTGTGGGCCCTCGCTCCCAACATGGCCCAACGCCTTCTCGAAATGGCCGCAGAGACGCCACCCGCCACGCTCCGGGTGTCCGGCTGGATTGCCGCCGCGACGGGCCTTTTCCTTGTTTGGTTCGTGCGCGGCCGAGGCGGTCGCGGTTTCGCCGGAAACGCCGCGTTGACTTGAGCGCCACACGGACCAAAATGAACGCCACGCCGCGCGCCATACCGCACCGGCTTCCTGGGAGACACGCATGCGTTCGCTAATCTGGGCCCAAAAGCGCAAAGCCGTGCTGGCAGCCACCGCCGCTGCAGGGCTCGCCCTTGTTTCCCTCCCCGTGGCCGCATTTCGCGATGGCCCCCAGTCCGTCGCCCCATTGGCCGAAACGCTCTCGGGCGCGGTGGTCAACATTTCCACGACCCAAGTCGCCAAGTCGCCCGACGGTGTGCCGCTGCCTAAGGTGCCGAAAGGTTCGCCCTTCGAAGACTTCTTTGAGGAATTCTTCAACAAGCGCGGCGGCGGTGGACAGCAAGACCGCAAGGTGTCGTCCCTGGGCTCCGGCTTTGTCGTTGACGGCGTCGAGGGCCTTATCGTTACCAATAACCATGTCATTGAGGGCGCCGACGAGATCGTCATCAACTTTGCCGACGGCACCAAATTGAAGGTCGATAAAGTCCTGGGCAAGGACAGCAAAGCCGACATCGCCCTCCTCAAAGTCACACCGAAAACACCATTGAAGTCAGTCCCGTTCGGCTCCTCGACGGACATGAAAGTCGGCGATTGGGTCATGGCCATCGGCAACCCATTCGGCCTCGGCGGCACCGTCACCGTCGGCATCATCTCAGCCAAACAACGCGACATCAACGCCGGCCCCTACGACGACTTCATCCAAACCGACGCCGCCATCAACCGCGGCAATTCCGGCGGCCCGTTGTTCAACATGAACGGCGAAGTGATCGGCGTGAATACCGCCATCATTTCTCCGACCGGCGGTTCGATCGGCATCGGGTTTGCCGTTCCCTCCGACACCGTGCAGGCCGTCGTGCAGCAATTGAAAGAATTCGGCGAAGTACGCCGTGGCTGGCTCGGCGTGAAAATTCAAACCGTTTCCGAAGACATCGCCGAAAGTCTGGGCGTGCCGGAAAACACAGGAGCCCTCGTTTCAGCGATCACTCCAGATAGTCCCGCCGCCAAGGCCGGCGTCCAGCAGGGCGACGTCATCTTGAAATTCGACGGCAAGGACGTCTCCACCATGCGCGGCCTGCCGCGCCTCGTCGCTCAGGCCCCCATCGGCAAGTCCATCGACATGGAATTGCTTCGTGCCGGAGAAAAGAAGACCGTCCCGGTCGTCGTCGGACGCCTCGAAGAAGAGGAGGCTGGCACCGAACTCAAGAAGTCCGAAGCGAAAGACGAGGACACCGCAAAGCCCGAAACCGTTCTGGGCCTCACCGTGACGCCGTTGACGGACGACCTGCGCACCCAACTGGGTTTCGACAAGAAGGTCAAAGGTCTCCTCGTCACAGCCATCGATACTGAAAGTCCAGCCGCGGGCAAAAATCTAAAGCTCGGCGACGTTATTGTCGAAGCACAACAAAGCGAAGTCGCGTCCATCGCCGATCTCAACGCGGCCATTGCCAAAGTCAAAAAGACCGGAGGCCGCCAGGTTCTGATGCTGGTGGAGGACTCCAAGGGCGACACGCGCTTTGTCGCCTTGCCGCTCTAAATCCAGGGCTGCTTCCTTGGGCCCACTAGGCACCGGCCGCGCCAGGGGCTAAACAGCCCCTGGTTGTTCCTTTCAAAAAAGCGCGTGGGAGCCCTCACCCCTTGTCCGACCGTCATCCGAGCCTGCTCAATACCATTCTCGATATCTTCGTGCCGATCCATCAGGACGGGCACAAGTTCATCGCCATTGGGCTGCTCGCCACGCTGGTTGGCTTCTTCCTTTGGGATCCGCTCGGCTGGATCGCCGCTGTCATCACCGCCTGGATCTGCTACTTCTTCCGCGACCCCGACAGGGTCACGCCCCTGCGCGAAGGTCTCATCATTTCTCCCGCCGACGGACGTGTTTCGCTGATCGAGAAGGTCCGCCCCCCGAAGGAGTTGGGTCTGGGAGACGACGAGCGCGTGCGTATCTCCGTTTTCTTGTCGGTCTTCGATGTCCATATCAACCGCGCCCCGGTCGCCGGACGCATCAAGCGCTCGGTCTATAGTCCCGGCGCCTTCCTCAATGCCGCCCTCGACAAAGCCAGCGAAGAGAATGAGCGGCGTGCCATCGTCATCGAAACGGCTGCCGGACAAGAAATCGGCGTCGTGCAGATCGCTGGCCTCGTCGCGCGCCGTATCGTGACCTTTTCCCAGGAAGGCGACACCATCGGCGTCGGCCAGCGCTTCGGCCTCATCCGTTTCGGCTCCCGCGTCGACACCTTTCTGCCGCCCGGTCATGGTCCGCTGGTTTCCGTCGGCCAACGTGCCATTGCCGGCGAAACAGTCCTGGCGGATTTAAAATCGCCGGAACCGGAACGCGAAGCACGTCGAGTCTAAGCGTGAACCGCACTGCGCCTCGAACACGCGCGGAATGGAGGTGAGCATGGACCCTTTAATGCCGGGCATCGAAAAGGAGATGTCCCGCCGCCGCCGTCGCCGGCTGTTCTCTCAGCAGCGCGTACCCGTTCGTATGCTCGTGCCGAACTTCTTCACGCTCCTCGGCCTTTGCGCCGGCCTGACATCGATCCGTATGTCGATTGAAGAGCGCTGGGACGTAGCGCTGGCCGCCATCGTCTTTGCTGCGATGCTGGATGGCATCGACGGCCGCGTGGCCCGTCTCTTGAAGGCCCAATCGCGCTTCGGCGCCGAACTCGATAGCCTCGCCGACTTCGTCAACTTTGGCGTTGCCCCCGCTATTTTGCTGTTCACCTGGGGCCTTGTCGACATCAAGAGCATTGGCTGGATCTGCGTGATGATGTTCGCGCTTGCGTCCGCCATGCGTCTCGCTCGCTTCAACGTCGCCGTCGATGAAGAAAAGCCCAAGTGGCAATCGAACTTTTTCACCGGCATGCCAACGCCCGCTGCCGCCATCGTCGTGCTCTTGCCCTTCTATTTGGCCAAGCTCGGTCTCGACGCTAACGAGAGCCGCATCGCGATGAGCGTCGTCCTCGTCTATACCATGTTGATCGCTGTTATGATGGTCTCGACCATCCCCACCTACTCCGGCAAGCTCATGGGCGAGCGCATCCGCCGCGAGTGGGTGCTGCCGATCTTCATCGTCGCCGTCGGCCTCGTCGCCTGCCTGCTCACCTTCCCATACGAGACCTTGGCGATCGTAACTCTGATCTATCTCGCGCTCATTCCTTTGGGCTGGCGCCGCTATCTGGCCAAGGAGCGCGAAAGCGCCGAACCGGCCGCTACGGCGCAGACAACCGTTAGCCCCAGCCCAGTCACCCAAGCGCCACCCGCATCCGCTGCTCCAGCCGATCCAGGGCGCGTCATTGATATGCGATCCATCGAACCAAAGCGCTGAACGCAACAGGCAGAGCCGGATGCACATTGAAGCCCTGACGATTCCGGATGTGCGGCTCATCACGCCGCGCCGCTTCGCCGATGAGCGGGGCTTCTTCTCCGAGACGTTCAACGAGCGCACGTGGCGTGACACCGGCTTCGACGCTCACTTCGTACAGGACAATCACGCCTATTCGGTCGACAAAGGCGTCGTCCGCGGCCTCCACTTCCAGTTGCAGCCCGCAGCCCAGGGCAAGCTGGTCCGCGTCTCGCGTGGCGCCATCCTCGACGTGGCCGTCGACATCCGCCGCGCATCGCCCACGTTCGGGCGCCACGTCGCCGCCAAGATCTCGGCCGAAAACTGGAAACAGATCTGGGTGCCGCCCGGCTTCGCGCACGGTTACGTCACGCTCGAGGCGCACACGGAAGTCATCTACAAAGTGACGAACCTCTACGCGCCCGCGCTGGATCGCGGCATTCGCTGGAACGACCCCGCCCTCGCCATCGACTGGGGCATAGATGACGCTTCGGCGATCCTGTCCGAAAAGGACCTCAGACAGCCGCTCCTGGCTGAAGCAGCCGATCTGTTCTGATCACCGCGGCGCGTTGGGTTTCAACAGCCGATCACGCAGCGACTGTCGGTCGCCGCCGCCGGGAGTTGCAGCCATCGGCTGCTGTGGCGGCGGAAGTGGAGCCATTTCACGCCGCAAGAGACTGCCGCCCGCGGGCCGCGCCGCTCCTCCTGATCCGGCACCAACCGCAACTCCGCCAATAGGCGTTGGAGCCGGACGGTAGCCACCGTTCGATTGCGGAGCCCGGGCATGCGGGTCGGACGGCTCAGCTCCGTCCATCCGGCTACTGTTGATATTGATTGCTTCCGCGAGCATCGTCGCCTGTTGGTTGACATCGGTGCCGTGACCGATGCCCGCCGAGCGCCAGCGTTCGACGACCTGATCCAAGAAGTTCTCGTCGCCGACCGACATCTGCCACTTTTCCGAGAATTTCGCTGTCGACGAGCGCGGAAGCCGGTCACGCGGCAGCTCATCGAACTTGATGCGCACTGGAAGTGCAACGCCGTCACCAAACGCCAGCGCCTCGCGCTGACCAAGGGCGGGCAGGAATTCGAGAAGGCCGGAACCCGTATCCGAGATCGCCGACGAAACAATCGCCTGGTCGCGATCATTCGACATGCGCAGCGCAAAGACAGTGTTGCACTGAGACAAAATGGTTGGGTCGATTTCCGCGGGACGCTGTGTGACGATACACAACGAGGCGCCGTACTTGCGGCCTTCCTTGGCAATCTTCGCGATGGCCCGTTTGCACGGTTCGAAGCCGGCATTTGCATTGAGAGGCACGTAGCGGTGCGCTTCTTCGCACACGAGCGTCACGGGCACCTTGCCCTCGCTCCACAGCGCGAAATCGAACGTCATGCGGCACAGCACCGAAACGACAACGTTGACGATTTCGGTCGGAATGCCGGTCAATTCGAGGATCGTGATCGGCTTGCCCTGCACCGGCACGCGGAAGATGCGCGACAGGATCTGCGCCATGCCGTCATAGACCGTGAGCGACCCGAACATGAACGCATAGCGTCCATCCTGCGAAATCGTATCGATCCGTGACTTCAAATTCCGGTACGGCGCCAGATCGCGCTTGTTCTCCAGCTTGCCCATGCGCTCGTCGATGAGGCCGGTCAGGTCCGAAATGCGGTAGGGAACAGGCGTGTCGACGGTGAAACGGCCATGGTCGAGAATGCCGCGCCGCAGCTTCTGATTTTCCGCCTGACGCCCGGCCGCATAGCGGCTCTTGGCGAGCGGAATGAGTTCCTGCAGAATTTCGATCTCGTGCTTGCGCTCAGGATCGCCCACGAGGACTTCAATGGCCTCTTCGAAGTTGAGCAACCACAACGGCAGCTGCATGTTCCAAGGGCTGATGACTTCGGCAAGTTCACCGAACGCGGTGGCATACTCGTTGTGGGGATCGAGCAGAACGATGTGCGCCGCCGGATGGTCCTCCAGGATCGCTCGCAAGATCAGCGCCGTGGTGCACGATTTACCGGTGCCGGTGGTGCCCAGAATGGCAAAATGCTTGCCGAGAAGATCGTCCACGCGCACGCGCGCATCGATCGAAGAGTCCTGCCGGATGCAGCCCACCCGAACCGAGCGGGCGCTCGAACCGCAAAACGCCAATGTCAGCTCCACCTTCGTCGCCACGCGCACCCGGTCGCCCAGACCCGGATAGACCGTCACGCCGCGGTTGAAGCTTGCAGCCCCACCATCGGTGCCGCGCCAGAGTTCGCCGGCAAGTCCCAATTCAGCGATCCAGATTTCACTCTCCCCGTCGCGCTGCGCAGGGACCGGCACGCTCAGAGCCGAAACGATTGCGAGCACGACCGTATTGGCCGTGTCGATTGCCAGCAGGGTGCCCATTTCCGGACGGTCCTGAATATTGCGAACGGACCCGTCTCGTGGGGAATCGAGCAACACAATGGCCTTGGAGCCCGTCACGGAGACGATGCGGCCGATCGAGCCGTCAAAGTGCGTCATCGTTCCGCCTGCGCCGCTGCTGGCAATCAAATCATGGATCATTTCGTTCATGGCCCTTCAGTCTCCTGGATCAAGAGACGCCGCCGTTTCCGAGCAGCACATCGCGCGCCTCCCGGATCGTCATTGTCGATGCAGACGCCAGCAGCGCACCTACTTCGGTGCCCCTGCCCTTTACGCTCTGAATTTTGATCTGACCGCCGTGCAATTCGATGAGCGCGCGCGCAATCGGCAGGCCGAGTCCAGCCCCCTCGCGCCAACGGGTCCGCTTTCCGTCGACCTGACCGAACGGCGTCGTTGCAAGCTTCACCTCGTCCGGCGTCATGCCGACACCGGTGTCACGAACGACCACGGCCAGACCGCCCTCCGCAAGGCGAATGGCTTCGATCTTGACCGCCCCGCCCTGGAGCGTGAATTTGATCGCATTGGAGATGAGATTGTGAAACGCCTGCTGCAACTTGACCGCATCGCCGCGGATGATCGGCAGATTCGCAGCAACTTCGAGATCGAGGCTGACGCCCGCCTCTCGCGCCGCATTCCTGTTCGCCGTGTAGGCCAGCTGCAGCACGTCCTCGACGTTAATCTCACTCGAATCCAGCGTGTAGCGCCCACTCTGCAGCTTGGAGAGATCGAGAATGTCGTTGATCACCGACAGCAGATGTCCCGCCGCGTCGTTGATCAGCTTGGCATACTCAACGATTTCCGCGTCCGGCAGGGGCCGCTTGTCATGTTCGCTGATGAGCTTGGAAAAGCCCATCATCGTATTGAGCGGCGTCCTGAGCTCATGGCTCATATTGGAAATGAATTCGCTTTTGACGCGACTGGCGAGTTCGGCCTCGATCCGGGCAGCATGTTCCGCTTCGCGCGTCCGCTGGCGCATAATCGCGTCGCCGACGAGAGAGGCATACTCCCCCATCAACGAAACGTTGTTCTGCTTAAAAATAGCTCCGCCGATCATGGATGTACCAAAGGTCAGACAATCGATCTGAGCCTATCGGCGAATGGATAAGGCATGGTTAATGCACGTAATAAGGTTTTATCGGAGTTGCTGAAAATCAGCGTACGGTAAACCGGAACGGCACCGAAACCACCATCGGCTGTTGATCCAGATCCTGCGGCATCGCTGGAAAGGGGGCCGAACGCTCGACCGATGCAATCGCCGCATCGTCGAGCTGCTTGTTACCCGAACTTAGTGCAATTTCGCTCGTTAACAGCTGCCCACTGGCGTCCACCGTAAACCGCACGATCGCCGTCCCGACCTTGCGGGTGCGCGGGTTGAGCTTGCGCTTCTCAAGGTGCGTACGCAGTTTGCCCAGATATTTGCTATGCGCCGTCGCATCGCCGCCCGATTTCACCGCGCTGGCCGCCCGCTTCTCCTCCACGGCGATCTGAGCAACCTGTTCGACCGTTGCAACCTGCGGCGGCACCGGCTCGGTCACCGGCTCCGGTTTGACCTCCTCGATCTCCTGCTCCGGCCCCGTCTCCGAGCCGATCACCGTGGTCTCCTCGACCTCTTCGAGTTCCTTGACCTCTTCGATCGCCGGCCGGGCTTCGCTGGCCTCCAGCGGCTCGGCTTCGATGGCCTGCACCGTCTGTTCGTCTTGGCCCCACATGTCGAGGCCTTCGATGGCAATTCCCTGCTCGACCACGAAATCGTCCTGGCCCTCGCCCGAGTCGAGGGCCGCGCCGCCGGGCACGACCACAAGCCACGCCGCAAACACGGCATGTGCTCCAAACGACAGCAGCCAAGTAAGGGGCTTAAGCATCGGCACCGTCAGATACGATCCCCGGTTAAGGTGTTACGGCGGCAGGGCTGGCGGGCGCGGCCACTGGCGCGGCGGTTCCGCCAGGGGCACCTGCGCCTGGCTGTTGCGACAACAATGAAACGCGCGCGAAGCCGCTTTGGCCCACTTGGCCAAGCAGCTCCATAACGTCGCCGTAGGCGTTCTTCTTGTCGGCCCTGACGTAAACGACCGCATC